>CAZLED010000117.1:0-6994 GCA_964558485.1 uncultured Ruminococcus sp. | reverse complement strand
GGATGGATGTCCCAGTGTACCAGATCGGCCGTGGAAAGGTGTTCCCACTGGTGCGCACCCTTGCCCCATTTGCTGTGGTGGTGATGCCGGTCCTTCAGGTACAGCACGTGGTACCGCTCCCCATCGCTGTAGGGCATACAGTCGCCCACGAACACACCATTGCCCGGTTTCCATCCTTCGGCATTCGTAAAGCTGCCCAGCACATCGGGCTCCGTTTCCTTTTCCGGCACCGGCTCCAGAGACAGTGCATCGGCACAGTGTACCAGCGTTCCCTCAGCCAGCAACGGATCCCCATAGGGCCATTCTTCGTCCACGATGGTGTCGTTCACGTACAGCTCCATGCGCCAGGGGTAGTACACGAATCGGATCGTATCTCCCGGTGCCGCATCGGCGACCAGAGACAGCGGCTCCTCGTGTCCGGCAAAGAAGGCATCGATGCAAAGCTGTCCCTCGGCATAGGTGGCTTCCAGCACAGCACGACCGCCTTTTTCATACCGGAATTGGCACTCCTCCGCAACCAGTGGAAAGACAAGACACCAGGGCTTGTTTTGTAAAATGATCGGTAACATACTCTATACCTCGTTGAAATTGGTTAGTATTGGGTCGTCTGCAGCGCCATGGCAGCAAACTTGGCGGCACCGGTGGCGGCTTCTTCCCGATACGCAGACACGGTCACCGGCAGTCCGAAGACCCGTTCGATGCACCGCACCAGCGTGGGATTCTGCCGTACCGCATTGCCAGATGCCACCAATTGCTCGATGTGGTCGTGTTCTGCGGCGGTGAACATTTCGTACAGCTCCGTTGCCATGCCCAGGAGCACACCGGCAGCCAGAGCCGATGGGGTAAAGTTGTCCTCACCCAATCCGGCGATCAGGCCACGCAGACCGGGATCGTCTCTGGTGCCACAGAAGGTGGTGCGAACCAATGGGATATTGCCCTCGGTCAGTCCGTTGGCTGCCAGTCGGTTCAGCACATCGTACCGCTTTTCGTCCGGCAGACCCAAAGCCACCGCATATTCCCGGAAGAATCGCTCGGTCAGTGCATAGGCTCGTCCTCCACAAAGACCCGATCCGCTGTGCAGACGCAGGTCCGGCAGAAAGGGACGTGTCTCGATGGAGCCGTAGTGGATGGGTGCATCCTTGGGGCAAACGAAGGAGATCTGGCTGCTGGTACCGATGTTGACCAGTGCCGTGTGGGTCATATCGGTGACAGCGCCCAGAAACGCCGCCTGGTTGTCTCCAATGGCAACCACCATGGGTCGCCCATTTTTCTGTTTCACCATGGTGCAGTCTGTGGTCACCTCCGGCAGCAACGTGTCATCGATCCCCAGCTTGCCTATGGCATCCAGATCGAATCGGTCCTGTGCCAGATCGTACAGCCCCAGCGAGGCCGCATTGGTGGCGTGGATCAAAGGTGTAGTTCGGTCACACAGCTGCATGACGACATAATCCATGATGGTGCAAAGGTGGGCAGCATTCTCCGGTACCCCATGCTCCTGCAGAAGAGCATAATGGGTCGCCAGCCCATATCCGGCAGAAAGACGATAGCCGGTCTTCTCCCGGATCGTCTCGCAATACGCTGCCCCACGATCGTCCTGCCAGGTGTACAGCGGTGAGAGGGCATTTCCCATTTTGTCCACGTACAGGATCCCATGCATCTGTCCCGTCACACCGATGGCGGCAGCACGGTCCCCGTCCAGCGCCTCGGCCAGACGATATACTTTTGCCAAAATCTCTTTCGGAGACTGGATATGCTCTCCGGCACGTGTGGCAGGCAGATCCGCTTCGCTATCGACCGTCCGTGTTTCCAGAACGGCTCCGGTGGTCAGATCCCGTTTGACACCGCTGATGGAGGTGGTGCCAATGTCCAGTCCTATGGTAAACGCATCCATATCATTTCCTTTTTTGATTGTTCGCACTTGTTTTCTTACGTTTCTCATGCGCCGGCCTGCTTGATCTTTTTCAGCCACTTGCCGCTGCGCAGTCTAAAGAAGCACCAGACGCATTTGATGATCTGGTCGATCTTCAGCATCACATAGATCCAGAAGGACGACCAATGGAACACGATCCCGGCCAGGTACCCCAATGGGATCGACGCTACCCACAGGAACAGAATGTCTCCTGCCATAAGGAATTTTGTATCTCCGCCGGCACGCAGTACCCCTTTGGTCAAAATGGAGTTCATGGACTGGAAGATGATGATCAGCACAATGGCGTCCATCAGCTCCCAGGCGATCTCTTTGGCCTCTGCCGAAACGTCGTAATAGTTGATGATGGGGCCCCGGAGCAGCAGGATGATCAGTGCCGCTACGCAGCCAATGAGAAAGCCCATGAAGAGGAATGTGTATCCCTGCCGCTGTGCCTTTTCCGTATCGCCTTCGCCCATGGTGTGCCCGGTGATGATCCCACTGGCGTTGGAGATCCCGGTGGTCAGCACAGACGAAAGCTGTTGTACTACCGTGGTCACAGAGTTGGCAGCTACAAACGCCTTGCCGATGCGACCCATGATCATGGCAACCGCATTGTTGCCCAGCGCCAACAGGGAGTCGCTGATCAGCACCGGAATGCTGACCCGGAAATATTCCCGTACCAGATCTCCGGTGTGCATGACAACATCCTTGAGCCGATACCGGATCCGCTTGTCCACGAAGAAGAAATATCCTCCGATGAAGGCAAGCTCGAAGATCCGGGCGATCAGCGTACCCAGCGCCGCACCGCCGATCTCCATCCGTGGCGCACCCAGATGACCGAAAATGAACACCCAGTTGCAGAACACGTTCACAAAGAAGGCGCAGATGGAGCAAACCAGCGGGATCAGCGTTTGTCCCACGGTACGCAGCACGATGGTACAGGTCAGCGATAGTCCCATGCAAAGATATGTCGGGATCATCCAGCGCAGGTAGATCACGCCATAGTCGATCAGCGACTGCTCCGGCGTGTAGATTCGCATGATCAGAGAGGGCACGGCTATAGTCGTTATGGTGAACACACCGGCAAAGACCACAAGAAACCGCAGCATGATGGTGACGGCCTTTTTCAGCGAATGCTTGTCCTGCATCCCCCAGAATCGTGAGGTCAGCACCGATGCACCCATGCCAATGCCCATACAGCAGATCTGAAACAGGTTGATGAACTGCCCAGCTAAGGAAGAGGCAGAAAGCTGTGCATCTCCCATGCTGCTGAGCATAATGGTGTCCATCAGGTTGATCCCCACGGTGATGAGCTGCTGGAGCGATACCGGAATGGCGATCTTGGCCATCTTTTTGTATAGCGCCGCATCTCCGAGGTATAGCTTTAACTTCGATATATCCATGGCCGCTTATTTGATGGTGCTGACCCGACAGGTGTCGCAGAGCGGAGCCGTGTACGGATGGGTCTTGTTCTGCAGCATCACTAAGGTCTTGCGTTCGGCCGGAATGGCGTGGTACAGGGACGTGACACCGGACGGTGGGCAAACATAGTCCCCCAGACCAGCCGTGATGTGGGTCTCACAGGTCACACGTGCGCCGGCCGTTACGGTGTCGAAGTAGTCCAGACCCACAGCCGGATCGGGTCTCCAGCCACGGAGTCTGCCACCTTCGATGCCACGCAGGTCGCACATCCACGGCACCTGGATCTCCAGCTTGGTCACGCTCTTGTCGAAGGCTGCCACGTGGGTAGGCTGGAAGGCACCCATACTGCCGCCGGACACGATCACGGTCTTGCCGTCCCACAGCTCCAGTGTTTTGCAGTACCGCACCGCCTGCATAGCCCGCAGGATCATATATTTGAAGTAAACGGTATCCGGCTTTTCGTTCAGCTCCTTGTGGAAGCCAAAGTCGGCGTAGGGTGCTTCCTTTGCCATTTCGGCATATTCTTCAAAAGTCAGACCGTTTGCAAAGCCATGGGGATTGATGGACAGCTGGATGGCATGGTCCTTCGACGGGATCGGCGCACCCATGACACTGTAGCCCATGTAGCTGACTCGAATGGGCAGAGAATGGGGTTCGGCATGGCGAGGCAAACGCAGATACCCGGACACCGGCATAGGCCCGGCACAGGCGATCTTTACGTCATACACAACGTCTCCGGGGTCACCGCAGGCAAATTCCTTCTTTTCCAGTTCCACCGGCGCCACAGAATCCAGTTCCTCCGTGATCACCTTGTGCCACCAGGCATCGTAGTCCGCCGGTTCGCCGCCGATCTTGCGCAGCGTGTCAAATCCGGCAGCCGCACCACCTTCAAAGGCATCGTATCCCGGCAGCGGCACACCGTGTTCGTCGGCGGCCTGCACAAAGAGATGCACATAGCCCGGCTTGGACAGGGAAGTGGTGTAGTCGAAGGTGGCGCTTTCCCCAACGACCAGACCGCTGTCGTGCGAGCCATCTTCACCCCAGCATTCGTACTTGTAGGCAGGTGCCGTGATGGTCTTGCCTTCATCGGTCAGGGTCAGGTGGAAATGGATCTCGTCCCCCACCTGGTAGCCCAGGGCACTTTCCGTACCGCCTAAGAAATACTTCTGTGTCGGCAGGGTATCGGTGAAGATGTGGGCCCCGTTGCGGCTGCATCCGGTCCGGGCAAACCACGCTTCCACTTCGGCTGCCAGATCGGGTTCCACTGCCCAGGCAGCACCGTCTTCCTGGTATTCTTCCGTATATTTGTCAAATTCGCTTGGCTTGTAGCTATTGCCGCCCACGTGCTGGAACAGATCCGTGTTCGTGGTCCAGTAGGTGTTGTCGTGCAGGTGCATCTGTGCATCCGCTTCCTTCCCGATGATGGCGTACATGGCAGCACCGGTGGCCTCATAGAAGCGGTTCCGGGCAACCTCAAAGCTGCCGCCGTCCGTCGGGTTCGGGATACGCCACATGAACAAATGGTGTCCCATGGGCTGGGGATAGATCTCGGAGTGCCGGGGCTTGGTGTCGCCAAATCCGGTGAAGCCGTAGCCAGCCTGGATGCACAGGTTGTCGTTGAAGGCAGAGCCAACCAGCATCCGGTCACGACCTTCGTAGGCACCCATACCGTAGGCGATGAACAGATTGCCCCGCATGATGAGGTTCGTGGCCGGGAGACAACCGCCGCTGCCTTGTTGGGTGATGGCAGAGTCGTAAATGTTGTTGAAGTAGCAGTCTTCGATGAGGATATTTTCGCCGTGATCCCAGAACTCGATGGCGTTGCCGAAGCGGATGCCCAACTGTCGGTTCCACACAGCACCACCGATGAAGCAGAAGGAGCACCGCCGGATCACCACATTGTCGGCACCACCGGCAAATCCATGTACGCCGCTGCCCCAGAAGCACAGATCCTCCGTCACGGTCCAGTCCTGGTTGAGCGACATCCAACGATGCCCCCAGGTGGCACATTCGATGTGGGAATACACTTCTCCCGGATTGCCCACGGAGTATAGGAATACCTTCTGTCCGGCGCCATCCTTACCGCCTTCACGGTGGCCCATGGTGGAGTCGTACCAGTCGCCCTGTGCGCAGAGATAGGCTTCTTCCCAGCGCAGGGTACCACCGATGCGGCCGTCGTCAAAAATAAAGTTGCAGGCCTCACTGTCCAGCTTGCCCTGGTACAGCCAGACGTTTTCTCTGGTTTCCTTCCACATGGCAGGATCGCTGACGTCTACCGAACCAATGAACACGGGATTTTCGCCGTCTCCATAGGCACCATAGGTGATGGGCTTTCCCGGTGCGCCAGCCTTGCGGTACAGGCAATCCCGGATCCAGCTGCCACGCTTGAACAGCACGGTGTCGCCGGGCGCAAGCGCCAGATCGGTGTAGGTCAGCCGTGCCGTCTCCGGTGTCAGACCGTCAGCGGTAGGAGAACCATGGTTGAAGTCGATGTAGTAGAGCATATATCGTTACCTCACGTTGAAAAAATATCATATATTGTCTGCCATCTTCTGCACAAGCAGCGTGTTCCGGGTGGAGCGAAAAACGTCTTCCATCGGCAGGAGCACGCTTTCCCCTTGGCAGAGATAGAGAAAATCAGTCATGTAGTCGGTGGTGGGTGGCACTTCCGGCAGCAGCACCGGTTCTTTATTGCCACGTCCGTAGAATAGAATATCGTTCTTCCCAAGAGAAAAGTCCAGCACGCCGCCGGTCCCCCAGACGGTGAACTGCCAATACATGGGCAACGCAAACTCGATCCCGTCCGGGACAGCATAGGATACGTCTCCCAATATCCCTTCGCCACCCTGACCGGTCAGCATAAACTGTCCGCAATCGGCAAAGCTCGGTTCTTCCGTGGCATAATGGTTCCAGCACCGGGCAGCGTTCACGGTAAAGTCGTGGATACCAAAGGCAAAGGAGAGAATATCGATGCCGTGGATGGCAATGTCGCCTATCACCCCACCATGCTTGCCGGTCTCAAAGTACCACATGGGTCGTCTCCCGTATTGCAAGGGATGCTGCCCACCGAAGCTGATGTTGCCAATTTTTCCTAGTTTGCCGGAGCGTACCAAGTCGCATACCGCAGCCAGCTTGGGTTCGTACCGCATGGTCAGCATACAGCCCACCTTTTTGCCGCTTTCCGCTGCCAGCCCTTCGATTTTGGTCAGCTCGTCCAGGGACGTACACAGGGGCTTGTCTGCCAGCACGTGCTTGCCGGCTCGCAGCGCATCGATGGCCATCTGTCCCCGGTCTCCGTAGCAGCCACCCAGCGCCACCGCTTCCACCGTATCGTCGGCCAGCAGCGCTTCATAGGTGGGGTACCGGCAGGAGAGTCCCACCTTTTCCGCTTTTGCCCGTGCCATGGGATCGGCTTCAAAGGCACCGGTGATGGTGTAGTCTCCCTGTCGGAGTGCCATGTTGTGTACCGCAAATATGTGGTCGTGCCGCAGTCCGGCAAATGCAAGTCGCATACGATCCGTACCTCTCTGTATAGAATAGAAGTCTTTTGTACAAGTATACCGTGTTTTTCCCCGAAAGTCAAGGGATTTTTGCGAAAGAAGGAAAATTTACACGGAAATCAATTTTCAAATTCAGCAAAATGTGGTATAATAGGGACTATGG
>CAZLED010000116.1:0-7228 GCA_964558485.1 uncultured Ruminococcus sp. | reverse complement strand
CTCCCTATGGAGTACAGAAAAGAATACGGCAGTTGTGCCGATATGCCGGAGGACATGATGCTGCGGCAAGCCCTATCGGATACCCTGCGCTGTTCCTGCAGTCAAAATGGTCGTCTCGGGCAAGGCTGTCCTTCCACGGCTGAAAATCGTGGACGTAGCAGCTGCGGCAATCGCTGCTGCAATCGTTCGGCGCGGCAGGAAAACGGCTCCGGCGGCAGTATAGATATGCCCGGTGGTACACCTGGGTGCACGCCTGGCGGTTGTGTGACGGGCAATTGTATTGCAGGCAATTGTATTGCCGGTCCTCATGTGGATCCTCTGTCCGGGTTTCCGCTGGCGATGGCGTATGTGCCCAACCAACCGTGGGAAGGCATCCAGGAACCGGAGGACGCTTTGTCCAGTGGGACGCTGTTTACCGGGCTATTGTTTCCCTGGCATCCGTCCCGGTGTGGTGCGTCAAAAGGCTGCGGTTGTGGGAGGAACTGACGTATGAACGAACAAAAAAAGCTATACCGCATGATCCAGCAGGTCTCCTTCGTGCTGTATGAAACCGGGCTGTATCTGGACACCCATCCCAACTGTCGGCAGGCGCTGGCGTATTTTCAGCGGTACAACACACGCCTGCGTGAGCTGACCGAACGATACGAAAGTCGCTATGGTCCCCTGACCATGTATGGACAAAGCGGCTGTGATCGGTGGCAGTGGGTAGGTTCTCCCTGGCCTTGGGAATACGAAGCACAATAAGAAAGGAAGAAGGAAGCGTGTATGTGGATCTATGAACGGAAACTGCAATACCCGGTGAAGATCAAAAATCCCAATCCGGGGTATGCCAAGATCATCATCTCCCAATTGGGTGGTCCGGACGGTGAGCTGGCTGCCTCCACACGGTATCTGAGTCAGCGGTTCTCCATGCCCTACCGGGAAGTATCGGGGATCCTGACGGATGTGGGTACGGAGGAGCTGGCCCACGTGGAAATGATCAGTGCGATCCTGCACCAGCTGACCCGGAACCTCAGCACAGAGGACATCCAGCGCTCCGGCTTTGACACGTATTTTGTGGATCACACAGCCGGTGTCTATCCGCAGGCTGCATCGGGTGTGCCCTGTGATGCGAAGTATATTGGGGTAAAAGGAGATGTGCTGGCGGACCTGAATGAGGATCTGGCAGCAGAGCAAAAGGCACGTGTGACCTATGACAATCTGCTTCGGTTGATCGACGACCGGGACGTATGTGAGCCGCTGACCTTCCTACGGGAACGGGAGATCGTGCATTACCAACGGTTCGGTGAAGCACTGCGGATCGCACAGGACAACATGGATGCGCAGAATTTCTACGGCTGGAATCCGGCATTCGACCGTGGAAACAGCGGAGAGCGCAAAGGGTAAAAACCATGGATGCTGGTTTGCTGCCTGCTATGGTAGGACAGTACCGGCATGGGCAAAACGACCGTACGCCAAAGCGACCGTGCGCTTGTCATGCGGTGTACGGTCGCTTTGGCTTTTTGGGGATGTACTTTTTGGGAAACCTTATCGGATCAGCTGGATCATGGAGAAGCCGTACGGTTCCATGTGGGCACACAGCTTGCCGTCCCGGATCTTTACGGTGGTGCCACGACCATAGACCAGCTCGGTCAGGTGTGCGGTCACGTTGGTCTCTACGTCCACAGGCTTGTCGCTCATATTTACAAGGAACGCTGCCCTTCCTGCACCGTAGGAACGTACGAACACCAGCACCGGTTCTGCACTGCTCTCTGCGTACTGCAGGTCGCCTTTGGTGATCTCGCTGTGCCCCTTATGGAGTGCCGCCAGCTCCCGAACCAGCTGCATACGCTTTTGTCCCTTTTCGGTCAGCGCATTTTCCCATTCGATCGTCAGGTTTGCGCCATGGAAGCGATTGCCCCAGATGCAGTGGTGGTTGGCGTCTGCGACCTCGTAGCCGTTATACAGGAACGGAACGCCCTGCATGGTGTAGATCAGGAACAGCATCGTATCCACGGCGGCTGTGCCGTACCGGGTCTCAAACCGATCCAGCGTAACGCCGTTGGCATAGTCGTGGTTGTCGAAGCAGAGGATGGAGCGGCCGTTTTCTGCCAGGTGGTCTCTTTCGCAGCCGTAACGATAATCCCGGATATGGGTCGCAGGCGCTTCTCCTCGGAGCACCTTCTGGAAGGCACCGGAGAGTCCGAAGTCGTAGTTAAGATCGAAGGCGATGCACTGCATATCGGGCGTCCAGCTTTCGTTGAGCATCATCAGCTCCGGCTTGAGCGCATCGATACGCCGTCTGCCCTCTTCCCAGAAATCCAGGGGAACACGGTCTGCCACGTCGCAGCGATAGCCGTCCACGTCATATTCCCGGACGTAATACTCCATGTTGGACCACATATATTCCCGCAGCTCGGGATTTTCAAAATTCAGCTCCGGGAATTTCCACTCACCGATCCGGGGCGAACCGTCCGGATTTCGTCTGATAAAGTCCGGGTGCTCCTGCAGGAATACTGCCGTAGGGCCGCAATGGAAATAGACCAGGTCAAAGATCACACGCAGTCCCATGGCGTGGGCAGCGTTTACAAAGTCGTGGAGATCTTCGTCGGTGCCGTATTCCGGATCGACATGGAAATAGTCCTGCATACGATAGGGATTTTTCGGATTGTTCAGTTGGCATTCCATTTGTCTGGCGCTCCAATAGGCGTGATCCATATCGTCGTCCGCCGTAAAGAAGGGACAGAGATACACGATATCTACGCCGATGTCCTTCAGATGGGGCAGCATTTTCTCGGCCGCTTTGAGGGTCCCCTGTGGCGTGAAGGCCCGCAGGAACAGCTGGTAGATGACTGCGCTGTCCAGATATTCCGGTATTCTTTTAGAGATCGCTCGTTTTTCCATGGTGGGTTCTCCTTGTGGTATATTGTCTTGAAATCGTTTCTGTTTTATGGTCGGAACAGGCAGCTACCGGCACACGGTATTGGTGACGCCGTCCGCATGGGAGTTTGCCATTGTGGTAGTTCCGTCCTTTATTATACACCATATTCGTGCAAAAGGCAAGGGACACTTTTGGGATTCGACACAAAAAAGCAGCACCGCGTTGGCACTGCTTTCTTTTTATGGAATATTATTCTTTGTCGCCATTGTCCGGGGCGTCGGTTTCCGGTGTATCTGTGTCAGGGGCATCTGTGTCGGGTGCATCGGTTTCAGGGGCGTCCGTCTCAGGGACGTCCGTTTCCGGTGCATCGGTTTCAGGAGCGTCCGTGTCGGGGGCGTCTGTCTCCGGTGCCTGGATGGTCAGAGAAACAGCGTAACGGGACGAGCCCAGGGTGAAGGTCAGGGTGTAGTGACCGGGTGCAAAGGCTTCCTTGGCGGTGACCAGGATATCGCCGTCTTCCGTGAAGGACAGGGACAGGTCAGCAGTGGCTACAGCAACGTCATCCTTGGTCATGCTGGTCAGCTGCAGCGTGGCTACGTCAAAGTGGTGAATGGCAAAGTCCGGATGGATGTGGATCTCGTTGTCATTTCCCTCTGCGGTGAAGGCAGCTTCCTTGCCCAGCAGGATCCGGGTCACTTCCCCTCTCTCCACCACAAATTCCACGTGGTGCATATACAGGTCACTGAAGTACACCTTTTGGATCTCATGCTTGTCGGTGATGGAAATCAGCTGTGCCTGGTCTGCTACCGGGTAGGTGGTACCGTCTACAGTCACCGTTGCGCCGGTATAGCCGGAGACAAAACCGGACAGAATATGGGTGGCCTTTTCTGCGGTGATGCAGTTGTCCTTGCCGGTACGGTAGTCTTCGCCGATCTCCAGAGATGCCGATTCGCTCAGCCGTGTCTCGATGGTGTTTTTATCAAAGTTGTACACCGTGTATTCCGTGTACGCCTTGCCGTTTTCCAGCACAGCGCCGGTGTTTGCCAGGATCCGCACATATTCGGCGTTCACGTCGTAGTTGCCCAGCTTGCCGTCACTGATGTACAGATACCGCAGGGTCTCCACGGAACCGATCTCGTTCTGGAATACGGCTGTGATGGTGGCACCGTCGTTCACCTGGATGGTGGAGTTGTAGGTGCCCTTCCGGGTGGTAATGTCGTTGCCCTGCTGTACCACGATCAGGGTGTCCTTGTCGGTCACAAAGGATACGCTGTGCAGTCCCTTGATGGAAGTCACCGGTGTTGCCTTGCCCGGCTCTAAGGTGAAGTAGTTGCGGCTATTCAGGGCAATGGTGGTGTCCTCGGCCTTGTCGATCTGGTAAGCGATCTCGTGCAGATCCTTGTCCTGCTGGATGAAGGCATTCTTGCCGGTCAGGATCAGGCCGTCCTCGGTCTTGGGTGCGATCAGGGTGTAGGTGCCGGCCGACACGGTATACCGGTACACCTGGCCTGCCTTGGCGTTGCCGTCCTGGACATACACGTTCTGGGTCTCCCCATCGATGGACACGGTGGTCACGTAGCGGAAGGCGCCGTTTTCGTAGATCCGGTGGGCGTCAGACAGTGCCACCAGATACGTACTGCCTTCGCTCTTGGTGATGCCTTCGTGGATGGCGATGACAGCATCCTGCCAGATCACGGCATGGGTCATATTGCCCAGGGTCAACTGTTCCCGGATGGAAGCGGCGGAGATACCGGCGGTAGCGTTGCCCAGGGCGTAGGTCTTGTCCCCTAACTTCACGCTATCCGTGGTGATCCGGCGGACGGTGTCGGAGTGGATCGGCAGACGAGCGGCGATCTCCAGTTCCTTGGTATCTGCGTTGAAGTAGTACAGCACATAGTCACCGGATGCTGCCTTGTCGGGGTTGCTGTAACCACCGGTGAGCTTTTCGGCAGTCAGACCGTCTGCTACGTTGATCTTGCCGTCGTTGTCGATTTGCAGGCTGCCAAATTCAAAGCCACGGAGAATGCCTCGTCTGGCGGTCTCTTCACCGGCATCGTAGATCAGGGTGATCCGATAGAAGCCCAACAGCGGCTTCAGCTCGGCAATGGATTCGATCTGCTCCAAGGTGCCGTTGTCGTCGTAGGCGTACAGGATCAGCTCGTTGTTGTTGGTGGACAGAATGTCGGCGTACTCGTCCACCAGTGTGTACTTCTCTTCGCCGATGGTGACGGTCTTTTCATCTTTGGAAATTTCAGCCGCCATAAAGTCCTCTGTGTGGCTCATTTCCACAGCGGACAGGACGTTGTAGCTGCTGCCGTTTTTCTGGAAGATGATCCGGAAGGACTGACCCAGCTTGGCGGTGCTGTCGCCATCCAGCTTCATGTCGGCATACGGTACGGTCATGGAGAAGGTCTTGCCATCGTTGTCGGTGCAGGACAGGGTCACGTAGCCGTTTTTCACTACGGTGCTGGTGCCGGTGGTGTAGGTATTGTTGGCGGTCAGGACAGCGTCTGCCAGCTGGTAGCCGAACACCTCTTCGATCAGCGAAGTGGATTCATAATAGGTATGTCCATTGGCGGTGGTCTTCCCTACCAGATATTCCGAGGTCAGTGCATTGTACAGCAGCACTGCCGTCTGGGCTCTGGTCAGGGTCTTGTCGTAGGCCACGTCTTCCAGGCCTCTGTCCAGTCCCAGCTTGAGACCGGCGTTGATGTAGCTCCAGGGGTACCCAGCGTTCATGTTGTCCGTCTCCTGTCCCAGCGCACGAACCAGCATGGCCATGGCGTCCTGGAAGGTGATGCCGCCGGTGGGCTCGAAGGTCACGGCAGAGGTGCCCAGAATGTAGCCGGATGCGTTTGCCCAGGAGATGAAGCCGTTGTAGTAGGGCTCGTACAGGTCGGTAAACTTGGTGGTGTTGGTACGGCCTGCGTCGTCCTTGTTCAGCATGAGCCGGAACAGAAGCGCCGCCATCTGTTCTCTGGTCACATAGTCGTCCGGGGCAAATTCTTTGTCGTTGACCCCCTGGATCACGCCAATGTCGGACAGCATATCGATCTCGGTCTTGCCGTAGCTTGTATCGTCAACGTCATGGAAGTCCTTTGCAAATGCCAGAGTGCCGGTACCTGCCGTCAGCAGCAGCGCCAATACCGCACTCAGAAGCTTGTTTGTGTTTCTCACTGATTTGTTCCTCCTTTGTTTCACACACATGGATGAGCGTTTGTTTCTCACCCGCAGCAATATGATATCATACTTTCGGATGCAAATCAATGGGTTTTATGCATATGCAATACAACTGAAATATTTATTCATTGTGTTTTCATGATATTGTATAGTGTTGGCTATCCAGGAAATCTTTGCAGCAAAAAGCCTCTGCCATGCTCCCAAAATCCGGGACACAGCAGAGGGCTTTCGTTTTTATTCGGCTGCTGCAGTAGCTTCCGTGGCTTGTACGGCACTGCGTTCCTTGGCAACATCGGCGTGGATCCTTTTGCACTGCTGCACGATAGAGCGAATGTAGCTGTCCACGGCACTGCCGCCGTCCTCTAAGGTGGTCATGATGACAAGGATGTAGGGATCCTCGTCCAGCACCACCGCCATGTCGTGATAGGCGTTTTCGTCCCAGCCGTATTTGTGCGCCGCTTTGGTGGGAGACACGGCTGCCGGGATCATGACGGTGTGGGCACTGCGGCACATGAGCTCCTGCATCCAGGTGGCATAAGAGGATTCGGTGACAAAGAAGTCGTACAGCGCTTCCAGAAATTTGCCGCAGTCCTTGGCGGTGAGCTGCATGAAGCCGTAGGACGTGCCCTGGAAGGACAGCTCTGTAGCCAAAGCTTGGAAGGAAGTCATGCCAAAGGTGTCTCGGAGCTGGCGAAATGCCACGTTGTCGCTGTATAACAGGGTGTACTCGAACAGCTCCTGCCAGGTCAGGGTGAAGCCTTTTTGCTCATACTGGATCTTGCCGGAGCCTTCTTCCTTCATGGTCTCCGGATCGTAGGTCCAGGTGCGGGACAGATCGTACTTCTCTTCCCCTTCTTTGTACAGAATGTTGCCGTTTTCGTCTAAATTCGGGTGCTTGCCGGTAAACAAGGGTTGTCCGTTCTCATCGTACAGCGGTGTGCCATCGTCGGCGTAGTTTCGCTTTTGTTCCTCGAAATCCTCAATCTCCCGCAGGACGGCGTACACATACGGTGCCTTGATCAGGCTGGCAGAGTACAGGACCTTGTTTTCGTTATAGGTCACGCTGTAGCCGCTGGTCAGGTCTTGGTAGTACAGAGAAATGGTGGGGTACATAGCTTCCCACGCTTCCTTGGGATCGACTGCTTCGGTCTCCGCTTCTTCTGGCGTCCCCGGTGCGGTCTCTGCCGA
>CAZLED010000115.1:0-7243 GCA_964558485.1 uncultured Ruminococcus sp. | reverse complement strand
CTACCAGGCCACTGCGATCCACTTCCACCAAATGGCCTTTGGACAGCAGATCCAGAGAATGGTAGACCCTTGCCATCAGTCGGGCGATCATGGTCTTGCCGGTGCCGGGGTTGCCGGAGAACACCATATGCAGGGACATATCGGCCGTGGGCAGATCGTGGTCCCGGCGCATTTTGTACACCGTTGCCATATTGATCAGATCCCGCACCTCTCGCTTGACGCTTTCCAGACCGATGTAGCTGTCCAACTCCTTTTTCAGATCCTCGATATTTTCCTTCGGCGGCAGTTCCTCTTCTGTTTGGTTCACTTCGCCGTCTCCTGCATCGGCTGCCTTGGTCTTGGGCGGCTCCTGGGTCTGCCCCTGGGTCGATTGTACGGACGGCTTATTCGCTGCCGCTGGATCGACCTTGGGCGTCTGTCTGGCAGTGGGCTTGGCTGTTGTGGCTTTGGAGGTGCCCCAAATGTCATCGCTCAGGCGTTTGATGTTGTTCTGGGTCATTTGCTTGATCAGATCCAGCTGCATGGCGATGATCTCGTCTCGTTTGTCTTCGGAAGCCATTACTTCACGACACCCTTCTTCAGGAGGATATTGGCATAGATCGCACTTTCACCGGTGACGACCACAGCGTAGGCCTTCTTGGCACGATCGTAAAACGCCTGTCTTTCCAAAAACTGCGGTTCCTGGGTAGTATGGTTTGCCAAGATCTTTTTGTATTCGTCCCAGATCGGGATCTCCAGGTCCCGGTCGGATTCGGTCTTATCCATCAGGTATACGCAATCGGCGTAGGTATCCAGCGGGATCAGCTGCAGAATGGCTTCCAGCAGCTCCGGGACGCCGGTACCGTCAGAACGCAGCACGATGTTGTCCTCTGCGTGACCTACGCTATGTCCGGGAAAGTTGCCGTCGGAAATGACGATCTCATCGCCATGCCCCATTTTGGCAAGGGTGTAGATCAGTTCAGGGGATAAAATTTTCGGAATGCCTTTTAACATGGTGGGATCTCCTTTATGTATGTAAAATCATTTCGGTTCGTGGATTCCGGTCGCAGCGCTCTGGTAGCCACATATGCATCGCCGGAATGCTCACCAAAAGTATACCACAAATTTCCGCCATTGTGAAGGGGATTTTGTGAAATTTCCAATATTTTTTCGTCTTTTCTGCAGCGGCACAAAGAAATGGGTGCTTGACTGCATGAAGCAATCTTGCACCCAAGCATTTCTACAGATTTCGATCGGTTTTGCGTATCGTCATTTTTGCAGATTTTGCACCGTCAGCAGATACTTTGTGAAAATGCGTTCGCTGATCCAGTCGGGGTCGATCTCTGGATGCCACTGGAAGCCCACGTAAAAGGGGTGTTCCCGCAGTCCAAAGGCTTCTGCCAGACCGTCTTCGCTATGCGCCAATATCTCCGCACCGCTGGGGACGCACTTGATGGATTGGTGGTGGTAGCTGTTGGTCTCGATCTTGGTCTTGCCCAGCAGCTCTGCCAGCCAGCCGTTCACGTACACGGTGTGATGGGGCTTGCCGTTTTCGTCCTTGGTCATGTGCGTCGTCTGGCATTGGCTATAGATATCCTGCCAAAGGGAACCGCCGATGGCCACGTTCATGGATTGGATCCCACGGCAGATGCCCAGCGCCGGTTTGCCGTTTTCTGCCACCAGCTTGCCCAAAACGCATTCCAGCTCGTCCCGGACAGGTGTGATGCCGTTGGACAGGCCGTGTTCGTTGGTCTCCCCAAAGAGGACGGGATCCAGGTCAGCACCGCCGGTGAAGAGGAAACCGTCAAAATGATCGGCTGCCCAGCGAAGGTAATCTTCCTCTGTATCCATGGGCAGGATCACCGGTGCCACATCGACACCGCAGGCCTTGCCAAATCGCTGCAACACTTCCCAATACCGTTTTTCGAGTATGTCCGCTGAGCCGTTGCGCATACTGGTTATTGCGATGGAAACCATATTTCCTCCTTTGGATCCTTCCTGTCGTGTGTATTTGGTCGATCAGTCCAGCCAGATGGGGTTGGTCCAAGCGTGGTTGCCATCCTTATCGATGATGGTCATGCGCACGTACTTGTAGGGACCTGCCCAGTTTGCCAGATCGATCTCTGCGTGGGTCATCTTGCCGTCAGCAGCGGTGACCTTTCTGGTGGGGTGCATATCGCTGTGCAGACGGATGGCAGCAACTTCCGAGCAGTCGATCACAGCCTTGCCGTTTTCTACATAGAAGTCGTAAATTTCCGGGCCGCAGGAGGAGTAGAACTTCCCTTCTTCCAGTGCCTTCAGGATGGCGTTGATGTTGTTTTCCGCATTGACCATGACCCAGCCCTTGCAGTGGTGGTGCATACCGTGGCCGTCGTCGGTGGCTACGCCATAGATGTGGATGTCCTGACCCAGCAGTTCGTCCCAGTATGCGGCGTCGGTGTCCATGTCGTCTTCGATGGCACAGCCACTGTTCCAGATCTCCATGGCGAAGTTGCCCTGCAGCTTTTCGAAGTAACGAGCCGGGGTGCTGCTCCATTCCGGATGGCAGTAGATGGTCATGTTCTTCTTGGCGTGGATCTCGTCCAGGTAGGGCTGGTAGTCTTCCTGACCGGTGGTCTTAGCAGAATCCATGCGTTCGTCCTGGTCAAAGCCGTTGCCGTCTTCCTTAGCGGGACCGATGCAAACGGTGTGGAAGCAACGGAAGCCGTGGTCGTGGGCAAAGGTGCCGTCAAATTCCATGCCGGGGATGATGGTCATAGGCACTTCCGGTGCGAAGTTGGTGTAGTTATAGTTGCGGTGGTCGGTCAGCGCCAGGAAGTCGTAGCCGTGGTCGTAGTGGTAACGGATCACTTCATCGGGTGCGCCGGCGCCGTCGGAACGCTTGGTATGGCAGTGGAGACCGCCCTTGAGCATTTTTACGTTGCCGCCGAAAGCCTGTTGTCTGATCATATGATAAATACCTCATTTCTGTATACATAGGGTATGACACCCTGCTTATGGGTATTATACAACCTTTTTGGCAAAATTGCAATAGCTTTTTGGGATTTTATCAGGTGAAAAAACGCAAAACTCCACGGAATCAAAAATACCGCCAGCGGATCATAGCTTGATCAGCGGACGGTATTTTCCCATTTCTATTATTTTTCGTAGATCACTTCCACATTCGCCAGGGCTTCGTTCTCTTCCCCAACGGTGATGGCTTGCCAGTCGGCTTCTGTGCCGGGGTAGTAGATCTTGGCCAGTCGTGGGCATTCGGAAAAGGCAAATTCATCGATGGCGGTGATGGGAGCCCCAAAGGATACACGCTCCAGGCTATAGCAGCAGCTGAACAGATAGCTGGGCACCTTGGTGATGCCGCTGCCCAAATGGACGGAACGCAGCGCTGTGCAGCTGTTGAAGGCACGCAGACCGATCTTGGTCACGGTATCCGGGATGGTGATCTCGGTGAGGGCGTAGCAGTTAATGAAGGTGCGAGGACCTAAGGTGTGGATGTTTTTCCCGAAATGCACGGTGGTCAGGGCTTCGCAGTTATAGAAGGTCTGTTCGCCCAGCACTTCCAGGCAGTCGGACAGCGTGACGGTCACCAGATCCTTGCAGTTTAAGAAGAAGTTTTTATCCAGCTCCCGGACGATGATCCCATCCACCATGTCCGGCACCACGAATACCTCCCAGGAGCCGGTGTAGTCATCCTTACGCAGGGAAAGCACGCCGTCTTCGGTGATGGAGTACCAGGGTTCTTCGGCAGTCGTGGTCAGGTACACCTCTTCCAGACCGGTGAGCATTTGGGCTTTTTGGTAGGTGGCATCGGCGGCTTTGGCTTCGGCATCCCGGAAGGAACCCAGATCGTTGAAGATGGCAATGGCTTCGTCATAGGCGGCTTCTTTCACCAAAGAGGCGGCCTTGCCATACCGGATCGAGGGGATGATCAGGGTGACAGTCAGGATCGTCAGCAGCAGTGCGCCACCGATGGCAGAGAATATGGCGATCATTTTCAGCCGGTCGCTTTCCACCTTGGAACGAGCTACGTTTGCTTTTTTGCTATGGGGATTCTTAGCCGCCTCTACGTCATGCAGTCGTTTTTCCTCGGTGAGGTACGCTTCGTCAAAGTGCTTCTCCAGCCAGGCGTGTTCGGTGTGGCAGTGACCGCAATGGGTGGCATCCTGCAGGTTGATCTGCCCACAGGTACAGCGCCACAGCTTGCCATCCTCGATGGTATCGGGACGGAACACCGGCTGCACCACACCGTCGCACTCCCGGCAGATCTGCTCATACAGGGGATCGGTCTGCCACAATATCGTCTGCTCCGGCAAGGACATGGCGGCACGGTCTTCCCTCTCCCAGATGCAGTTTTCTCCCTGCCACACTTTTTCGATCCGGCTTTGCACGTACACAGCTTCTGCCGGTGCAGGCATGGTCATATCGTCCGACAGTGGCAGCGTGATCTCTTCGGTTCCCACATCGGCACGGCGGGCATCGGTGAAGAAAATCGTCATGTGGCAACGCAGTGGTGTTTTGTCGGTACAGGCTGTGACCTGCAGACGCAGTGTGCGCTGACCGTCTTCTTCGGTGATGGTATTTCGTTTGACTTGCACCGGGCACATGGGCAGGTATTCCTTTTGTTCCCGGTCGCTGATGATCTTTTTTTCCTCTTGCTTTTCCATTTCTATATCCTCATGCTATAGCAGAGCTTTTTGGTTTTTCTCCATCGTAGCATAATTGTAGCATACTCTGCCGCCAGATTCAACAGAAATTTGTAAATAGTTGGTACCTCTATAAGATTTGGCGTGGGATGACAACATTGTTTATACCAAAAACGTTTTTCCATTGCACCTACGCCAGTGCACCCAAAATCGGTACCGCATCCGGGCACAATAGCCGGCAATGCTCGTTTATGTAATAATACATCGAGCTGGGACAAAGCTTGCCAAAATGTTCGCCGGCAAAATAGGTCTCGTGGTCCAGTGACAGATAAAAGCCGCCGGATGGGTCCTGCCAGGCACTGCTGATCCCGGTGTAACCACTGGTACGCAGGCAGGCACAGGTGGACAGCAGCTGCCCAAGCTCCCGGAAGCCGTAGATGATGTGGCCGCTGTAGCAGCGCTTTTCCGGTTCGTATTTGCGGTATTCGGTGATGGTACTGCCGGTACGCATTTTGGGCATCTCCTCTCGCTTTTCCATTTTGGTCACATACAGTTCACAGCCGCCTTTGCGACCCGGATACATTTGTACATATACCCGGCTGTTGGTCGCATCGAAGCCACATCTCGCTTTTGCCTTTTGCAGTATCGTCCGCAGCGCCTGCCGGGTCTCATTGCTATCCTGGATCGAAAGATCATCCATTTCTCCCGGTGCCAGCATGACCTTTAACTGGGTCTCGTTGATCATGATCAGTTCCATCGTTATTTCCTCCTGATGGCTATCCGGCACTCCGCCGCAGATGGGGACGCCGTTCCGTTTATACGGTATTGTTCTGTATTCTATATTATAATCCATACACCGGGAAAATGGTACCCCTAAATTTTTGGCAATTCTTTTGACACAAATTGTCAATAGAAAAAAGCCACCGTATCGGCAGCTTTTTCTGTACTCCGTTTTCCGTTTCTGTTTATCGACAAATGGGTCACGACCTGTGGATCGTGGACGGCCTGCGGATCGTGGACGGCCTGTGGATCATCATGCCTCTGTTTCTTCCCGACGCTTGGTATCCTGTGCCTGGTTCCGGTTCGTTTTGTTTTCGTTTTTGTTTTCGTTTACTTTGTTCTGATACTGATTTTTCTCGGCCTTATTCTTGTTTGGATTCTGCTTCTGGTTTTCCATTTGGGTTTCCTTTCCTGTGCGCATATTCCTGGAGTACAGGAATAGTATGACACCCCTTCTGGCTTTTTATGCATCCTGCAGCAGGTTTTTGACGCTCAGCAGCATTTGGGCCGTCTGGGCACGACTGACCGGGGAATCCGGTGCCAGCACACCATCGCCGGTGCCACGCAGGATACCCAGGCTATGCAGTGCGTACAGCGAGGGACTGGCCCAGGTGGGGATCGCAGAAATATCGGCAAAGGTGGGGAGCACATCCGGCATTTCGGCACCGACGATGGCATTCAGGATCACCGCCGCTTCTGCTCGTGTGATGATCTCCTTAGGCCGAAAATAGGTCGCATCTCCTTGTACACTACCCTGTATGATACCCAGATTGTAAGCACGCTGCACGTATCCGGTGGCGTCCTGTGCAATGCTGTCGTTGTCGGCAAACACGGTGGTACACGGTTCCACTTCACCGGCGCCCAGTGCTTTCATGACCGTGACCAGATAGTCCTCTCGGGTGATGCTCTCGTCTGGATGAAAATACACCTGACCACCTTCGGCATACACATCCATGGCCGTCTCCGCCACCATGACCAGTGCGGCGTTTTGTGCCCAATGGTCCTGCATATCGGCAAAGACCACCTGGCAAGCCGGTTCGTCAATGGAAACGGTCATCGTTTGCACCGGAGAATAATTGCCGTAGCTGTCCCGTACCCGATAGGTGAAGCTATCTGTGCCAGTCACGCCATCGTAGGGTGTATAGCGGTAATTGCCGGTCGCTTCGTTGGTAATGCTGACCAGTCCCTTTTGGGGATACGACCCAATCTCATAGGTCAGTGTATCTCCATCCGGGTCCGAACCGGGCAGGGTTCCCCAGGTGCTGATGTCCTGCTGTGTCCAGGCCGATACGGAAACGCCGGCGCTATCCGCTGTGACCGGTGCCTGGTTGACCGTTGGGGTGAACCGCAGTGTACAGCAGTGGCTATAGGTGTTGTCTCCCCGATAGCGGAAGGACGAGGTGGTGCAGTCGCCGGTGGGAACGAATCGCAAAAGGGACACGTTGCGGATCTGGATCTCCTGGTCTACAGCTACGGGCAGTGTACCAAAATACAGGGTACCGTCTCTGGCCGGTGGCAAGGAAGTGATGGTGATGGAGCGTGGTGTGTAGCCAATGGCATCGGCAAAATCACCGGCGGTAAACAGAAGCTCCGTTGAGGTCAGACCGGTCTGGATCATGTCGCAGGCATCGCTGAGGCATTCCAGTCCCGGTGTGAGCACAGTGTTTCCCAGCGCTGCAGCAGACAACGGCATAGCAGAGAGCAAAAGAGCAGTCACGGCACAACAATACATGGTTTTTCGCATAGGGGTTCTCCTTTACATTGTATATATGCACAGAATTCTGTGTCGATCACAGGCGGAATCTATTGCATTTTGAGGTCTTGCCAAAAGGGGAAAAAAGGTG
>CAZLED010000114.1:0-7246 GCA_964558485.1 uncultured Ruminococcus sp. | reverse complement strand
CAGATGTGGGAGCAGCCGTAGGAGGATACGGAGGAATAGTATTCCTGCTGTGCTTCCTCATACTTCGGATACGGCAGGATACCAAAGTCCGTGTCCATGTCTCTGTACTTCTTGACGATGCACAGGTACCGGGAGTAGAACAGCACCTGGTCGTTGGCAAACATATCCTCGATCTTGTCCGGGCTGATCTGGATGGAGTAGGCACGAGAGCGGTCATAGGCCAAAACGGTGAACTTGTTCAGGGCATCCAGCGTGCGTTCGGTCAGAAAGGTCAGCTCGATCTCGCCTTTGTCGTTCAGGCTGCAATACCGTTCTCCGGCACCGGCGATCGTACCGCACATAGCTTCCCACCAAATACAGTAACCGTATGTATCCACCTCGGTGTATTTGCCATCGCCATTGGTGTCCACAGAGACCTGAGATGCCATATCCACGAATTTGTCGATGGTCCAGGTGCCGTCCTTCACCAGCGTATAGGGATCGTCCAGATCGTAGTCCTCGATCATCTGCTTATTGAAGAGAATGCAGAAGGTACATTCGTTGTCGATCATAGTGATGTCGCCGGTGGAATAGTACATCTTCTTCCCGATGGCAAGGTCCTGTACCGCCTTCTGATCCCACCAGGATTTGGTCAGGTCGATATAGGGCACCTCCGTCATCATGTCCAGCAGATACCCGCCGGCTGCCAGCGTGGAGCAGTCGTAGGAACAGATCAGGGACAGGTCATAGAGATTGTCTGCCGCCTGTACGCTTTGCTGAACAAACTTGAGTCCCTTGCCCGTACCGCCGTCTGCGTTGCCCATGTGGTGGATCTCGTTGATCTCCACGTTGAACTTGTCTGCCACCTTCAGGTTCCGGTTGTACACCGCATCGTTGATGGCCTCACCGGTCAGCTCCTCAGCCTGGAATTCGTAGATCTCCGTCCAGTCCTGCGCCCAGTTGCCGCAAGCCAGAATATCGAAGGTGGTGCCACCGTAGTCTGCATCGGGTACGTCCGGGGTCTCCTTGGTCTCCACCGTCTCGGTCTCCGTGGTGGTAGTCGTCGTATCCGCATGGGTCTCCGTTTCTGTGGTGGCAGACGAGCATCCGGTCTGTGCCAGCAGCAGCAGTGCCAACAGAATGACGAAACCCTGTTTCCGTCTTTGCATGATCGTTTCTCCTTTTTCACATAAAGTTACCGATTTTTGCCGATCACTTTATTATATCCGATCCCCCCCCCAGCTTGTGTGAATGCTTATGCGGTATTATGTTAACTTTTTGTGAATGTCGTACATTTCTCGCAAGAGCTTTGTTATGCCCATGCCCATGCCCCAAGCGACACCGCCGTAGAGGACGATGGTGTACAGGAACTGCCCCACGATAGAGGCCACCTCGGTGCCGGTGATGTTGGAGTAGGTGATAAGAAAGTCGATGAGGTAGTACAGCTCCAGCAGCAGTCTGGTGGCAAGCAGGAGCAGGGTGCTGGTGGTCACGGTGCGTTCCAGCGGCACGGCGGCTCGTTTGCCAATGGGATGAAACCAGAACTTGCCGCCGCACCAGACCACCACGTTTAGCACCGCACTGTAGCAAAACTGCAGGGTCAGCCACAACAGGGCAAAGCTTTCCATATCTGTGATGCTGGAGGTCATTTTGTCCAC
This sequence comes from uncultured Ruminococcus sp., assembly GCA_964558485.1. Classification (GTDB taxonomy): domain Bacteria; phylum Bacillota; class Clostridia; order Oscillospirales; family CAG-272; genus UMGS1696. The sequence goes on along the minus strand of CAZLED010000114.1, from coordinate 5,609 downwards.
CAGATACCGGGATGCGCAGTCGATCACCTCACAGCCCAGCACCACAAGCAGTGTCCGTCCGCCACAGCGATAGGGTGTGTTGCGCTCCCACCGATGCATAGCATACAAAATCGCCGCAAAGCCTGTGACCGTCCGGGTGATGGTCAGCACCTCCACCAATATCCCCATGATGCTGACCACCACGTCGCTGTAGGCAATATCGGTGGCCATGATGCTGTAGATATATCCCATGCCCCGGCAAAGCAAGCTGAGCAGCACCAGGGTCAGTGCCAGCAGTGGTAGATAGCTGCGCCGCATTTTGGTTATCGTTTCAACGGTTGTTTCCATGATCTTCTCCTGTTTTTGTCTTTTCCATAATTATAGCACGACTGCCGCCGCTTGTCCATGGACATTTGGTAAAGTTTCGCTGTGTCCTGCAATTTTTTCTTGTAATTGGTGGGAGAGTGTGGTATAATGATAAGGTGAAAAACAATGCTTTGGGAAAACGAAAGGAACGATACGCCTATGGAATACATTTTTTCCGATAAACTTGCCGGCATGAAGCCCTCTGCCATTCGGGAGATCTTCAAGTCTCTGACCGACCCCACCATCATCTCCTTTGCCGGTGGTAACCCCAATCCCCTGTCCTTCCCCGTGGAAGACATGGCAAGACTGTCTGCGGATATTTTTGCAAACGATGCTGCCAAGGCCCTGCAATATGGGATCACCGAAGGCTATGCACCCCTGCGAGAAGTGGTGGCTGCCCGGATCCGGGACAAGTTCCACTGTGGCACCGACGAGGACACCACCATCATCACCAGCGGCGGTCAGCAGGGTCTGGAGCTGGCTTGCAAGGCCCTGTGCAACGAAGGGGACGCTGTCATCTGCGAAGAGCCCAGCTTTATCGGCGCACTGAACGGCTTCCGCTCCAATGGGGCAAGAACCCTGGGTGTTCCGCTGCGGGAAGACGGCATCGACACGGAAGCACTGGAAGCTCTTCTGCAAACGGAAAAGCGTGCCAAGCTGCTGTACGTGATCCCCACCTTCCAGAACCCCACCGGTATCACCTCTACGCTGGAAAACCGACAGGCTGTGTACGAGATCGCCAGACGGCACAATCAGATCATTCTGGAAGACAACCCTTATGGGGAGCTGCGGTTTGCCGGAGAAGACGTGCCCACCTACAAGTCCTTTGACGAAGACGGCCGGGTGCTGTACTGCTCTTCCTTCTCCAAGATCCTGTCTGCCGGGATGCGGATCGGGTTCTTATGTGGCAACAGCAAGCTCATGTCCAAGGTGATCGTTGCCAAGCAGGTGGAGGACGTACATACCAACCAGTTCTTCCAGATGCTGTGCTACAAGTTCATGACCGAATGCGATCTGGACACCCACATCCAGGGCATCCGCAAGCTGTACCGTGGCAAATGTACCCGTATGCTGGCTGCTCTGGACGAACATATGCCGAAGGAAATCCGCTACACCAGACCCGAAGGTGGTCTGTTCCTGTGGTGCACGCTGCCGAACGGTATGGACTCCGCTCCCTTTGTGAAGGAAGTGCTGTCCCGCAAGGTGGCTGTGGTGACCGGCAGTGCCTTCTGCTGTGACCCCGATGGAAAGTCCGACTCCTTCCGTTTGAACTACTCCATGCCCTCCGACGAAGACATCGACCGCGGTATCCGGATCCTTGCGGATGTGGCACATGCCAGCCTGGCATCAGAAATGTGAAAATAAGGGGAAACGTATATGAATATTTGGCATGATTTTTCGCCGGAGAAGATCACTCCGGAATCCTTTTACGCTGTCATTGAGATCAGCAAGGGCAGCAAGATCAAGTATGAGCTGGACAAAAGCACCGGCCTATTGAAGCTGGACCGGATCCTGTACACCTCCACCCATTACCCGGCCAACTACGGCTTTATCCCCCTGACCTACGCCGACGACGATGACCCGCTGGACGTGCTGGTGATCTGCTCGGAGGAGCTGGTACCGCTGACTCTGGTGCAGTGCTATCCCATCGGCGTGATGAAAATGATCGATGGCGGCCGGCTGGATGAAAAGATCATCGCTGTCCCCTACACCGATCCCTACTACAACACGGTCAAGACCATCTACGATCTGCAGCCCCACGTATATGAGGAAATGCGCCATTTCTTCTCCGTGTACAAAACCTTGGAGAACAAGGAGACCGTGGTGGACGAGATCGGCAGCCGGGACGAAGCGGTGGAAAGCATTGCCCACTGCATCGAAAACTACAAGATCAACCACTACAAGCTGGTCAACAACCTGAATCCCCACGGAGATTAAAATAGAATGTTTATCGATAAAACCAAAATCTATACCAAGGCTGGCGATGGCGGCAACGGCGTGGTCTCCTTCCGGCGAGAAAAATACGTCGCCAAGGGTGGCCCGGACGGCGGTGACGGTGGCAATGGTGGCAACATCATTTTCACCGTAGACGAAGGCGCCAACACCCTGCTGTACTTCCGGTACAAGAAAAAGTTCCTTGCCGGAAATGGCAGTGACGGTGCCGGCAGCAAATACAAGGGCAAAAACGGCGAAGACGTGATCGTGCCGGTGCCCCGTGGTACGCTGATCCGGGAGGCCGAATCCGGCAGGATCATCCACGATATGTCCGACGACGAGCCCTTCGTGTTGTGCCGTGGCGGTCGTGGCGGCTGGGGCAACAAGCACTTTGCCACACCCACCAGACAGATCCCCAACTTTGCCAAGCCGGGACTGCCCGGTGAAGAAAAGGAAGTGGTGCTGGAGCTGAAAATGATCGCCGACGTGGGACTGGCCGGACTGCCCTCTGCCGGAAAATCCTCGCTATTGGCGGCGCTGTCCTCTGCCCGACCCAAGATCGCCGAATACCATTTCACCACGCTGGAGCCATCTCTGGGCGTGGTATCCACCGGCGGCGAATCCGGCTTTGTGATGGCAGACATCCCCGGCCTCATCGAAGGGGCATCGGAGGGACTGGGTCTGGGTCACGCATTCCTGCGGCATATCGAGCGGTGTCGGATGCTGGTGCAGGTGGTGGACATCTCCTGCTCCGAAGGTCGTCCGGCGGTTGAAGACTTTGAGACCATCTCAAGGGAGCTGGAAAAGTTCTCGCCGGAGTTGGCTGCCCGTCCCCGGATCGTGGTAGCAAACAAAGCGGATCTTTTGGTAGACGACGAATCCGAATTCATCGAGATCCCGGAGCTGTCGGAGGAAGCGGCGGCGTTGGAGCTGCGCTGTGCCGAGCTGGGCTATGAGCTGTACTACATCTCTGCCGCCAAGAAGCTGGGGCTCAAGGCGCTGACCGATGCCATTGCAGATCTGCTGCGTACTCTGCCGCCGGTTTTGACCTACGAATCGGAGGTACCGGAGGAGATCGAGCTGCCCGTGAAGACCGCCGAAGACGTGACCATCCATCGAGCCGACGACGCATCCTTTGTGGTGGAAGGCCGCTTTGCCCAGCTGCTCATCGACCGGGTCAACTTCAACGACCGGGAATCCATGATGTATTTCGAGAATATGTTGCAGAAGACCGGTATCATCGACAAGCTCCGGGAAGCTGGCTGCGAAGAAGGCGACACGGTACAGATCGGTGGCTTTGCCTTTGACTTTGTGGACTGAGTGGGAATCATCTGCAGCTTCGTAGGAGAGCGATCCATTCCCACTCCCGAGAATTTCCCTTACGGAAAATCCTCCAATGCTTTGGTGCGACCGTCGATCAGGCACGGCTATTGACATTTTCGTCATTTTTAACAAAATATGAACACACATTTCGGCAAATTTGCTGTTCAACTGTCCCTTGACAAATGGGGACAAAATCGGTATAATAAAACCATGGGATAAACCGCTTTTATCTTTTTATGAATGAAAGGATCAAGACTTATGAAAAAGTATCTTGCATCTGCACTGGCTATCGCTATGTTGGCTTCTCTGTCCGTAGCAGCCTCTGCCGCAGAGTATTCTGCATCCAACGCCAACAACTGGGGCATCGAAGTAGACGGTGTTAAGGACGCCGCTTACGTGAACGATGGCTTCACCATCACTGTTCCCGAAGTAGAAGGCACCGAAGGTGGTTCCACCGGTACCGGTTGGGCTGCATGGGATGAAGATTATCTGTACGTGTACGTGGAAGTAAACGACGAAACCGTTACCAAGGCTGCTGACGTTACCTCCGTTTACATGAACGACTCCATCGAAGTGTACATCAACCTGTCCGGCGAAGAAGGCGCTATCGCTGATATCAACGCTGCTCAGTACACCATTGGGCCTTCCTTCACCGAATGGGCTGGTGGCGGTCTGCACAGAGAAAACAACATGGCTGACGCTGAGTTCGCTTACACCTACACCGATTTCGGTTACACCATGGAGCTCGCTCTGCCTTGGGGTGCTGACTACTCCGTAGAAGAAGGCGCTTCCATTGGCTTCGTTGTTGGTATCAATGACGACGCTGACGAAGATCCGCTGACCCGTGAATTCCACAACTTCACCAACGCTAACCAGGGTTCTGCTTGGTCCACCGCTGACTCCACTTGGGACAACCTGACCATGACCGCTGACGAATACGTTGAGCCCGTTGTAGAAACCGAACCCGAAGTAGTTGCTGACGCTGCTACTGAAACCGTAGCTGCTCCCCAGACCTTCGACGCTGGTATCGTAGCTGCTGTTGCTGCTGTTGTATCCGCTGCTGGTTACGCTATCTCCAAGAAGAGATAAGTACATAATATTACATTCGTAATATAGTCAAAAGAGTACAGGCTCACCGCTTGTACTCTTTTTGTTTACATTGTGCAGACTCTGGCAGTTTGGCGCCACTTTTTTTGATGCCGCATCCATCTTTTCAACGAAATTCTCCATTTTGCACGATTTTTCTTGGTATTTTTCTACATGACCAAATGAATTTTTTGTAACGAAATCGCTATTTGCGTATTGACATGTGTCAAAATGCATGGTATAATATAAATATCTTAAAGGGGAAATCTCCTTTCTACGACTTGTTTATGTGGATACGCAGGTCGCCCTATAGCCATTCCGAAGGAGGATATTTTTGTATGACTGACAACCAAGCATTTACCAAGCTGCCGGATAGCGAGCTGGAGGTCATGGAAGCAATCTGGGCACTGTACGAAAAGGACGAAAAGCCGGTCACTGCCAGCATGGCCATCAAGCATTTCCCGGAGCTGACACGCCGAAAGATGACCACGGTGCTGACCTTGATCAATCGCCTGGTGGCAAGAGGATTTTTATCTGTCGACAAAAGCGGACGGGCCAACTGCTACACACCGCTTGTGGATGTGCATACATACAGACGGCTTCTGACAGAAGATTTTCTTCATCGTGCCTACTTAGATGAGCCCTTAGAGCTGTTGCTCCATGTGATCAATTCCTCCCAGCTTTCCCATGGCGACATCGCCGCATTGAAGGCAGCCCTGAAAACGAAATAATGGCGCCACCGTACAGTTCTGATGATACAGACGTTCCATCAAAGCGTCAGCCATGCATGGTACGGTGGTACCCGAAGCACCTGCAAAGTGTCGGCGTCCTAAGTCGGCACTTTATTCTATTTTGCTGTGTTTTCCCACGGAAATCAATTTTCAAATTCAGCAAAATGTGGTATAATAGGGACTATGGAT
>CAZLED010000113.1:0-7298 GCA_964558485.1 uncultured Ruminococcus sp. | reverse complement strand
TTGTAAAAACATAAAATCTAAAGGAGAACATTGTTATGAAGATAACCGTATGTATTGGAAGTTCCTGCCACGTGAAGGGAAGCAGACAGGTCGTAGAAAGACTGCAGGAGCTGATCGCTGAAAATGACCTGGGTGACAAGGTAGACCTGGGCGCCACCTTCTGCTTGGGCAAATGTCAACAGGGCGTATGCGTGATGGTGGACGAGGCATTCCATTCCGTATCCCCGGAGACGGTCGACCAGTTTTTCCAGGACGTTGTAAAGGCTGGGGTATAACCATATGGTCGTACAGGTTTGCGTTGGCAGCTCCTGTCACCTGAAAGGAGCACCGGAGATCGTTGCCCTTCTGCAGGAATCCATTGCGGAACGGGGACTGGATGAGCAGGTGGCGCTGGCTGGCTCTTTTTGCATCGGCAAGTGCAACCGGATCGGCGTGACCATCCAGGTGGATGACGAGATCTACACCGGTATCACAAAAGAGAATTTCAAGGAATTTTTTAGCGAACATATTTTGGCAAAGCTTTAAGCGACTGTCCGGATCCTGTGCAGTGCTGGCAGAGCGTGTTGGATCTGACATTGGATGCCATGTGTCTCTGAAGTTCTGTACCGATCGATTTGTTATATTTCTGCGGAGGGAACCTACAAGGTATGTCGAATTGCCTTACATTCAAGAAATCGAACTGCAAAAACTGTTATAAATGTATTCGCCATTGTCCGGTGAAAGCCATTCGTTTTTCCGGCAACCAGGCACATATTATCGGAAACGAGTGCATTCTCTGCGGGCAATGCTTTGTTGTCTGTCCGCAAAATGCCAAGGAGATCAAGAGCGAGCTGGAAAAGGTGAAGGTATTGCTGCAATCCGGCGATCCTGTATATGTGAGCTTGGCGCCTTCCTTTATCGCCAACTACCATGGTGTGGGTATCGAAGCCATGCGCAGTGCACTGCAAAAGCTGGGCTTCTGTGATGTGGAGGAGACGGCCATCGGTGCCACCATCGTCAAGAAGGAATACGAGCGGATGCTGCAGGAAGACCACCGGGATATCATCATTTCCTCTTGCTGCCACTCCATCAACCTGCTGATCCAGAAGCATTTCCCCAAGTCCCTTACCTATCTGGCAGACGTGGTGTCGCCCATGCAGGCCCACTGCATCGACATCAAGAGACGGCACCCCGGCGCCAAGACCGTGTTCATTGGTCCCTGCGTTGCCAAGAAGGACGAAGCGGAATACTACGAGGGCATCGTAGACGCTGTGCTGACCTATGAGGAGCTGACCCAGTGGTTGCAGGAAGAGAACATCGTGCTGGAGCAGGAGAAGGACGTGAACGAAAACTCCCGTGCCCGTTTCTTCCCCACCACCGGCGGTATCCTGAAGACCATGGATCTGTCCATTCCCGGCTACACCTATCTGGCGCTGGACGGGGTAGAGAACTGCATGAATGCCCTCCGTGACATCGAAGCCGGCAAGATCCACAACTGCTTCATCGAAATGTCGGCCTGTGTGGGCAGCTGCATCAGCGGTCCCGTCATGGAAAAATACCATTCGTCTCATATCCACGATTATCTGGAGATTGCAGCCTATGCCGGTGACAAGGATTTCCCGGTAGAGGAACGGGGAGACGTGGGTCTGAAGAAGCACTTTGCCTTCATCGAGCAGCGGGCCCAGATCCCCAGTGAAGCGGAGATCCAGCAGATCCTGCGGCAGATGGGCAAGTACAAGCCGTCCCAGGAGCTGAACTGCGGCACCTGCGGCTACAACACTTGTCGGGAAAAGGCCATTGCGGTGTACCAGGGCAAGGCGGAGATCTCCATGTGTCTGCCCTTCCTGAAGGACAAGGCCGAAAGCTTCTCCGACGCCATCGTGAACAGCTCACCCAACGGGCTCATCGTGTTGAACGAGCAGATGGAAGTGCAGCAGATCAACGAGGCTGCCAAGAAGATCATGAACATCCGCTACGACTCCGACATCGTAGGCGACCAGGTGGTGCGGATCCTGGATCCTGCGTCCTTTATGCAGGTGCTGAACACCGGTCGCAGCATCCACGACGAACGAGTTTACCTGGCCGAATACAACCGATTCGTAGAGCAGACCATCGTGTACGACAGCGAATCGCACCTGCTGATCGGTCTGCTGCGTGACATCACGGAAGAAGAAAACGACCGGGTCAAGAAGGACAACATCAGTCGGCAGACCATTGAAGTGGCTGACCGTGTGGTGGACAAACAAATGCGGATCGTGCAGGAGATCGCCTCGCTGCTGGGGGAAACGGCGGCCGAGACCAAGATCGCTCTTGCCAAGCTGAAGGAGTCCATCGAAAATGATTAATCTGTGTGCGGATATTGGCTACAAAAGCATCAACCATTACGGCGAACAGCTCTGCGGTGACCACGTGGATGTGATCGAGCAGAGTACGGAAAACGCCACGGTGATCGTGCTGGCAGACGGACTGGGCAGCGGTGTCAAGGCGAGCATTCTGTCCACGCTGACCTCCAAGATCATCTCCACAATGATGTCCGAGGGTCTGCCCATCGAGGAATGCGTGTCCACCATTGCGGCGACGCTGCCGGTCTGCTCCGTACGAGGCGTGGCATACTCCACCTTCACGATCATCCAGATCAAGAACAACAGCACGGCAGAGATCATCCAATACGACAATCCCCAGGTGGTATTGATCCGGAACGAACAGAATTACGACTATCCCACCACGGAAATGAACATTGGCGGCAAGAAGATCCTGAAGTCGGTGATCCCCTTGCAGGAGAACGACGTGTTCGTTGCCATGAGTGACGGTTGTCCCCACGCCGGGATCGGCACGGCCTACAACTTCGGCTGGAAACGGGAGGACATCATCAGCTTCTTGGAGATGCTGGTACCGGCTGGCTACACGGCAAAGACCCTGTCCACCATGCTGATCGACGAATGCAACCGGTTATACGACAGCAAGCCGGGAGACGATGCCACGGCCTGTGTGGTGCGGATCCGGAAGAGAGAACCCATGAACATCCTCTTTGGCCCACCGTCCAACAAAGACGACTGTGACCGGATGATGTCGCTGTTCTTCTCAAAGGGTGGCAAGCACATCATCTGCGGCGGCACCACCTCGTCCATTGCGGCGAAGTTCCTGCGCAAGCCGCTGAAGGCCAGCTTGAAATTTGAAAAGAGCGACATACCGCCCATTGCCGAGATCGAGGGCGTGGACCTGGTGACGGAAGGCGTGATCACCATCAACCGGGTGCTGGAATATGCAAAGGATCACCTGGGCGAAAACGAGAAATACGAGATCTGGAGCCAGCAGCGTGACGGTGCGTCTCTCATCAGCCGACTGCTGTTTGAAGAGGCAACGGACATCAATTTCTTCGTGGGACGAGCCATCAATCCGGCCCACCAGAACCCGGATCTGCCCATCAATTTCAGCATCAAAATGAACCTTGTAGAAGAGCTGTCCCAATGCTTACGCCAGATGGGCAAGCGCATTAAGGTTAGTTATTTTTAAGGAGAAAAATGCTGCATGAGAAAATTTGATACCAAAGTACAGCATCTGAAATATAAAGTTTTACGAGAGGTCGCAAGGCAGGCCTGGGACGGGACGCTTTTGGAAAATGTATTGGACATTCCCAAAATGATCGTACCGGACACCACGCCTACCATGCGCTGCTGTGTGTACAAGGAGAGAGCGATCTTAGCCGAGCGTGTGAAGATCGCCATGGGCGGCGGTGACAGTGCGGATCCCAATGTGATCCAGGTCATCGATATTGCCTGTGACGAATGCCCGGCGGCCGGGTACGAAGTGACGGATTCCTGCCGTGGCTGTCTGGCACACCGTTGTGAGGACGTATGTAAGCGTGGCGCCATCTCCTTTGATGCGAACCACGTGGCACACATCGACAAGACCAAGTGCGTGGAATGTGGCCAATGCGCCAAGGTTTGCCCGTACTTCGCCATTGTGAACCGGAGCCGTCCCTGCCAGAATGCCTGCAAGGTGAAGGCCATTTCCATCAAGGAAAACAAGGCGGCAGACATCGACAAGTCCAAGTGCATCCAGTGCGGTGCCTGCGTATACCAGTGTCCCTTTGGCGCCATCACGGACCGGTCGTACATCCTGAATGTCATCGACCTGATCCAGAAGAGCGAGAACAACCAGAAGTACAAGGTATATGCCATGGTGGCGCCGTCCATCTCCAGCCAGTTCACCTATGCCAAGCTGGGGCAGGTGATCACGGGTCTGAAGGAGCTTGGGTTCCACACGGTCATCGAGGCAGCGCTGGGTGCAGACATGGTAGCCCAGGCAGAATCTCGTGAGCTGGCAGAGAAGGGTATGCTGACCAGTTCCTGCTGCCCGGCCTTTGTGGCGTACATCAAGTCGGCGTTCCCGAAGCTGGTGCCGCTGATTTCCCACAATCTGTCTCCCATGGCGACCCTTGCCAAGTACATCAAGGAGACGGACGAAGGCGCCAAGGTGGTGTTCATCGGGCCTTGCACTGCGAAAAAGGCAGAGGCACAGCTGGAAACGGTGAAGCCCTACGTAGATGCGGTGATGACCTTTGAAGAGCTGCAGGCGCTGTACGACAGCCGGGACATCGACATCACGTCCCTGGAAGAAGGGGTACTGGACAATGCGTCCTATTTTGGACGGATCTTTGCTCGTTCCGGTGGTCTGTCGGATGCGGTTGCCGAGGCCATGAAGGAGCAGAACATCGACTTTGACCTGAAGGCCATTCCCTGTGACGGCATCGAAGCGTGTCGTGTGGCGCTGCTCAAGGCCAGCAAAAATCTCTTGGACGGCAACTTCATCGAAGGTATGGCGTGCATCGGCGGCTGTATCGGTGGTGCCGGCTGTCTCACCCACGGCGAAAAGAATCGTGCCGAGGTGGACAAGTACGGTCGCGAAGCCATGGAAAAAACCATTTCGGATGCGGTGTCGGTTCTGAAGTGAGGCTTTTATAGGAATCGGTCTTGCCCATCCCCGTAGGGAACAGCACATACATGTGCACTTGACCGTTCCGTGCGGCAGCTTTTCCGATTTAGTAGTACGGAGGTTACATTAGTAATCCTTGCTGTTCGGGAGGAGAAACGCGGCTTTTGTAAAAGCCTGGCAAAACTTTTGGAAAGGGTGCGCTGACATATAGTGCGGTGCGGATCGTACCAATTTCGTTTGGTTTAGTGTTTGTTCCTGCTCCATTTCGTCTTTCCTTCCTATATCTACGTACTACATATTTTATCACATCCATTATCTTATTAAAACAATACAAAAAATACAACGTGGGGGTCATAGATTATGGCTAAAGTTACTATCATCGGTGCCGGCAGTGTCGGTTCCACCATTGCATATACGTTGGCAAGCGGCGGCATTGCCTCTGAGATCGTGATGATCGACATCAATGAAGATAAGGCTCTGGGCGAAGCGCTGGACATTCGGCAGGGTATGCCCTTCTGTCCGCCGGTCTCCATTTACGCCGGTTCCTATCGGGATGCTGCCGGGTCGGACATTGTGGTGCTGACCTCTGGTCTGGCTCGGAAGCCCGGTCAGTCTCGTCTGGATCTGGCACAGGCCAACGTGAACATCATGAAGACCATCATTCCCCAGGTGACCAGCTATGCGCCGGACGCCACCTATGTGATCGTTTCCAACCCGGTTGACGTGATCACCTACACCTGGAACAAGCTGTCCGGTCTGCCGGAGAACAAGATCATCGGTTCCGGTACGATCCTGGACACCGCTCGTCTCCGTGCCAGAATCTCCGAATACTACGACATCAGCCAGCAGAACGTACACGCCTACGTATTTGGCGAGCATGGGGATTCTTCCTTTGTGCCGTGGTCTCTGGCAAATATTTCCAATGTGCCGGTTGCGGAATATCCCAAGGTTGCCACCACCCCCGGTGCGCTGTATCCGGAACTGAACTATAAGGATGTTGAAGAATATATGCGCAAGTCCGGCGGTCGTGTGATCCAGCGGAAGGGTGCTACGTTCTATGCGGTATCCCTGTCGGTATGTCACATTTGCAAGTGCTTGCTGAACGGCACGGACACCACCATGACGGTATCCACCATGATGCACGGCGAATACGGCATCGACGACGTATGTCTCTCGACCTTGAACATCGTTGGTCGGGACGGCATCCGTGGCAAGCTGCTGGTTTCCCTGACGGACGAAGAGACCGCACTGCTCCACAAGAGTGCCGACTGCCTGAAGGAGATCCTGAGCGGCATCCAGCTGTAAGGAAAGGCAGAAGTAAGAAATAAGAAGTCAGAAGATTTCTAACACAGAAAAATACCGACAGGTTTTCGCCTATCGGTATTTTTTCATTTCTCATTCGATTTTGAACATATCGAACATGACAAGCTCGTCTACCGCAAATTGCACGGTTTTTGTTGTATCATCCCAGGTGAAGCCCATGGTTTCGTCTGCTCCATCGCCGTGGGCAAGACGGGTGACGGTGGTGGGTTCTTTGCCGCAATGCACCGATACGGTGAAGCTTGGCACCGGTAACAGTTCATCGGTACACAGCAAATCTACGGCACTTACCAATGTTTCTCCACCATCCCGAAAGGTGACGATCTCTACCTGGCGAGGGGCCGTGGTGGTGATCGTGCGACAGAGCAGGTAATCGTTCACGATGGACAGGAGCAGGTTCTTGTGTGCCCAGCGGTCGTCACACTCCAGAGATGCGGCCAACCAGATCACGGTGCCCTTACCTACCTTTTTGCGCAGCATGGCGGGGTAATTTGTGGCCACACCCGGTGGGTTGGAGTGGATGGAGGCAAAGCGTTTTTCGCCCGGCTTCGTGTAGGGCAGGGTCATGGTGGCAAGGACTTCGGCATCCGTGTCGGTCAGCATGAGAATTGGCAAACGCTGTTCCGTGGGGAAGGGATATTTTTCGGTGAATTCGTCAACGGTGGATTTGCCAAAATATTCTCGTCCGGCTTCGGTGGGTGCCATGTACACGGCATTTTCCGCTGTGTATCCTTGCACCTTGGCACCCAACAGGAGCGAGAGCAGTGTGGGATCTTCGGCACCGGACAGGTACAAATTGCCGCCGTTTTTCACATACGAGAGCAGATCGGCACGGTTCTGGTCGGTGATCCCGGCGATGTGGGGCGCAAAGACAATTTTGTATTTTGAAAGTCTATCGGTGGTGGAATTTGCTACGATGCCCATGGGTATGTGCTGCTGGATCAGGGTACGGGTCAGACCAATGGCGGCGGTCTTGCTGGTGATGGGCAGACCGATGCTGTTGTACCGACCGGTGGTGGAATAGTACACCGCCACGTCCTGGATCATTTCCCCACGGAAGTAGG
>CAZLED010000112.1:0-7333 GCA_964558485.1 uncultured Ruminococcus sp. | reverse complement strand
CGACATGGACACCATGACCCCCAATAAGCTGTTCCCCTACACCAATGCGCTGCCCCTGATCGATGAACTGCGGGCAGCCACGGACAGCCGTCTGCTGGTGCTGCTCATGCATTGGGAAGGCACCGCACCCTGGGCACCGCCATATGTGTGGCCGCCATTTGGTGGGGAAGAGAACTTCAACACCTTCATGGACGCGCTTCACGAAAAAGGCGACCTGCTTGGCGTGTACTGCTCCGGCTTTGGCTACACCATCCAGAGCAATCTGATCGCAGCATACAATAACCAAAAAGCCTACGATGAAAACGGTCTGGAAGCCGGTATGTGCGCAGGTCCCGACGGCAAGGTCGCCATCAGCCACATTTGCACCGGTCAGCGTTCCGGCTACGACATTTGCCCGGCTTCCCCGGTTGGACACCAACTGTTGTTGGATGCCTACACACCGTTGATCCAGAGCGGCGTGGACTATGCCCAGATCCTGGACCAGAACCACGGCGGTGGTCAGTATTTCTGCTACAGCGGAAACCACGGCCATCCGGAAGCGCCGGGTCCCTGGATGACCGCCAATATGCAGACACTGCTGGGCGAATGGAACGACATCGGTGGCACCATGCTGTTCGGCTGTGAATCCGCAGCGGCAGAGCCCTTCATCGGCAATCTGCTGTTCAGCGACAACCGGTTTGAGCTAAACTATTTCATTGGCAAAGCTGTGCCCATGTATGCCTACATCTATCACGAATACCTGCGGAATTTCATGGGGAACCAGGTGAGCTGCCCCTTCCGTTCCGACGTGGATTCGCTCCGCTGGCGTATGGCGTATTCCTTTGCCGCCGGCGACTGCATGACCCTGGTGCTGACACCCGATGGTATCCTCATGCCCAACTGGGGTACCAGAGACTTCGAGCACGCACCGGATAAGGCAAAGACCCTCACCATGGTGCGCAACCTGACAAAGTTCTACAAAGAGCAGGCAAAGCCCTATCTGTTTAATGGCCGCATGATCCCGGCAAAGCCCGTGGACTGTGACACCATCACCTACGAAGTCAGCGGCAAAATGCGTCCGTTCCCGGCCATCCATACCACCGCATGGGAAACCCCGGACGGCAACAAGGCACAGATCCTGGTCAACCCCGGCGACGATGCGATCACTTGCCGGATCGAGGACAGAGAGATCATCGTTCCCGGACTGGATGCCGTGCTGTATACGCTCTGATAAAAAGGAGTCTGCCATATGAACGAATCCTATCGAGTCCTTGGCTATGCCCCGGCCGATGTACGTCTGAGCCAGGATCGCCACACCAACACCATATTCCCCATGCCGCACTTTTCTTCCATTGAAGAACTGGCCAGACGCCGGGAAGAACTGCGGTTTGACCTGCGCATGGCGGCCGGTCTGTATCCTTGGCCGGAGAAAACGCCGCTGAACCCAAAGTACGAACTTGTCGGCAAGTACGATGGTTACACCGTGCAGAAGATCATGTTTGAGAGCTATCCCGGCCTGTGGTCCACCGGCAACCTGTATCTGCCCGATCCGCTGCCGGAAAAGTCCCCGGCCATCCTCAACGTCATCGGCCACTGGGAAGAACAACGCCTGACACGGACAGACACCGCCGACTATCCGGGACAGCTTGCCAACTTTGCCCAAATGGGCTTTGTGTGCCTGGTGACGGACATGATCGGCAAGGTGGACAGCCGTCAGCTTTCCCACGAATACGGCGGGGCAGAGAAGGAGCTGTGGACCTCCAACGGTCTGGGCGTGCAGCTGTGGAACAACATCCGTGCGCTGGATCTGCTGTGCAGTCTCCCTTATGTGGATGCCAGTCGGATCGGTATGACCGGTGCATCCGGCGGTGGTTCCCAAACGCTGTTTCTGACCCTATTGGACGAACGGATCCATGCGGCGGCCCCCATCAATATGGTCTCACTGCGGATGCAGGGTGGCTGTGCCTGTGAGAACGCACCGGGTCTGCGACGACACACCAACAACACCGAAATGTGTGCCATGATCGCGCCTCGTCCCTTGTTCTTGGCAGGCTCCACCGGCGACTGGACGAACTATCTGGAAACGGCGGAGCTGCCCGGTGTCCTGCAAGCCTATCGTTTATATAAGGCAAATGCCTTACAGCCGAACGAGGAGAGCGATGCCACGACAAAGACAAATGCCTATTACAAACCACAAGAAAAGACAGATGCCTTACTGGAGTTCTATTACCAGGACGCCGAGCACCAGTACAACCAAAAGACAAGAGAGCGTGTGTACAGCTTCTTCGCCCGGCAACTGATGGACAAGGCAATATCCTGGCAGGAGGTGCCCATTGCCACAGGCGACCTGCAGGATCTGACCTGGTTCCGTGGACAGGGAAAAGCACCGGGACTGCCCGACGACGAAGCGTTCTTTGCCTTCCACAAAAGGGAACGAACAGCCCGTGTCGCCACTTTGACAGATGCCGAAAAACGAAAAATGCTGTCCTGGATCACCGGGATCCACGAAACGGAGAGCACGATTGTTCCCCTGTACACAGCAGACCGCCAAAGCCATAGAATGGAGAAAGGCGTGCTCATAGGGGAACAAGGCGAGGTACTGCCATACGTGCGCCTGATCCCACAGGATTGGGACGGAAAGCGTCTCTGCCTGGCGCTCAGCGGAGAGGGCAAGGGCTGCCTGGACAACGATGCCGTAAGACAATATCTCCGGGATGGCTTTTGCGTTCTCAGCGGCGACCTGTTCCGCACCGGAGAATGGGCCGATGCACCCATCACGACAAAGGGCAGCGACTACGACAACCGCTACCTGACCACCTTCCAGTACACCACGGATGCCTACCGTACCCAGGACGCCGCACGACTACTGCAGGTCGCTGGCACCATGGCAGACCATGTGACCGTGTGGGCCGAAGGAGCCGGAGCCCGTGCTGCCGTGTGTGCCCTGGCCCTGTGTGATGGCGCAGATCATGCCGTGTTGGAGAAGAAAGCCCTGCATCTGCCGGATGCTGCTGCCTACTATACAGACTTCTTTGTGCCCGGCATTTGTACGCTGGGAGGCTTTGCAACCTGCCTTGCCCTGGTAAAATGCCCGACACATACCTATTGACATATAAGGCGATTGCCTAAAGAAAGATCCCATGAATCCGATCCAACCGACCAGATCCATGGGATCTATTATTCTTCGCATAATTAGACAAACGCCAAGCTAAAAGAAGACGAATGCCGAACTTACTTGTGCAGCCCCAGCTTCCGCAGTACTGTCAGTGCCACAGCCGGGTCGTTCCCGGTGATGTTGGCGCAGTGATGCCGAACGCATTGCAGGACCACTTCCTCTGTGTCCGCACAGAACAGCCAAGGCAGGATGTTGTGATCGATGGCAAACTGCACGTCCGCTGCGATCTGTTCTTCCGTGCAGCCGGGCCAGGTCACCGGGATCCCCATGCCATACATCCGGTCGTACAGCTCCATCGGTGCATCTGGCAGGATCCGTGTGGGGAAGCCCTGGGTACGCATCTCCGGATAGACCTTCTGGGTGTACTGCAGCACAGCCACCGAGAAGCTGGCAATGACCGTCCGTTCTGCTATCCCGAATTCCCGTACCAGCGCCATGGTCTTGTCCACACATTCCTCTGTGTAGTCCTTGATCTCGATGTTGTAGCACAGCGTATCCTTTTTCGCACCCAGCGTCAGTACCTCACGCAGTGTGGGAATGGGCGTGCCGGGGAAGGTGTCGGCAAACTTTTCCGTGCAGAAATCAAAGCTTTTCAGCTCCTCCAGGGTGTAGTCCCGTACAGCTCCCGTGTGTCCCACGCAGGTCCGGTCGATGGTGTTGTCGTGGATCACCACCGGTACACCGTCTTTCGTAATGTTGATGTCGAACTCGATCAGGTCACAACCCAGCTCGATGGCCGCATCGAAGGAGATCAGCGTGTTCTCCGGATACCGGGCGCAGATGCCACGATGCCCCAGCACGGGGATGTGATCCGGTCTTGGTTGCCAAAGATATTCAGACATATGAAAATATCCTTTCTATAGGAAAAATTATAACAAATTGATACAAAGCAGTGCACCAAAGGCAACGCAGATCCCCAGCACACAGCGTCCCGTGATCTTCTCGCCAAAGCACAGCGCACACATGACCATAGACAACACCAGTGCGCCACCCTGCATCAGCGGATACAGCTGCGAAGAAGTCAGATACCCAGCCGCCATGGTGGAGAACAGAGAGTGCAAAAACAGGCACAGGGACATGATCACCACATACACCGCCAGCTTTTTGATGACCGTTTTCCGATCTACGCCATTGTCCGCCGCCTTTGCCGGGTTTTTGCTATGGACAACAGCCCAGCACAGCAGCAAAAGTACCGCCGAGAACACATAGGTGTAAAAGTTGTACACCGATACATCGGCCGTGCTTTCATACCGGAACCACTTCTGCGAAAAGGACGTGAGCCCATTGGCAACGCCGCAGACTGTCAGCAACAGCAGCGAACCGGGTGTCAGCTTGGCTTTGCCAATGGCATTGTTGTAGGTACACATGATGTAGGCGGCCACCGCCAACAGCAAGATCCCTACGATCTGGTTCCAGCGCACCGCTTCGGCGAAAAAGACCCGGCAGGCCAGCACCGGCACCACAACGCCCAAGGTCAGAAATACGTCCACCATCATGTAGGCGCCTGTACGCACTGCTGCGATCCAGGTGACCACGAACACAGAGGTAGCGATCCCGGATACTGCAGAGATCAGCAGCGTTTGCCCATCGATGGCCAGCGCAGACAGGGACGAGGTGTAGAGCAGCACGCACAGCAGTCCAATGGGGATACAGATGAGCATCCGCACCGCATTGAACAGCATCGTGTCCGCAAATGTCGTGATCGTACCGCTGGTCTTTTTGCCGCAGTACCCCTTGGTGACACCCATAAACAGTGCCAGCACACAAAATACATAACCCATATTTTTCGATCCTTCATGCTTTTTGAAATGGACAGAGCTTCTGCCACTTCCATCTATTATAATGTTTCCACCCGGTTGTGTCAAGGGCTGATGGCAATTTTTCCCGAAAAAAGACAAATTCGGCACTCAGCCAAAACAAGCTTTCTTCCATCCTCTTGACAAATCCTGTAAAAAGGCGTATAATGCCACCGGACGTATTAAAGAATATTTCGGAGGACTTCATGGCTTCATCCATCGAGAACCAGGATCTGTACGCTTCCGCTAGCATCGGGAAGATCCTACTCAAAATCGCACCGCCGGTCATGTTTGCACAGCTGATCCAGGCGCTGTACAATATCGTAGACAGCTTTTTCATTGGCAAATACGACGACACCGGGCTGACCGCACTGTCCATCATCTATCCCATGCAGCTGCTCATGATCGCCTTGGCGGTGGGCACAGGCGTGGGGATCAACACCGTCATGGCGGCCAGATTGGGTATTGGCAGACCCCAGGAGGCAAAGGAATACGCCGGTGTGGGCACGGGACTGGGGCTCACTTTGTGGCTTCTGTTTGCCGGGATCAGCTGGTGTATCCTGCCGGCCTACGCTGCCATGTCCACCGATTCCCCTGCCGTGATCCACGAGGTTACCGTGTACGGCCGGATCGTCTGCGTGGCAAGCATTGGCTTGTTTCTGGAAAGCATCTGGACGAAGGTGCTGCAGGCCTATGGCGATATGAAAACCCCCATGATCGCCCAGATCTTGGGTGCCGTCACCAATATCATCTTGGACCCACTGCTCATTTTCGGTATGTTTGGGCTGCCAGAAATGGGGATCGCCGGAGCTGCCATTGCCACTGTAGCCGGACAGATCGTCGCCGCTGCCGTTGTGGCAAAAAAGGGCATCCACCGTTCCCCGGTGCTGCCAAAATATCCGGCCTACGTGAAAAATATCTTTCGGCTGGGTCTGCCCAATATGCTCATGCAGTCGGCATATACCTTTTACATCTTAGGCCTCAACCTGATCCTGGCGACCTTCTCCGACCAGGCCGTCACTGCTTTGGGTCTATACTACAAATGGCAAACGTTTTTCTTCATTCCCTTGGGTGCCATGCAGACCTGTATCGTGCCCATCGTCAGCTATAACTATGCCGCCGCCAATCTACCCCGGTGCCGCAAGACCATGAAAGCCGCTGTGCTGTTTGGTCTGGCACTGATGGCCGTGGGTACCCTGTGCTTCGAGACCATTCCCGGTCCGCTGCTGCGTGCGTTTACCACCGATGCACAGGTGATCGCCATTGGCACCATCGGCTTCCGGTTTATCGGCGTCAGCTTCCTTCCCATGGTCACCTCACTGACCTTCCCGGTGTTTTTCCAAGCGGTCGGCGAAGGACTGAAAAGCTCGCTATTGACCATCATCCGTACCGTGGTGTGCTTTGTGCCATTGGGTTTTCTCTTTGCCCAGTTCGGCCTGACCTGGTTCTGGCTGACCTTCCCCGTGACCGAGACCATCACCACAGCCGTAGGATTTTGGTTCTACAAGCGGTTTTTGCAGATGAGCGAATCCATGAGCGAATCCATGACGAAGGGTAGCGCTGATCAAGGATAACTTTATTCCAAGCCTTTTCAGCGAAAATTACACCTTGTTCAGCGTGGACCTTCGCATAAATCTTGTAGACAAAACCTTGCCATTATGCCGCGAATGTGGTATAATATATGAGTGAAAATCGATACATATTTTAGGAGTAACAACATGAAAAACCGCATCGCCCTGATTGCCTTGACCGTCGCACTGCTTTTGCAGACCGCCTGTACCAATAACGACATTGCCAATGCCGAATCGGATACAGCAGGAGATACGACAGTAGATACTGTGGCCGACATCACCACCGAACCTGCCGAAGCCGGAAGCATCTCTCTGACCGACCAGGCTGGCCGCACCGTGGAGCTGGACAAACCGGCAGAGACCATCGTCAGCTGCTACTACGTTTCTTCTTACGCCGTCATGGCATTGGGTCTGTCCGATCGTATGGTGGGTATCGAGAATAAAGCGGCGTCTCGTCCCATTTACCAGCTCAGCGCGCCGGACTTTTTGGAGCTGCCCGCCGTGGGTACCATGAAGGAATCCAACGTGGAGCTGATCGCTTCTTTGGAACCGGAGCTGGTGATCATGCCCCAGAAGCTGTCCGAGGCAGCACAGACCCTGACCGACCTGGGCCTTTCTGTGATACTGGTGAATCCGGAAAACCACGAAGACTTGTGCGCAATGCTGTCCCTCATTGGGGAAGCCTGCGGTGTGTCCGATGCGGCAGACAAGCTGATCGACTACTACGATACCCAGATGGACAAGCTCACAGAGCTGACCGCTGACACCGAAAAGCCCACGGTCTACCTGGGTGGCAACTCCTCGTACCTGAC
>CAZLED010000111.1:0-7354 GCA_964558485.1 uncultured Ruminococcus sp. | reverse complement strand
CCAAGGTCACCGCCAAGCTGAAGGACGAGTACGAAAAGATCGTCAAGCCGGAGGAAGAACCGGCACCCATCACCGATACCGAGCAGGTCCAGACCACCAAGAGCCGGAAGATCCGCTCCGACAACGGCGTGATCGTGGACGGCGAATATGGCTGCGCTGTCAAGTTCGCCAAGTGCTGCAATCCGCTGCCGGGCGACAATATCATCGGCTTTGTGACCAAGGGCTATGGCATCTCCATCCATAAGCAGGACTGCCCCAATGTGGCAAGCGGCAAGCAAAATCCCGATTACGCCGGTCGCTGGCTGGAAGCACACTGGGATCACGATATTGCTGGAGAGGGCAGCAAGTCCCTGTTCGAAGCCATGATCCAGGTCTTTGCGGAAAACAACATGACGCTGCTGGCAGAGATCACCGCAGCCCTTGCCGACATGAAGGTGGCACTGCTTTCCATCAATACGAAAAAACGCACGGAGCAGGATATCATCATCAACCTGACCGTGGGATGCAAAAATATCGAACATTTCAACGCCATCGTTTCCCGGATCCGCAGCATCGAACACGTCCGCAGCATAGCCCGTGGATTCACCTGATCCTTTATGGATCAGAGCGATCCGATCGAACGATATAGAACGGAGAACCAAAATGATAGCCGTATTACAACGAGTCGCCGGTGCAAGTGTCACCATAGACGGCGCACTCTATGCAAAAACCAACAAAGGGCTCTTGATCCTGCTGGGCGTAGCCGAAGAGGATACCGAAGAAGACGTGCGCCTGCTGACCGAAAAGATCCCGAAGCTGCGTATCTTCGAGGACGAAGAAGGAAAGATGAACCTGTCCCTGACCGACATCGGTGGGGAAGTGATGGTGGTGTCCAACTTCACCCTGCTTGCCTCCTATCGCAAAGGCAACCGACCCGATTATATGCAGGCCGCCAGACCGGAAAAAGCCATTCCCCTGTACGAAGCCTTCCTGGAACAGATCCACACAAAGGTGCCCACCGTGGCCCATGGACAGTTTGGAGCCGATATGCAGCTCTCTTTGACCAACGACGGCCCTGTGACCATTGTGATGGATTCCAATGTATTAAAACAACCGAAAAGATGATCATACGAACAAACGGAAACTTAAATTCCTATTATATCCAAACCCTGTGTATGCTGTTTTTCCCCGGCGTCAAATTTCCGGAGAATGAAGCGGAAACACCGGAGACCATTGTGGTCACCGTACACATGGACGAAACCAATACCGAGGTCGTGGCCCATGCTGCCATCCGCCAAGGGGACAAACAGACCGAAGGAGACTGGCGTGAGAACTGGGATCCCACCATCGGCGACAAAGACCGGATCCGCAAGATCGCAGCCGGACGTGCCTTCATGCTGGCAGGGGAACGCTTCACCGGCTTTACACCACCGTGGGGCATCATGACCGGTGTGCGGCCTGCCAAGCTGGTCAGCGAATATCTCCACAATGGCAAGACCCCAGCCGAAGCCGCCGCACTCCTGGAACGAGAATTTTTCGCTTCCCCGGAGAAAGCAAGCCTTGCCGTGCAGGTGGCGGAAGCGGAGGACAGACTCATCACCCTGGACAAACGGAAGGAATGCAGCCTGTACGTGGCGATCCCCTTTTGTCCCACCAGATGTGCCTATTGCTCCTTTGTGTCCTATACGTCTCCCAACCTTCTGAAGCTGATCCCGGAGTACCTGACAGCTCTGGCAGAAGACATCGACCACACCTGTGCCCTGATCCGGCAGTTGGGGCTTACCGTGTCCACCATCTACATCGGAGGTGGTACGCCTACCATCTTGACCGCCGATCAGCTTGCCTTCCTGCTTTCCCGTATCCGCCAATGGATCCCCACTGTGACGGAATTTACCTTAGAAGCCGGCAGACCCGATACCATCACAAGGGACAAGCTGACCGTAGCCAAACAGTACGGCGTGGATCGGATCAGCGTCAATACCCAGACCCTGAACGAGGACGTGCTTGCCAGGATCGGCCGAAAGCATACCGCAGCGGAATTTTTTGCAGCCTACCAGGTGGCAAAGGAAGTGGGGATCCCGGCCGTCAATATCGACCTGATCGCCGGACTGCCCACGGATACCGCTGACTCCTTCCGGCAGACCATGGATGCCATCCTGCCTCTGCAAGCGGAAAACGTCACCGTACACACCTTCTGCGTCAAGAAGTCTGCGGATTTCAAGACCGAGGGTATGTTCGACCGGGACGGCATGGAAGCCATGAAAAGCGTGGCATATTCCTACAAGAGCCTGACCGAAAACGGGTACCTGCCCTACTATATGTACCGGCAGAAGAACACCGTGGGCAATTTGGAAAACGTGGGATACGCCAAGCCGGGCTACGAAGGACTGTACAATATCTACATGATGGAAGAGGTACACAGCATTTTCTCCTGCGGTGCCTCTGCCGTGACCAAATTCGTGTCCCTGCCGTCTGAGACGGAACCGGATGAAACGGGCAACGTCCGCATCGAGCGCATATTCCAGCCCAAATACCCATATGAATATCTGCGAGAACAGACCGAAGGAGACCGTCATAAGCAGCGGCTGACCGAGCTGGAGCAAACAGCAGCGGCATTCTACGGTCGATAAGGCTACACCGCACAGTTCTGGTGGTGCAGATGTGCCATCCACGTGCAGGATGCGGTGATGCCGTAAACCATTCTCCCGGAGGTAGGCGTGAACACATCCTGGCATTACGGAAAGGACGTGCAGACCCATACAAAACCGGACGAGAAGAAAATCCAGACATCCAAAAATCTGACAAACAAAACAAATGAAGAAGGCTTTTTCTCCGGTGTGGCAGCGCTGACCCTGTCTGGCCTCTTGGTCAAAGCACTGGGTATGTTTTTCAAGATCCCCATGAACTATATCTTGGGAGACACCGGCATGGGCTACTACAACGCTGCCTACACCATCTACACTTTCTTCTATATGCTCTCCACCGCCGGACTGCCCACCGCCGTGACAATATAGGTGTCGGAAGCAAAAGAGAGACGGCGAGACACCCTGACCCTGTCCCTGTGGCTGTTCTGCGGCATCGGTGCGACCGGTACGTGCATCCTGTGGTTCGGTGGAGAAAAGCTGGCAAATTGGATCGGCGCACCCCCATCGGTGACCTGTATCTATGCCGTGGCGCCTACGCTGTTTTTCATCTGTATCGCCAGCGCACTGCGTGGGTATTATCAGGGTCTGTCCCGGATGCTCCCAACGGCAGTCTCCCAGCTTTTGGAAACGCTCGGCAAGGTGGCCATTGGGATACTGTGTGCTCTGGTTGCCATACGAGGGAACCAGCCGACGCCGGTGTCAGCCGCCTGTGCCGCCGTGGGTCTCACCGTTGGCGCCGCCTTTGGCATGGTGTATCTGCTGTTTTGTCTAAGACGCATACAGCACGATGCTGCGGATGACCCGTCTGTCCCATGGCAGGAGAGCGCTACAGGTGACCTTCTCAGACGCCTGATCGCCATCGCACTTCCCATCACCATCAGCGCAGCGGTCACGAGCCTGACAAGTATGATCGATGCGGCTCTGATCCAGCGACTGCTGCAGCAAAACGGGTCGTCTCAGGAGATGGCCACCACCTTGTATGGCAACTACACCTCGCTGGCGGTGCCACTGTTCAATCTGCCGCCAACCCTGGTCTATCCCATCGCCTACGCCATCGTTCCCCTGCTGACCCGCCATGCCGGTGCGCCAAAGAAGATCCGTAGCCTGACCGAGACGGCACTGCGGCTGTCGATCCTGATCGGTGCACCCTGTGCCATGGGACTGACTGTGTTGGCTGACCCCATACTGCACCTGCTGTTTCGTGCCGATTCCGCCGCACTGGCCGCACCATTGCTTGTCCGCTTGGCGCCGTCTTCGCTGTTTGTCTGCGTGTTGGCCGTGACCAATGCCGTCCTGCAAAGCATCGGAAAAGTCACGCTGCCCGTGTTTTCCATGTTGGCAGGCTCTGCTGTGAAGATCCTCTCGACCCTGTGGCTCCTGCCCCAAATGGGGATCCATGCCGCACCCATCAGCACCTTTCTTTGTTACCTGACCGCCACCGCCATGAACCTGCTTTTTCTCCTGCACAGCACCGGCCTTTCCTTGCACCTGAGGCGCACCTGCCTGTGTCCCATGCTGGCATCCGGTATCTGTGCCGCTATAGCAAGGCTCACCTATGCAGGACTGACGTACCTGGCACCTTCGTTCACCAAACCGGCCGTGCTGGTCGCCATTGGTGCAGCAGCGGCGGTATACCTGTTGTGCGTGCGAAACATGGGCATATTGGGACCAGAGGAACGAGCGCTACTGCCGAAGAAGCCGTGGGTGCAAAAATTACTCTATCCAAAAGAAAAATGAGGAATTACTATGAAATCCGAAAAAGAGAAGCTGATCGGTGAGAGCCGTCACGATTTTGCGTCCCTGCGTCTGCTGACCGAAGTGCTGCGGAGTCCGGAGGGATGTCCCTGGGACAGAGAGCAGGATCATAAGACGATACGCAACGACCTGATCGAGGAGTGCTATGAGGTGGTGGAAGCCATCGATACCGAAGACCCCACGCTTCTGCAGGAAGAACTGGGAGACGTGCTGTTCCAGGTGCTGTTCCATGCCCGGATCGAGGAAGAAAAGGGCAGCTTCACCATCGATGACGTGATCCACGATATCTGTGCCAAAATGATCCACCGACATCCACACGTGTTCGGTGAGGTGCAGGCCGACACCAGCGAAAAGGTGCTTGCCAACTGGGAAGTGATCAAGAAGGAAGAAAAATCCCGGAAGAGCGCCAAGGAATCCATGGCAGCCATCCCACCCATGCTCCCGGCATTGATGCGGGCCCAGAAGGTGGCAGGCAAGGCCATGAAGGACGGCTACGACTTTGGCACCGAAGCAGCGCTGTGGAACGAGATCCATTCGATAGGCCCCGGTGCCAATCGGGAAGAGACCCTGGCCTCTTTGGCAAGACTGGCAGAGTTGGCCGCCATATTGACGAAAAAACTTGACGGTGATCTGGAAGGGCAAGTCCAGAAGGATACATCGGAGTTTATAAAAAACTATCAGAACCCAAAATTGGAGGAAGAACATGAATAAGACAGAACTGGTAAATGCAGCCGCCAAGAGAACGGACTTGACCATCAAGCAGACCGACGAAGCCCTGAACGCCATTTTGGCCGTTATGGAAGAAGCTCTGATCGCCGAGGATAAGATCCAGATGACCGGCTTTGGAACCTTTGAGATCCGCAAGCAGCCGGAACGGGACGGCAGAAATCCCCGTACCGGTGAACAGATCCACATCAAGGCATCCCGGAACGCAGCCTTCACGCCTTCTCTGGTGCTGAAAAAGAAGCTGAACGAGAACGTTTGAGAAATATATAACTGACAAAAAATATGAGACTGGATAAATTTTTGAAGGTGTCCCGTGTGATCAAGCGCCGCACCGTTGCCAACGAGGCCTGTGATACAGAGCACGTAGAGGTCAACGGCCGGAAAGCCAAGGCTTCCTACGACGTCAAAGAAGGGGACATCATCGCCATCACATTTGGGGA
Source organism: uncultured Ruminococcus sp. (assembly GCA_964558485.1). Lineage (GTDB taxonomy): Bacteria > Bacillota > Clostridia > Oscillospirales > CAG-272 > UMGS1696. The sequence continues at coordinate 1,809 of CAZLED010000111.1, read as the reverse complement.
TAAGACCATGAAGCTGCGGGTATTGGACGTAAAGGAACACGCCGCCAAAGCAGACGCCGCTTCCCTGTATGAGGTACTGCCGAACTAAGGCAGCCCCGTAAATTTCTCGCATACGATGTCCTTCTATTGCATAAGATACAGTACCAACATTTCTATGGTATGAGGTGCCTATGCAGCAGGAACAAAACAGCGAACAAAGTATCATCATGTACCAAAGACAGCGCGCGCATCTGGACGGCATTGGAGAGGTGGAAAGCTTCACGGAGTCGGAGATCGTGGCGCTGTCTTCTCTTGGCCGGATCTGGATCGAAGGTGCCGGATTGCACATCGATGCCTTCAGTGCCCAGACCGGCGTGCTGGAACTCCACGGACAGATCGATGGCATCCAGTATTTAGATGACCAAAATACCAAGGGGACAAAGCCCGGACTTTTCGCACGTTTTTTGCATTGAGAGAGGAAAAATGGTAGAATATGGAAGTCTGGATCGCAGAACAATGGAAAACGATGGCACAATCGTGCATAATGGGCTTGATTTTTGGCGCAGGATACGATATAATAAGAGTACTACAAGTTTTCTGTGGGATCCGGTCGAATACGCAGGAAAAAGCACCCAACGCATTGTCACCAGGCGCTATGGCTTTTTGGCTGTACCTGGTGAGCGACCTGGGGTATATGCTCCTTGTGACGGCAGCCTCGTCCATCTTTCTGGGAGAATATAACCATGGGATGCTGCGCTGGTATCTGGTGCTCCCTTGTGTAGGCGGAATGTGGCTGTATCGACATACCATAGGTCGGCTGGTCATGGCTGCGTCGGAGACCATCGCCGGACTGCTGCGCTGGCTGCTGACACGGCTTTTCATTCGGCCCATCCGGTGGCTGCTGGGGAGCCTTGCTGTCATCGGGAAGACGATCCTTGGCACCGTGGCAGTCTTTGGCAAACGACAGCTTTGTCATGTCCGTATGCGCTATCGGATGCGACATTTTGGGGAACTTGTAAAAATCGAAAACGATCCATAAAAAGGAGGGGACAGGGTTGCGACAGACACGCAATTTGTTTATCAAAATGGCGATGCTTGTCTTTTCCGTGTTCTGTTTTATCACCATCATAACATTGCAATTGGAAAACAACAGCAAGCTGGAACAAGCGGAAGTACTGGACACCCGGATCCAGGCCTATTATACCTATATCGACGAACTGCAGGCGACCCTGGATGCACCCATGGACGAAGAGTATGTAGCCGATATTGCCCGGGAAAAGTTAGGTCTGCGGTATCCGCAGGAAGTGGTGTTCTACAGCGATGATTCAGACTGATCCAAAGAAGAATATGCGTAAAAAAAGAAAAGACCCGGTAAAAATCGTGCTTGGTGTTTCGGCAGGGGTACTGTTTTGTGTCTCTGCCTTTTTTGCTGTACGGTATGTAGACCTGCTGACCGGCGAACAGGGACACCAACCAACGGTAGAAACGACCGATACCAACGAAGCCCAGGCAGTCCAAGCTGCTCTGGAAGCTACCGAAGCGGCGCTTGTGGAAAAGGAACGTGCCATGGCCACCTTAGAAGCCCAGATCGCCGCACTGAATGAAAAAATACAGCTGCTGGAAAATACCGAAGCCGTACAGCAGACGGAACAGCTGCAGAGCCAGGTGGAGCAGATCGCACAGCTCAATACCCAGCTTGCCGCCATGCGAGCCGAAGCGAATACATACAAGACCCAGCTGGCAGCCCTGCAGACCAAGGTGGACACCGATTGGGGCACCCGTTCCCGGCTGTTGTCGGAGCTGTACGTGATGCTGACCCATGATGCACCC
>CAZLED010000110.1:0-7411 GCA_964558485.1 uncultured Ruminococcus sp. | reverse complement strand
ACGATTCTATAGCGACACCCATGAAGGAATCCTACCAAAACCAAGGCAAATGGAGTAACTCCATGGCTATAAACAAAAACACAATGGGTTAGGTAAAGGGAGTTGGAATCCCTTGCCCCTCACGGCTCACGGGTATCCCGTGGGTACTATATAAAGGAGAAAGAACAAAAATGAACGCAGAACTGTTTGATGCGTTGGAACTGCTGGAGAAAACCAAAGGGATCCCGGTAGATTACATGCTGGAAAAGGTGGAGGCCGCTATGCAGTCGGCTTTCAAAAAGGAATACGGTTCCTCGGCGGTGCGTGTTGCCATCGACCGGGAAAAGAAAGAAATGAAGGTCTTCAAGCGCCGCACCGTTGTGGAAGTGGTGGAAGACCCCAAGAGCGAGATCTCCTTCGAGGATGCACAGCAGATCAGCCGCCGCTATGAGATCGGTTCCGTCATCGAAGACGAGATCAAGCTGGCTTCCTTCGGCCGTCTCAGCGCACAGACCGCCAAGCAGGTCATCGTCCAGGGCATCCGGGAAGCCGAAAAGTCCAACATCATCAAGGAATACGAACGGAAGAAGGAAGAGGTCATCTCTGCCGTTGTGACCCAGATCGACCCCGAAAACGGCGATATCCAGCTGGATACCGGCACATCCGTCACCTGGATGAAAAAAGCCGATCAGCTCCCCGACGAGACCTTCCAGGTGGGCGACCGGATCCGGGTGTTCGTCACCGAGGTGCGCAAGGATGGCGAACCGGGCCCCATCGTCAACCTGTCCCGGACACATCCCAATATGCTGCGCCGGATGTTCGAAGCCGATATCCCCGAGATCCAGGACGGCACTGTGCTCATCAAGGGCGTGGCCAGAGAAGCCGGCAGCCGCTCCAAGATCGCTGTCCTCTCCCGTGACCCGGCTGTGGACGCTGTAGGCGCCTGCATCGGGAACCGGGGTATGCGTATCTCGCCCATCGTGGAGGAGCTGCGTGGGGAAAAGATCGACGTGATCGCCTACTCCGACAGCATGGAAGCCTACATTGCCGCTGCTCTGTCTCCTGCCGCTGTGCTGGAAGTGGAGTTCGACGGCGAACGTACCGCCAAGGCCATCGTGGCCGGTGACCAGCTTTCCCTTGCCATCGGTAAGGAAGGACAGAACGTGCGGCTGGCTGCCAAGCTCACCGGCTGCAAGATCGATATCAAGGGTGTGAAACAGAACTGATGGCTACCACCAAACCCAAAAACAAAACCGATAAGACCCGCAAGGTGCCAGAACGTCGCTGTGTCGGCTGCGGTGGTACCTTCGACAAACGGGATCTGTTGCGGATCGTCCGGGCACCTCTGGGCAAAGAACCCGACAAAAAGCCCGACACCGTGGAAGCCGTGCTTGCCGAAGCTGCCGAAACCACTGTAGACACCTCGGCGGCTGATGTATCTGCTGCAGATGTATCTGCTGCAGATCGGATCTCCATCGATTTTTCCGGCAAGAGATCCGGACGTGGCGCATATATCTGTAAAAAGGAAGAATGTCTTGCCAAGGCAAAAAAGACCGGCAGACTGAAGACGGCACTGGAATGCGAGATCACCGAAGAGGTCTACGCCCAGCTTGCCAAGGAGATCCGGCTGGAAGAAGAGCTGCGAGGTAGAGAATGATGACACCGGCGATCGATACAGAAAAGCTGCTCCGGTACGTGGGACTGTGCAAACGGGCCGGCGGCGTGGTGCGTGGCAGTGAGCTCATCGAAAAGTCCCTCCACAAAGCACCGCACCCGGTCTGCGTGCTGGTCTCCTCCGATGCCTCCGAACGCACCGCCGGACAGCTCCAAAGCAAATGCGCCACAGCCGGTGTGCCCTGCGTGACCATCGAGGCAGACAAATACACCTTGGCCCACACCGTTGGTGCCACGTCTCCCTGTGCCGCACTGGCGCTGCTTCCCGGCAAGGGACCGGCGGGTGTGGTGGCAGAGATGGTACGGACACCGATGGCAGGATGCCAGAACGAAACCAAAGAACAGAAAGACGAAACCTGAGAAATACCCAAACCCTGTGAAGCGAACACGGAGCAAGCGTGTGACCGTAGACATACCGGGTCAAAGGGAAGGAACAGATACGATATAGATAGAAAGGATGATGAGATTGGCAGCTAAACAGACACCTGCATACCGTGTGAACCAGCTCGCAAAGGATATGCGAACGAAAGCGAAGGACCTGCTGACCACCATGGAAGACGCAGGACTCCCCGGCAAAAACAATTCGACGGCACTGGATGCGGATGAGGTCAACCTGCTTTTCGAGTATATGACCCGGCAGAACCAGATCAAGGACATGGACGGCTACCTGGACGGCAAAACGGAGATCAACATCCCCGATTCTGCCGCCCAAAAAGCCAAGGCTGAAAAGGCCAAAAAAGAAGCAGAAGAACAAGCTGCAGCCAAAGCGAAGGCAGAAGCAGAAGCTAAGGCCAAAGCAGAAGCGGAAGCCAAAGCTAAGGCAGAAGCGGAAGCCAAAGCCAAGGCTGAAGCAGAAGCCAAAGCCAAGGCAGAAGCAGAAGCACGAGCAGTAGCTCAGGCCAAAGCAGAAGCGGAAGCCAAGGCTAAGGCAGAAGCGGAAGCACGAGCAGCAGCTCAGGCCAAGGCAGAAGCGGAAGCACGAGCAGCAGCGCAGGCTAAGGCAGAAGCAGAAGCCAGAGCAGCAGCGCAGGCAAAAGAAGAAGCAGCGAAAGCAGTTGCTGCAACAAATTTACAAGCGGAGATAGCACCAGAAAGTGCAGGACAGCAGCGTATGGGGAATAACAACAATCAAAACGGACAGAACAACAACCAGAGAAGACCGGCCGGTACGCCCCGAGACAGCCGTAACCTGAACCGGGATGGGCAGACCGCAAGAGACAACCAGGCCTCCACCGGTCACAACCGGGACGGCGCAAGAACCGTGGGTGCGACCAGAGACGGCTCCAACGGCGGCGAACGGAAATATCCGTATGCACCCAGAGAGAATACATCTCGTGACGGCGCAGGCACTCGTGACACGAATGCTCGTGACATGAATGCACGGGACAACACCGCACGGGACAACAACGGACAAAGACCGTCCTACAACAACGGAAACCGTGACGGGTCCCGGGACAACAGCGCCTACAACGGACAGAGACCGTCCTACAACAACGGCACCAGAGACGGTGGTTCTCGTGACGGCGCCTACCGTGACAACAATCGGGACGGCAGCCGAGATGGCAGCAGAGACGGTGGTCAGCGGCCTTCCTACAATGGCGGTAACCGGGATGGTGGCGGCAGCTACGGCAACCGGGACAACCAGAGACGGGACAACCGCAGCAGCAGTGGCGGTGGCTTCAAGGACAAGGATTCCGGTGGGCTGGATCGTATGCCCATTCCGCCGCAGCCCAAGCCGAAGGTGGAGACCGGTGTGGAAAAGAAGCGTACCGGCAACACCCGTGTGGTGGACACCCGTGGCTCCAATGTGGACCTGTCCAAGTACGACGAAAGACTGGAAAACTTTGGCTCCGGTGTGGATGAGACCCAGTCCAACAAGCAGAAGCTGAAGAAGCAGAACCAGCGTGGCGACAACCGTGGTACCGGACGCAAGACCGACCGGGAAAGAGCCGCCATGGATAAGAAGCAGAGAGCCGCTCTGGAAAAGGCCAAGAAGCAGCCCCTGAAGATCACCATTCCCGATGAGATCAGCGTATCCGAGCTGGCGTCCCGGCTGAAGGTGACCGCTGCCGAGGTGGTCAAGCGGCTGATGATGATGGGCATGATGGTGACCGTGAACCAGGTCATCGACTACGACACGGCCTATCTGGTCGCCGACGAAATGGGCGCTGTGGTCACCAAGGAAGTTCACGTGACCATCGAAGAAAAGCTGTTCAGCGAAGAGGAGACCGCCGAGGAAGCTCTGGAGCCCCGTGCGCCTGTTGTGTGCGTCATGGGTCACGTGGACCATGGTAAGACCTCCATCCTGGACGCGATCCGTCACGCCAACGTAACGGCCGGAGAAGCCGGTGGGATCACCCAGCACATCGGTGCCTACCGTGTGTCTCCCAACGGACAGGACATCACCTTCCTGGACACTCCCGGTCACGAAGCCTTTACTGCCATGCGTGCCAGAGGTGCCCAGGCTACGGACATTGCCATTCTGGTGGTGGCAGCGGACGACGGCATCATGCCCCAGACCGTAGAAGCCATCAACCACGCCAAGGCAGCCGGCGTAGACATCATCGTTGCCATCAACAAGATGGATAAGCCCACCGCCAATCCGGAGAACATCAAGACCGAGCTGACCAAGTATGAGCTGGTGCCCGAAGAATGGGGTGGCGACGTCATGTGCGTTCCCGTGTCTGCGCTGACCGGGCAGGGTATCGACGACCTGCTGGAATCCGTGCTGCTGGTGGCTGAAATGAAGGAGCTGAAGGCAGATCCCCACAAGAGAGCCAAGGGTATCGTCATCGAAGCCAAGCTGGACAAGGGCAGAGGTCCTGTTGCCACGGTGCTGGTGCAGAACGGTACGCTCCACGCCGGGGACATCGTGATCGCCGGGACTGCGGTAGGCCGTGTCCGTGCCATGACCAACGACAAGGGGCAGCAGCTGGAAGAAGCCGGTCCCTCTGTGCCGGTGGAGATCATTGGTCTTGCGGAAGTGCCCCAGGCCGGTGACGAATTCAATGCGGTGGAAGACGAACGGATGGCAAGAGAGCTGGCCGAACAGCGGAAGGAAAAGGCCAAGGACGAGATCTTCAAGGCAAACGCCAAGGTATCTCTGGACGACCTGTTTGCCCAGATCGCCGAGGGTGCCAAGGAGCTGAACATCATCGTCAAGGCAGACGTAGGCGGTTCTGCAGAAGCGGTGAAGGCTTCTCTGGAGAAGCTGACCAACGACGAGGTCAAGGTCCGTGTGATCCACTCTGCCGTAGGTGGCATCACGGAATCCGACGTACAGTTCGCCACGGCCTCCAATGCCATCATCGTTGGGTTCAACGTGCGTCCCGACAAGAGCGCCATCGACTCCGCCGAACGCATGAAGGTAGACATCCGCACGTACCGGATCATCTACGAATGCATCGAAGAGATCCAGGCCGCTATGAAGGGTATGCTGGCTCCCACCTTCAAGGAAGTGCTGCAGGGTCATATCGAGGTACGGCAGACCATTCGGGTACCGGGCGTGGGCATCATCGCCGGTTCCTACGTACAGGATGGCAAGGTGACCAGAGCCTCCCAGATCCGTGTGGTACGGGACGGTATCGTGGTTATGGAAGACCACATCACCTCGCTGCGCCGGTTCAAGGACGACGTGAAGGAAGTGGCTGCCGGCTACGAATGCGGTATCGGGCTGGAAAAGTCCACCGACATCCAGATCGGCGACATTCTCGAAGCCTTCGTCATGGAAGAAGTGGAAAGATAAACGCAGCAATCCAAAAGCACCTCACCAAAAGGGGTGCTTTTTCTGTGCGATCCGATCCACGCAAGAGACAAACTCCTATATTTTTATTGCGAATTCCATAACCCAAAAAAGACGTCCCCACATCACCTGTGGAAACGTCTTTTTTTCAGTCTTCAATCGTCTGACGTCAAACTTGTCAGGACTTCTATCCCCAACGTATCGGGGTATCTGCCTTCTAACTTCTGACATCTAACTTCGTACTTTACTTCACTGCATCGCCGCATAGGCTTCGTTGATCTCGTCCAGCTTCTTTTCGGCAGCCTGCTCGTTCTTGGCGTACATGGAGGCAAAGTCCGTGTTGCCCTGCTGCATCATGGTGATCACCTTTTCGTTGTAGGAGCCCAGCTGGTAGTACATACCGATGTCAAAGAAACGGCTGGTGAAGATCAGGTCCAGCATAGCGGCGGATTCTTCGTCCCGGAAGTACTTGCCCTTCAGGGTCTTTTCATAGTAGGCCGGGGTGATCAGCTTCTGCCCATAGTAGGCCAGGGACTCGATGACCGCACCGGTTCTTGCCTGGTCTTCTGCCGTGATCGGGATGCAGATGTAGGCTGTACCGTAGGCGTGCATGGTGTTGCAGTAGTCCTGCTGGTCGGCGCTCCACTTGGGGTAGGGCAGGATACCAAAGTCCGTCTCCATATCCCGGAACCAGCTGGCGGCCTTTACGTACCGGGTGTAGAACAGGGCTCTGTTCTGGGTGAAGATCATGTGGGTCTCGTCGTCGGTGGCACTGCCTAAGAAGAAGGCAAGCGGGCGTGTGTTCATGGTCAGCCACTCGGTCAGCACGTCGATGTTCTGCTCGGTGTTCAGGGTCAGGGAGATCTTGCCGTCGTCCCCGATGGTGGCACAGCGTCCGCCGCTGGAGTGCAGCATACCGATAACGGAGTCCTGCCAGATGATGAAGCCGTAGTTGTCGTCCTTGTCCTGCTTGCCGTCGCCGTTGGTGTCCCCGTCCACGACGTCTGCCATGGCGTACATCTTGTCGTAGGTCCACTCGTTATTGGCTACCAGCTCATAGGGGTTGTCCAGGCCGTAGTCCGTCACCACCTGCTTGTTGAACAGGATGCAGTAGGTGCAGTCGTTGTCCAGGATGCTGATGTCGCCGGTGGAGAAGAACATCATGTCCCGGATGGCAAGCTGCTCGTTGGCCTTGGGGTCCCACCAGCTCTTGGACAGGTCGATATTGGGCGTGGCGTTCAGGTCGATCAGTCTGCCGTTGTAGGACAGGGTACATACGTCATAGCAGCCGATGGAACCGAAATCGTAGTCGTTGGTACCTGCCATAATCATGTTGTCGAACAGCTTGTAGCCCACACCGGTACCGCCGGAGCCGCCGTTCTGGGACTGGTTGTCCACGGTGATGACCACGTTCAGCATTTCCTGTACGGCCTGGTTGGTGTTGTACCGGGCATCGTTGACGCTCTCACCGGTCTGTTCCTCTGCCACAAAGTCGTCGTAGATCCAGTTGCCCGCCAGTGCGATGTTGACGTTGTGTCCGCCATAGTCCTGTACGGCCACGTCCAGGGTCTCCTCGGTCTCGGTCTCCACTGTTTCCACCGGCGTCGTGTTGGCCGTACCGGTGGTATCCGTAGTGCTGCCACCATTGCCGCAGCCGGTCAGTGCCGTCGAAGACAGCAGCAGCGCCACCAGCAGCATGGCAAAAATCCGCTTTTTCATGTTTTTATTCCTCCAAAAAATGATACGATACATACCTGTAGTATATCATATTTTTCAGGAAAAGTAAACGGCGATCAACACAGGAAAACCGATTGTTTTGTGGTTCTTTTTGTCCATAATACCCATGGGTGGCAAACCAATGGGGGGACCCCATATCCCTGTTTTTTCTTCCAACTGCGTTTGGGCTGGTTTCAATATCTTTTTCCGATTGCTATCGGAAGGAACGCCCTACGCGGGCAGCGCCCAAAGGGATAGGGAAGGGGAAGATTAAACTTCTTCGGCAGTTTATTCCCCTTC
>CAZLED010000109.1:0-7446 GCA_964558485.1 uncultured Ruminococcus sp. | reverse complement strand
GCTGTCCCACCAGTCCACCAACACCCAGCGTACTGCCGGAGGTCGAGGTGACACAGCCGGACAACAGCGCAATATTCGAGATCTCCACACAGCCGGAGGCCTGTCCAGCCAGCGCACCCAGGGTGTAGATATCGGAAAATGTCCCGGAAATGTGTACGTCCTTCAGGATCAGGTTTTCCACCACACAGGGGTCATCCGGATCGCTTCCGCCAAGACTGCCAAACAGCCCGGCATGGACACGGACAGAAGCATCCAGCTCCATGGTCAGCCCACGGATCGTGTGTCCCCGTCCATCGAAGGTGCCGGAGAATACATTGTCCCCGGCCACGATGCCGCAGTTGGATGCCATGCCGCCAATGGGGGTCAGGCCGCCAATACCGGTCAGGTCGATGTCGGCGGTCAGCACATAGTCCCCGTCCAGCGGATAGGTCACGCCAATGGCGAACAGCTCCTCGGCCGTTCCGATCCCAATGGCACCAGTGGGCACCGGCACTCCATCGGGCACGCCGTACAGGTCTGCCATGTCGTCCTGGATCCAGGTGATCTCCTCTTTGGCAAGGGGCGTATCCGGAAAGGTGGTCTCCTCTACTGCGTCCCTGGTGCATCCGGCCAGCATGGTCAGCGCCGCCAGGGGACACAGGATATATTGTAACAATCTATGATTCATAGGGTCATTTGCTCCTTTTGGTTTCCATATCCATATTGTACCCGATAATGGCGGAAAGAGCAAGAGGAATGGGGAAAATTTTTGGGATTTGTGTTGTGGGGCTGCTACGTAGAATTTGCAATACAAGACGTTCATCGCCCTTGCACCCCAACCGCATTTGTGCTATAATGGTAGCATGAACCCCACACCAAAGGAGAAACTCATCCATGCTCCACTTCGTCACAGGCCGACCCGGTACCGGCAAAAGTACCCTGCTCCTGCAGCAAATGGAAAAGGCTCTTACAGAGGGCAAGACCGTCCTGCTGCTGGTGCCGGAGCAACAGACCGTGCTTTGGGAATCCCAATTGGCACGCACCCTGCCCCTTTCTCTCCAGCTGCACCTGGAGGTCACCAACTTCACCCGGCTTGCCAATGCGGTCTTTCGCACCTATGGCGGTCTTTCCAAACCCCTGATCGACGACGGCGGTCGTACCTTAGTTCTGTGGCGTGCCATGCTGTCGGTGTGGGATATGCTGCAGGTGTACAACCATGGTGCCGATGGCCGGGAGGATCGCAACCTGCCCCTGTTGACCGGTGCCATTGGGGAGCTCAAACGGAACCGCATTACGCCGGGGCATTTGGAAAAAGCGGCCGAGACTCTGGAAAGCGATGCCGATGCCGGTGGTTTTGCCGGACGACTGAACGACGTTTCCCTGCTATACGCTGCCTATGAGGAGATGCTGCACGTGGAATACGCCGACCGGGACGACCTGTTGGAAACGCTGGCCCAGGTGCTCTCGACCCATCCGTATTTTGCCGGCAAGGCTGTGTTCGTGGATTCCTTTTATTCCGTTACACCACCGGAGCTGCGGATCCTGCGCTGTGCTGCTGTCGGTGCCGACGACCTGTGGATCAGCATTGCCACGGATGCCGCCGACACCACCTCGCTGCCCTTTTTGCGCATCCGAACATTTCTCACCCAGATGGAGCGTATCGCCGCTGACCTGGGCTGTCCTGTGGAGACCATTCCCTGTACCGAGGACAAACGCCACACCACCGCCGGGCTCCGTGCCATCACAGCCGGTCTTTTCCAGGACGATGCACCGGCACTGCCCACCGATCCGGACGAGACCTATGATGACGTGGCGGTGTACCAATGTGCCGATCGGTATGCCGAAGCAGAAGCCGTAGCTGCCCTCATTGAAGCAAAGGTGCGCCGTGGCTGTCATTACCGGGACATCGCCGTGGTCAGTCGCCGGATGGACTCTCTGCGGGGCATTTTGGATGCCACACTGCAGCGCCACGGGATCCCCTGTTTTTTGGCCGAAGCGGATCCTTTGTCCACGTCCCCGGCTGTGCGACTGCTCCTTTCCCTTCTGGCCGTGGAAGCACGTGGCTTTGACAGACGGGACATCAACCACATGATCGCCACCGGTCTGACCCCTGTGACCGCTGCGGAAGCCGACTGCTTTGCCATGTACACCGAGACCTGGAATATCCGAGGACGAAAGATGTTCTGCGGCACCGGGGAAGAGGGCTTTGGCTGGTCCTGGAACCCGGACGGCTACAAACCGGAAATGTCTCCCTGGGGCAAGCTGTGTCTGCGTGCTGCCAACGCTGCCCGGGACAAGCTGCTGCCGTCCGTAGCTGCCTTCTGCGACATCTTCACCCCGGTCACGCAGGTGACGCAAGAAAATGATGGCAAAAAGAAGCAGACCCGTGTGGCAACGGTATACGACATATGTCGTGGACTTGTGACCTTTGCGGAGAGCATCGGTCTGTATCCCCGGCTCCTGGCACGGTCGGCAGAACAAAAGAAAGCCGGACAGCTCGAAGAAGCCGCCAAGACCGCACAGGTGTGGGACAAGCTCTGCACCGCCATGGACAAAATGGTATCGCTGCTGGGAGATGTGTCCCTGGATGCCGGTCGGTTTTCGGGACTGTTTGGCAAGGTGCTCTCCGCCATGGACATCGGTGCCATTCCCACAGCCATGGACGAAGTACTGCTGGGTTCGGCTGACGGTATCCGCGCCGGAGAAGTGGCACACGTGATCTTGGTGGGTGCCGTAGAAGGAGAATTTCCGGCAGACGTGACCGATTCCGGCTTTTTCCGGGACAGCGACCGGGTACTGCTGGAAGGGGTCGGGATCGAGCTGTCCGGCAATGCGGAGGAATATTTAGCGGAAGAATACTGGATGTTCTACCGCACTGCCGCTTCTGCCACCGAAAGCCTGACGGTGCTGTGTCCTCGCAAAAACGCCGGAGAAGCCTGCACGCCGTCACCCGGTGTGAACCAGCTTTTGTCCCTGCTGCACCGGCAGGAGATCCCGGAATGGGACAGTCTGCCGCCGGAAAAGCGCATCTTCCACACCGCCGCACGGATCCAGGATCCCACGCTTGCCGTCTTTTTGAAAACGGAGAGCGGTACACCAAGGCGACCCTATTATCCGGGACTTATGCACGCCGACGAAGACCGGGCCGACCCTGGCTGTATCGGTTCCATTCTGGGTACCCGGATGCGGCTGAGCCAATCCCGGCTGGATAGCTTTGCCGGCTGTCCCTTCCGCTATTGGTGTCAATACGGCATGGCACTCCGGGAAGCCCCACACGCCGCCATCACCACACCGGACATCGGCACCTTCATCCACGCCATTCTGGAACAGTTTTTCCGAGAAGTATCCGCTTCCGGGAAAGCGTTTCCTCTGTCCAAAGAGGAGACCGACGAGATCGCAGAGCGGCTGATCCGGGACTATCTGCAGCGCTTGGGTGTGGAGCAATCGGGAAGACTGGGGTATCTGTTCCTCCGGCTCCGGCGCAGTGTGTCGGTGTTCTTGGAGGCCATCATGGAGGAATATGCCCAAGGCCGCTTTGTTCCCATGGGCTTTGAGATCCCGGTGGGTCTGCCAACGCAGGATGGTATGCAGGTGCGACCGGTGACCATGGAGACCGAAGGCGGCGTGACCGTGACCCTGACCGGCGTCATCGACCGGGTAGACCGCTACACCGCTGCCGACGGCAAAGAATACGTCCGTGTGGTAGACTACAAGACCGGTGCACGCTCCTTTTCCCTAAACGAGATCCGGCAGGGAATGCACGTGCAGCTGCTGCTGTATCTGTTCAGTCTCTGGCACGGTGACAGTCTCTGGCACGGCGGCCTGCAAACCACGACCAAAACCGCAGATACAACGGAGTTATTGCCGGCTGGCGCAGTCTATTTCCAGGTACGACCCGGCGAAGTTGCCTCTGCCGCTATGCTGACACCGGCGGATGCCCGGCAGCTCTCCATCGACCACATCGGCCGCAGTGGCATATGGCTCCGGGACGAGGAAGTGCTGGAGGCCATGGACAAGGGGCTGTCCGGCAAGTATGTTCCCGTGACCCGCAAGAAGGACGGCACCCTGACCGGCAGAGCGACCCTGCAGGATCTGGCCCAGTTCGGTGCCCTGTACGGAGAGCTGCGGCAGATCATTGGCACCATCGCCACAGACATCCACCAAGGTCGCTCCGCTGCCGTTCCCAAAAACAACCCCTGGGGCAAGGAATGCACCTACTGTCCCTATGGTGCCGTATGCCGTACCGGAGAATGAGAATGAAAAATAGATAAGGAAGCCTATGAACTACACACCTGCCCAAACAACGGCGATCCGGTATCCGGACGAAAACCTGCTGGTTTCAGCGGCTGCCGGCTCCGGGAAGACCGCCACGCTGACCGAACGGATCCTGTATCTGCTCCGGCATGAAAAAGCGTCCCTGTCCCGGATGCTCATCGTCACCTATACCCGTGCGGCTGCAGCGGAACTGCGTAGCCGGATCGGACAAAAGATCACCGAAGAAGCCAAGGTCACCGGCAGCCGCAAAATGGCAAGACACCTCACCGAGCTGCCCGGCGCCCAGATCTCCACCATCCACGCCTTTTTGTACCGGACCCTGCGGCCTTCCTTTGCTGCCCTGGGACTGACACCGGACTTCACCATTGGGGACGAGGCCACCATCGATACCCTGCGTCAGGAGGCCATGCAAGATACCCTGGACGATCTCTATCTCCGTGGAGAGCCGGACTTCATCACGTTGGCCGATACCTTGGCCGTCAGCCGGGACACCGAAGCCCTGGATCGGACACTGCTCACCATCTATGCCCAGATCACCTCTGCCGGTGAGACCCCTGCCACTTTGGAAGCCTACAGCCGGGAACTGGCAAGCGGCAAGGATTTTTTCGCCATGCCCCAAAGCAGACCCATCCAAGAACGCATTCGCTCTGCCCTGCACCACTACCGAAATACCCTCTCTCGTTTGCACATGGAATTTGACGACATCGTGGAAAGCAAATACGGTGCGGCGCTGCAAGGGGATCTGGACTGGCTGGACGGCCTGGAAACTGTGCTGGCCACCGGCGACTACGGGCAGGTACGGCAGTGGTTCAACGGCTACCAGGCGATCGGTCTGGGTCGGCTTGCCAGCAAGGATGCCACCGATGCCTCCGACGCTTTTAAGGCTGTGCGAAGCGACATGAAAAAGGATATCCTCCGGCTGGCAGGAAGCTTTTTCTCCGATCCACCGGAGCTGGTCGCCGAAGCCATTGACCGGACGGCAGAGCTGCTTTCCACCACAGCCAAGGTGCTCTCTGCCTATGCCGACGCCTTTCGTGCCCGGAAAATGAGCCGGTCTCTATTGGATTACGCCGACCTGGAATCGTTGGCGCTGGGACTGTTTCTGGACGAAAACGGGCAGCCTACGGAGAGTGCCAAGGAGGTGGGCAAGCAGTTCTCCTATATTTTCGTAGACGAATACCAGGACACCAACCGGGTACAGGATGCCATCTTCCGTGCGCTGGCCGGGGAAACACCTCGGTTTCTGGTGGGAGACAGCAAGCAGTCCATCTATCGGTTCCGGGGCGCTGAACCCTCTGTGTTTGCCCGTTATCGGGAGTGCTGGCCCACCCAGATGCCACAAGCTGCCGACACTGCCGATGGTACGGAAGCCGAGCGTTCCAATATGGAAGCTCCAAAAGCCTTTGATCCGGATGCAGGGCATTGCCTGTTCATGTCGGAGAATTTCCGCTGTGACAGGACCGTGGTGGATTTTGTCAATCTGGTATCCGAGCTGCTCTTCCCCTGCTCTGCCATGCCCTACACCACAGAGGATGCCTTGGTGTTCGGCAAAGGCAGCGGTGGTACAGCGCCGGCAGAGATTGTGCTTGTGGAAAAGCCATCTGCCGAAGACGAGGAAGGCAAGGAAGACAAGGAAACCACCGACGACGATCCGGAAGCCGAATACGTGGCAGAGCGGATCGCCACACTGCTCCGCACGGAGACCGTTGACGACCGTCCCCTGGATCCATCGGATTTTGCCATTCTTCTGCGCAGTCCCGACACCAACGGCGCCGCCTATGCCCATGCCCTTGCCAAGCGTGGGATCCCGGTACAGCTGCCCGGTGGAACGCTGCTCTTTGCGTCCCCGGTGGTACAGCTGACCATGTGCCTGCTCCACGTGGCAGACAATCCCCTGTACGACATTCCTGTGGCCGGTGCCATGCATTCGCCACTGTTTGGTTTTGCCACCCATGAGCTGGTGCTGCTGCGGGACAAAGGTCGGAAGCTGCTGTCTGCCCGGTACAGCTGGGACGGCGATATGCCACTGTACACACTGGTGGAGCTGGCAGCCGGTGTGGATATGTCCCTTTCCCCAGACGAAGCCGAGGTGGAAGACGCCGCACTTGCCTCCATCGATGCTGCGGCCCCTGCGGATGTTCCTGTGGAAAAGTGGAAAACCCCTGTGGAAAACAGCGGATCTGCGTTGGATAATGGGCTTCTTGATGGGGATAACGCCGCAGATCCTGTGGAAAACCCTGTTGTTTCCGATTTTCTGCCGCCGGAACTTGTGGAAAAGTGTCGTGTGTTCCACAAAGCGGTCCAGGAACTGCGAGAGATGGCCCATGGGATGCGTGCCGATCGGTTTCTGGATACCCTGTTCCGGGAGTATGCCCTGTTCGATCTGCCGGAGGTACAGAACGATCCTGTGGAAAAAGCCAATCTGGAAGCCCTATACGACCTGGCAAGGCGCTACGAATCCGGTGCCTTTGGCGGTGTCGGCGGTTTTCTCACCTACACCGAGGAGCTGCAGGCCAAGGCACAGGGACAAAACGGCGAAGACAGCAGCATACCGGCGGTGCATATTTTGTCCATCCACCGGTCAAAGGGACTGGAATTCCCCGTGGTCTTTGTGTCCTCCTGCTCCAAGCGCCGCAACAGCCGGGACGAAATGGGTGACATCCTGTACGATGTGGATCTGGGCTTTGGGATGCGTCTGCCGGACAAAGGTGGCTATGCCCGATGTGGTACGGCGCTGCGTTCTGCCATTGCCGAAAAGAAGCGGCTGGAATCGGTGGAAGAAGAAATGCGTGTGGTCTATGTGGCGTTGACCCGTGCCCGGAACCGGCTGATCGTCACCGGCAAAGTGAAGGATGCGGAGACGTTCCTGGCGGACTGTCGTTTTGCCGCCGAATATGCGTCTCCTTACAGCATCACCGGCAGCTGCACCTATCTGGAGTGGATCGCCACAGCCGCACTGGCCCATGGTCCCGACCCGTGCTATCGCTTTGTGACCGTTACCCCCACGACTGCCGACACAACGGTGCAGGAGCCGGAGACCGTGACCGAAGCGGCAGAAGCACCGGTGGCAGATCGGGAAAGTCTGCTTGCGGAAAACCTGTCCTTCCGGTATGCCTATACCCATCTGGCCGGGATCCCAACGAAGCTGTCCGTATCTCAGCTGCATCCGGGGATCCTGGACACCGACACCCT
>CAZLED010000108.1:0-7457 GCA_964558485.1 uncultured Ruminococcus sp. | reverse complement strand
ACCGCCGATGACCACCGCCGCACACAACAGCAGATACACCGTCTGCGTGAGCAAAAACAGCGCCATAAACGTGTTTTTGATACTGTAGACCCGGTTTTGGTAGTAGAGGTTGATCAGCAGCACATCCTGCTCCCGGGTGCTACGCAAAAAGCGGTCATGCTCGTTCAGGTATACGCTATCGTCGCCCACCAGCGTGAACAGGGTCGAGAGCAGTCCGTCGATCTCCTCCTCCGGTAGGTCACTTTGCACCGTCACATGGCAGCTTGCCCCGGTGATGGGTTCGCCATATAATGCTTCAGCCAGCGCAAGTGGCAGGAGAACGGGATAGTCTATGTAGTCCGCCCAGGCATTGGGGGAAGACCGCAGCTCCGCCGTTTTTTGCCCGATCACAGCGGTGACAGACCCGATCTGGATCGTGTCTCCCACATCCCCCGGAAAGTCCAGGGATACCCAGACCGTGCCGTCGGCGGGGGCTTCTTCCATGAGAAACGTAGCCACCAGCGGCTCAGCGGATACCGTTTCGGTTTCGGTGACGGCAGAGAAGCTGTGGATCGAATCATATCGGACAGCCCCTTCGATCTGCCGCCGGTGTCCCACAGTGGTCGAGGTGGAAAGATGGCTGACACCGGGCACATTGGCAAAATCTTCCAGTAGGGCAAAGGAGATGCCCCCCTCGCTTTGACCTGTGTCGATCATGGTCACGATCTCGGTCATGTCATTTTGGCTGTTCGAGAGCATACTGCTGATGCAAATACCAGCCAGCAGAGACGGAAACAGCAGCAGGCACAAAAACAGCGCCAGCATGGGTCGAACGGTTTTCCGGTTCCGCTTTTGCCAGATCGCACCGTAACCGTCAAAGCTGCCGGAGGAGAGAAACCGACCGGCACTCTCTGCCACAAAGGGGATTTTGGTGCCGGAATCGTTCAGTAGCCCGGTCAGCGTCTGTCCCTTCCATGAACGCAGACAGACCAATATCCCAAGAGCCACCGCTAAGAGATTCATGCCGTACATAAAGAGCAGCAGCAGCCACGGCACGTCAAAGAGCAGCACCGTATTGCCCCGGAAATGGGGATAAATGCGGGTGGACAGCACGGAGACGATCTTCATGGACAGAATGGCAAGCAGCTGGGACGGTACGTACCCAATGGTGATGAGCCAAAAGCCCTGCCACATCTGGATCGCCCATATGCCACGGTTCGACAGCCCCATGCCCATGAGACAGGCGTATTCCTTCCGGGAACGGGACAGCTTCATGGCATACACCAGCACCACCGCCGCAAACAGTGCCAGTGCCGCCACAAAGACCAAAAACAGCGTTTCCGGCGCAAAGGCAGTCTCACGCAGGGCATCTACATATAAGGAATTGATCATGTTGGTGTTGTCGTAGGCGTAAGCTGGATTTTTTGCATAGTTCCGCATAAAGAATTCATATGTCGCCGAACGATCCTGTAGCTGTAGCCGCTCGATACACTTTGGCAGCATGGTGCAAATGGTGTTTGGATCGGTGGCAAGGCGGTCGATCAGCTCCACATAGGCGATATAGCCGCCGTTCGCCTTCACCGCATCCACCTGCCGTATCTCCGGCATTTGCCGCAGCGTATCGACCTCCTCGTTGGTCAGATCCGGCAAGATCAGCTGGGTCTCGACCCGATAGTACGCCGCATCGGAGGTGCGCTGACACTGGGCGTAGATGAGCAAATTGCCCATGAGTAGCATCACGCCAAAGCATATGGCAAACAGCGGCAGAAACGTCTTCGGTCGGGCACGCAGCTCTCGCACCGCATAAAACCGGGCATAGGATCTTTCCATAGGTATCTCCTGTCTTGTGTTCTATAAATATAGTATAACACAGCGATATACGGTTGTCAATGCGCAAAAAAACAAACTTCGCCAACAAAATTTAGTAAATTTGCACAAAAAAGACCCCTGCGTATGGGGATACACAGGAGTCCTACCAAAATTATTTTTTGTCCATATACTGTCCCCGGCGTATGTTTTCCACCATCTTGAACAGGGACGACACCAGCAGCACGCCCACCGCCAATACACCGGCAATGGCAGCCGTGCGTACCCCCTGCCGCAGGGACATCTCTCCCGAACCTTCCAGCATATATTCCACCGTGTAGTACACCCCGGAGCCGGGCACCAGTGGCAACAGGGCGATGACCAAATAGGAAAAGGAGGGAAATTTGCGGATCCGTGCCATCAGCTCAGCGTACAACGACACCGCCACCGCCGCAAAGAAGTTCGCCAGATACACACCGGCACCGAAATATTGTGCACCCAGATACACAGCCCAGCTAAGAAACGCACCGGCCATGCAGATGAATGCCCCAGGCAGCCGGATGTTGTACAGGAGACAAAAACCGCCACAGGCGATGGCACCGGCCAGACATTGTACGAATGCCGGATAGTGCATGGAAGCGTGGATGCCCAGGGACGCTGTGCTGTGCCACAACAGGTTCGATAGCCCAAGCGCCGTACCGGTGCCCAACAGCAGCGCCGCCGCCGTCAAAAACACCTGCGCCAGTCGATTGATGCCGGACAGGGTGTCGCCGTAGATGATGTCTCGCATACTGTCTGTGAACGCCATGCCCGGTACCAATAGCATCAGGGCACCAATGGCAGCGGCGTCCGCATACCGGATGGCACCCACATGGGTCAGGGTCTGGCTGACGAAGGCGATGATGAAGGCACCGGTGATGTTCTGGAAAAAGGGATTCACCTGCCAGACGGTCATGGCACGGAGAAACAGTCCCACCAGCACGCCGCACAGCCCCGACAAAATGCCGTCCGTCCAGGTGCCGCCGAACTGGATGCCAAAAAAGCCAGCTGCCAAAAAGTTGCCGAGTAAAAACACTGGTAGGGAATAATACACCCGGTTTCGCTTGGTCTTCTGCAGTCGCATGAGCGCTTCCGAAATGGGTGGCTTCTCTCGGCAAAGCTGCCTTGCCAGACCATAAAACTGTTCGATGGCATTGATGTCGGTGCCGTGGTAGCCGATCCGACGCATACGGGTCATGGGTCTGCCGTTGTCCGGACACACCGTCACGATCAGGCAATTGGGAATGGCAAACACATCTCCCGGTACGCCATAGGCCTTCAGCAGTCGATTCACCGCCGCTTCGACCCGGTAGATCTCCGCACCACACATTTGCAGGTGGTACCCAATGGATATAGCAAGTTCTAATAATTCTTGTTCAAACATGTATGTATACTTTTATCGATAAATGAAATTTTGATGGTCGTAGGTTTCTAATAGGTGCAGTGTCGTCTATGGCAAATGTGCTGCAGCTTTCCGAAAAAGACGATCCGCTTGACAAAGATCCGCAGGTAGGGCAGCAGAAGCAGGAGACAGACCAGCAGTGCTATATAAAAGTAGCCGTTCATTTTGCGAGATGTCTCCTCTTCCACACGATCCGCTTCACGTGGCGAATGTGGGCAAAGGTGGCTTCTTCCCCACGATCTGCCAACATCCGCAGCCACCGCTCCAGCACGTACGCCGTGTGGGGATGCATTTCCGATTTGGCGTTTCCCCGGAGAAAATAGTCCAACGGTGCGCGGTCGGTGTAGCTCTCTCCCATGTAATTTTTGCTTGCCGCCACCCGATCGCAGAACATTTCCTTCAGATCGACAAGCGGCATTTCCACCGGCCCATATCGCTTGGTCGTAGGATCCACATCGTTCCAATATTCAAAGTGGTGGCGGTTGCGGCCCTTGTGGTGGAGCCAGGCACGGGAAAAGCCGAACAGCTCCCGTTCCTTTTCGTTGGGACTGCGTGTACCCTGGTAATAGCACATCCCGGGCAGAAACTCCGTTGGCGAAAATTTGGACAGGTCATGGGTCAGACCTCGCAGTGGGATCCCGCAACGAATGGCGTTATCCAGTACCAATTTTTTGTGGTGGGTGATGGTTTTGAAATGCCGGATGGGATGCAGCATGGTATGTACCTCGTGTTTGTATCGTTATCTATATTATGCCATAAAACCGGAAGAAAAGCAAGAGGAAAATGGGAAATCGCAGCGATCGGGGATCGTGCCCCACCTCCGACAGACCGACGCTCTATGGGGGAACTTGTCCGACTTCCGACTTTTCTATTGCTTTTTTCCCCATTTTACGGTATAATATAGCTAACCATGTTTTTACAGATCGAGGATACCATGAGAGAATACAAATATACACCAAAACCGAAACAGACGACGCCGAACAAAGCGGAGCCGGTGTGCGAAATGCGGCGTTCCTGCGGCGGCTGTCAGACCTGGAATCTGACCTACGAGGAAGAGCTGTCCATGAAGATGGCAAAGCTGATCCGGCTGCTGGGTCGCTTCGGGCACGTAGAGGAGATCCTGCCCATGGACGACCCGTACCACTACCGCAACAAGCTGCAGGCCCTGTTCCAGTACAACGGCAAAAACCAGTTCCGCTACGGCCTGTACCAGTCTGCCACGGGACATATCGTGAAGTGCGACAATTGCCTCATCGAGAACCAGGAGGCTGCCCGGATCGTCCGCACCGTGGCGACCCTGGTGACAAAGCTGCACGTGCCTGCCTGGGATCTGCACCACAAAAAAGGCGTGTTCCGGCACGTGATGGTCCGCTATGCCGCCGCAGAGGATTGCTACATGGTGGCGCTGGTCACCGGTACCGACACCTTTGCCGCCGGAGAAGATATGGCAAAGGCCATCGTGGAAAAGCATCCCAAGGTGAAAAGCGTGGTCTGGTGCCAGAACCACACGGACATTCCCCTGTGGATCGAAGGAGAGGGAAAGGCACTGTACGGCACGCCCACCATCACCGATAAGTTAGCCGACTGCCTGTTCCGCATTTCTGCCCCGTCCTTCTACCAGGTCAACACCATCCAGACCGAAAAGCTGTACCAGACGGCGCTGTCCTACGCCGACCTGAAGCCCACCGATCACGTGGTGGATGCCTACTGTGGCATTGGTACCCTGGGGATCGCCGCTGCCAAAAACTACGGCTGTGAGACGGTGATCGGCTTTGACAACAACGAAAATGCCATTCGGGATGCCAAGGTGAACGCACGGATCAACGGACTGGAAAACACCGACTTCCGCTGTGCCGACGCGGGTAAGATCACCGCTGAGCTGGCATACAGTGGAGAGGTGGCAGACGCGCTGTTCGTAGATCCACCGAGAGCCGGCCTGGGCAAAGAGATGCTCAGCGCCATCGAGGATATGGACCCGGCCAGACTGGTGTACGTGTCCTGCAACCCGGAAACGCTGGCGAAGGATCTGGCCGTGCTGCGGAAGAAATATAAGGTAGAAAAGATCCAGCCGGTGGATATGTTCCCCCGGACACAGCACGTGGAGTGCGTATGTCTTTTGACCAAGGGAAAGACCAAGTAATTTTACATTTGCCAAATAAAAAAGGGTGAGAACCAGCATGGATTTCCAGAAAGACCAGCCCTGTCAAAAACAGCCGGGGCAAAACCTGCCAGGGCAAAACCTGCCAGGGCAAAACTTGCCCAGTCGGCCACAAGCTTCGGTCGAGGATGCGCTGACGAAAACGGAGCTTGTGGCCGACACAAACGATATATTGTCCATCGAAGAGGCCCTTCGTCTGCGCCGGTTTGATGGCAAGTATGATTTTGCCTTTGCGTGGTATCAGGATCCCGAAACGGTACTGCTGGTGGATGGCAAAGCAGAGCCCTATTCCTATGAGACCCTGACGAATATGTACACCTATCTGCACAACAAAGGCGAGCTATATTTCATCGAAGTTCAGGAGAACGGCACGTGGAAGCCCATTGGGGATGTCACCTTCTGGCAAGAGGATATGCCCATTGTGATCGGCGAGCGTGCGTACCGTGGCAAAGGGATCGGCAAAAAGGTCGTGTCTGCCCTGGTCGCACGTGGCCGAGCCAGGGGGTATGATGCGCTGTACGTTGGCGAGATCTACGATTTCAATATTGCCTCCCAGAAGTGCTTCGAGAGCGTAGGCTTCCGGCGCTGCGAAAAGACTGCGAAAGGCTATCGATACGTTTTGGATCTGCGATAACGAAGACTCCCAAAGTTCACATTTTTCCCACCAAAAACCGTAGGAGGAATCACCCATGAAAGTAAAACGGTTGCTCACATTTGTCATAGGCGCCGCCGTGCTGCAGGGGCTTTTGCTGCTCTTTTGTACCCAAGGCGGACTGATGCTGTTGTATCCCTATGTGGTGCGGATGGCAGCGGAGGATTACCAACCCCGTGGCACCTCCACCGTGTACTACGATATGCGCCTGGACGTGACCGATGCGCCGCTGTTCGTGGTGGGCATGGATCCGGATGTGGCACAGTCCTACGATGCCTTCGTCCATTTGTTTCGATTCTTGAAGCAATACAGCGGTATCCAGACGATCTATCTGGTGGACAATGCTGCCTATGCCGATGCCATTGCCGCACGTATGGCGGATCCGCTGGTCGACCATGGACTGCCGGAGACACTGCTGTCCTTTGCCGATGCGCTGTCGTCCCTGAACGAGACCCAGCCACCGGCCAAAAAGTTCACGGTAGCGGCATGGCAGGAAAATGCGTACGCCGACATGGCACCGGGGACGGCACTGCTGTTGATGGAGCGAGACCGCATGATGGCAGAACGTGCGCAAAACCTGGACGACACCACCTTGTATATCGAAATGAAATATGTTAATTGCCAAACAAACGATGGCGTCCGTACCGATATGACCTTGCCCTTTGTGGGTGAGACGACAGCCTATGCGTTCCTGCCTGCGTCCCGGATCGATTGGTTTTATCGCTATTACGAAAAGGTGGCAGATCCCCTGCAGCTGGGTCGGGATACAACGGGACTGCAGCGCACCGCGGCACCATACGTGATCTTTGTGGAAAACGGACAGGCAGCGGTCCTGGAAACCATAGGCAACGCTCTTGCGTGAATCCGCATTGCCCATAGAATAAAGAAGGATGCATATATGATCAAATTAGAAAACGAAGAATTCGAGCGCTCTATCATCGACGAGCATTACCATATCGCCGTGCCCGTGCAGCTGACCGCCTTTGCCGATGGGACAAACGAGCTGCTGGTCTATTCCTTTTGCCAAAAACTGGCAGAGGAATGCGAGGCGACCTTCGCAGATCCCCTGTGTGACGAAGCTTTGTCGTGGCTGCAGGACAAGCTCTATCCCATCATGGCAAGCTTAGACTACGACCCGGACAGCCTGATGCTGCACAGCCACCGGGATTTTCGCCTGACGCCACCGGAGCTGGATGCCCTTGTGACACCTGCCATCGAGCCGGAACTGCTGACCGTGCTGACCGATCAGGACCGGGACACGGATGTCGAGCTGGAGCTGGATGCCTTCGAGATGGACGGCACCAACCCTGACGACGCCATGACCGTGATCCGGGAAAACGGTAAGATCGTGTGCTATGCGGCGGTAAACGACATCATCGAAAACGACACCACCGGCGGCTGGGACTGGATCGAGCTGAACG
>CAZLED010000107.1:0-7525 GCA_964558485.1 uncultured Ruminococcus sp. | reverse complement strand
TAGAGCGCAACCTTGCCAAGGTTGAGGTGGCGGGTTCGAGCCCCGTAATCCGCTTGATGAAAAGAGTACTGAAAGGTACTCTTTTTTGTCGTTTCAACAAGGAAATGAAAAGATGCGTCCACCCTGCATTCTGCAGAGCTTGTCAGCCTTCCGCAGTACCTGTTTGCATTGCAGTACACAGTGGACGCATCTTTTTATTTCCCACCAAATGTTGGGGTATTGGAAAAATTGGATATATCCTTTGGGATGGAACAAAAGCGGACCGTTGTCCGTTCACCCGATCGCCGCCGCAATGGTCGTATCCACCAACGTGTGCCCCTCGGCCGTAGGGTGTATCCCGTCTCCGGAGAGCAGGTTCTGGTAGTCGTGGCGCATGAGAAACGGCATCCGCAGGTCGATCAGGGGACAGGCCAGCCGTGCGGCAAGCTGCTCCGTGGCACGGCTGTAGAATTCGTGCCAGCGGTACAGCATGGAGCTGTCTCCCAACCACGTCAGGATCCGGTCATAATCCAGTCCCCGGCTGATCCATTGCATATATTTCTGCGCATCCAACGGCACCAGATTGCAAATATACACCTTGCCGCCTTTTTCCCGGATGCACTTCACCAGCTCGCCGTAGCACCGGATGAAATCGTCCAGCGGTGTCTTGGGCAAATGCGCACCTTGGGGATCTGCCGAAATGTCGGCCCAGCGATAGTCGCAGTCGTTGCCGCCAAATTCCAGCAGCACAGCGGTGTCCTCCGGCAGCTTTTCCATAGCGGACAGCTTGCGGCCAAACTGCGCCACACCCTCTGCAATGGTCGCACCCATGACGGAGCAGTTCTGGATCTCGTAGCCCATATGTGTCAGGTTGGCAAAACGACCGGGCAACAGCTTGTGCCGTCCTGCTTCTTCGTTGTACGTTACCCCTTTCAGAATGGAGTCACCAAAAATATAGATCTGCTTCATAAAGAACCCCTTGCTTTCTTGTGGCGTTTGTGGTATTATAGAGTGGGGATGGGTTGTAGCTTAATAGGGAGAACAAATCACCCCACTCCGAAAATTTTCCCTGACGGAAAAATTTTCCAAAGTTTAGATTGTAAATGACGGTGGGGATACGGTACAGCTTAGTAGGAAAGCAAACCACCCCACTCTGAAAATTTTAGATTGCGAGGTACATCTGGTGTATCTGCCTTGTACCTATAGTATACCCCATTTATTTCCGTTTGCCCACCCCCACTTGGTATAGCCGTCTCTATTTCCGGTCACAGTTATTCTCTACCCAAAGGCTACGCCGGATCGAGCAGATTCTCCGGTGGGGAGAGAGAAATTTACCGAAATCTATAGCTTTTACCCCGGCTTTTGCCCTGGGCCTTTGTCCCGGGCTTTTGCCCGATTCTACTGTGGGGAGAGTGGATTTTTTGCGATATATCCCCTTGGGAGAGCGGATTCTCACAGGTATCATAAATAAACAAAAATCATAATAAATCGAAGTACATATAAAAACCCAGGCATAGGAGGTGACAAGATGGCAGACAAACAAGACTTAGCTCGGCTGCTGGCGGTCAATATTGCGACCCGACGGAAGGCTGCCGGTATGACCCAGGCAGAGCTGGCCGAGGTGCTGGGCTACTCCGATAAGACCGTGTCCAAGTGGGAACGAGGCGAGGGACTGCCGGATGTGCTGTGCCTGAAACGGATGGCCGATACCTTTGGTGTCCCCATGGATGCGCTGTTTGCCGACCCCGATGCTGCGCCGCAAGAGCTGCCGGAACCATCGCCGCCGGAGGACGATACCGCTGCTGTTACGCTGGCGGAGACAGAGATGCCGCTCTCCTCTGCGGAGACAAAGGGCAGCCTGGTGGATCACAAGGCGGTGGCTGCCATTGCCATCATTGGCGTATGGATGCTGGCAGCACTGGTGTTCCTCATTGGCCATTTCTGCGATGCCGATCTATCCCTGGCCTGGGGCATTGCGGTGCCGGTGTCGGGTCTGCTCATGGTGATCTTCAACGGCCTGTGGGGGCAGAGACGATACACCTTCTGGACGTGCAGCTTTTTTGTGGTGGGGCTACTGTTCCTCATCTGCCTGCTGCTGCGCCGATACCACGTGTGGATGCTCATGTGGCTGTCTGTTCCGGCGGTGGTTATCGTCTGGCTCAGCTGCCGTGTGGGAAAGAAAAAAGAATAAACAGGAACCTATAAGAAGAAAGGACTATACAATGGAAAACAAGATTTGCGCACCGGTGGGTGCAGAATATGTTCGCACTACCGACAAGACCGGCTATGCCGATGGCAAGCTGACGATCCGCTGTGGGGAAACGATGCCCGAAGGCTACACGGCCTATTGGGCCAATGCAGAGGGGATCCTGCCGGATTACACAGCCTTTGCTCCGATTCGTTGCACCGGTACGGAAACGGTAGCAGAGCTGGTGTCCGATACACTGATCCCTGTGGGTGCAGACCGGATCCTGGTCTATGCCGTGGCTGGTGAGAACGTATCGGAGACGGCGGCCTGTGCGATGCTGCCGGAAGGAGCCGGTGACTATGAGCTGGGCGAGGTGCTGTACGAAATGCAGGTGCAGAGCGACATCCACATCACCTTAGACCAGAACCATCCCCACAACAAACACTTCGCCATGGTGCTGGACGAGATCAAGCGTCTGTCGCCCAATAGTCTGGGTCTGTTCATCAACGGAGACACGGCCGACAATGCCGATCCCCAGCAGTACGAAAACTGTCAGGAGCTGATCCGCAATGCCGGGGAAGGGGCACCCAAGGTGTATTTTGCCATGGGCAACCACGACCTGGGCTTTGACGAAACGGACTACGACGTGCGGCTCACCAACTTCCTCAAGGGCACCAGAAACACCTGGAGCGATAAGGCATACTTCGATCTGTGGATCGGTGGCGTGCACTTCATCTTCTTAGGTGGCGAAAAGCGCAGTGGCCACGCCTGGCTCAGCGAAACACAGCTCCAGTGGCTGGACGAGAAGTTAGCCGAAAACCGGAATGTGCACCAGGCAAAATATGTGTTCCTGCACCAGGGCATGATCGACACGGTGGCAGGCTGCTTTGCCTACCAGAAGTGGCACGGCGTGACCCAGACGGAGGAGCTGGCTGCCGTACTGCGGAAGTATCCGGAAGCGATCCTGTTCAGCGGACACAGCCACTGGGTGCTGAATTCTCCTCACACCATGCATTTGCACGACGACAACTATTGCACGATCTTCAACACGTCCTCCGGCGGCTACACCTGGGACGACGAATGCAACGAGACGAACAAGGGTCTGACCGGCTGCGAAGGCTATTACTTCTATGGCTACAAGGACAAGGTGGTGGCAAGAGGCAGAGATTTCCTCGCCGGCAAATGGATCGCCTCGGCACAGTTTGTTGTTGCATATTGATGGAATGCAACAGCATATTGATGGAAAAATGAATAATAAAAAATGAAGAATGAATAGTGAATAATTAAAGTAGAAATAGCTGCGCTATTTCCACCTTCACTATTCATTTTTCATTCTTCACCATTCACCATTCATTTCCGTGGTATTCCCCGTTTTCCCTCTTGACAAACCTACTACAATGTGATACAATATCTGCGAACAAACCAGGGGTGCCATATGGCTGAGACGGAAGTGCCGAACCCTTCAACCTGATCCGGACAATACCGGCGTAGGGAGTTTTGTTCGTCAAATAAGCGCTTATTTGATGAATATGACCATGAGGCTTTCACTTCCGTTTGTGCGTTATTGCGATGGAAAATGAAGGCCTGTTTTTCATTCTATGGATACACAGACGGTGGAAAGCGGTTTGTTCCCAAAAATCATTTTATGGGAATGGAAGGTATCCTTATGGAAACAAAACGAGAGAAAACAAAAATATTGGCGGAATGCGCTATGATGATCGCGCTGGCTACGGTGCTGAGCCTGATCAAGGTGTACGAAGCACCCTTTGGTGGCTCGGTGACCCTGCTGTCCATGGCGCCCATGATCCTGCTGTCGTTCCGGCGTGGGGTGAAGGTGGGACTGCCTGCCGCCTTTGTGTATTCGATTTTGCAGCTGGTGCTGGGACTGAACAGCGTGGCGTGGGTCCCGTCGGCCGGTGGCAGAGTGCTGTGCATTTTCTTTGACTATATCTTCGCCTTTACGGTGCTGGGACTGGCCGGCGCCGCTGGCATATTCTCGCACAAAGAGAATTCCAAACCGATGGTCGGTGTGGTGATCGGAACGCTGGTGGTGGTGCTGCTGCGGTTTTTGTGCCACCTTGTATCGGGAGCGGTGATCTGGTATGCCCTGGATCTGGACTGGTACGCCGACGACCCGGGTCACATCGTCCACCGGTATGGCGCATGGCTGTTCTCGTTGGTATACAACGGAGGCTATATGCTGCCGGAAGCCATCGAAACCGTGATCGGTGTGCCGCTGCTGTACAAGGCGCTGGCAAGATTCCGGGTATAAGAAAAGGGGCTTGTCCCCTTTTTCTTTATACGAATAATAGGGCATTTGACTGTATGCAAAACGTTTGGAGTGGCGGTTGACGTGTGGTGGTCTGATGCGGTATCGATTTGGTAAAACGAATGTAGGGCGGGATGACCTACCCTTGGTATTCTCATCGCTCTTAGCTTACGACATCCCGCCGTCGAACGTATGCAACCGTACGTTATGGATATTGGTTGCACGTTTGTTCCGCCGTCAAGTGTGTTCAACCGTACGGTATGGGTATCCACCAAAACGAACATCCCGCCGCCGGATACTATTTTCGATATGCGATACGGGTACAAGATATACGAAATTTACGCATCAAAATGTGTGGTTGTACCATACCAATACAATGCAGACATAGACGTTCGACGGCGGGATGTTGAATGCCAAATTATTATTGTAGTTGAGTAGTTGTCATCCCCATACCTGGGGTGCCGCCCTACATTCGGCGTACAAAAACGATTTTGTAGCGACACCAATAACGGCATCCCACAAAACCACACGTCAGCCACTACGCCGTACGGTTTGTGTGCAGCCAAACGAATGCCAAAGTTTCACGCCGCCTGCGTAAGGCAATCATTCCGATATTGATCGGAATACAACACGTCTGTGCGCCAAGCGCCCGTACAGAGCCCGTGGGGTTTGGGGAAAAATTCACGAAATCCCCATAAATCCCGGTAAAAAAGTTTTTGACAAAGGGTGCAATATATGGTATAATACTATAATTGGAATACGTATCGCTATAAGGAGGTGCTGTCATGCGGATCTTGGGGATCGACCCCGGCATTGCGATCGTGGGCTGGGGCGTCATCGATTACGACCGGATGAAGGGAAAAACCGTGGACTATGGCGCCATCACCACCGGGCCGGACATGAAGACCGAAGACCGGATCGCCGAGGTGTTCCGGCAGATGCAGCAGATCATCGCTGTGTACAAGCCGGAGGCCGTGTCCATTGAGGAGCTGTTCTTCAACACCAACCAGAAAACCGGTATCATCGTGGCAGAGGCCCGTGGGGTGCTCCTGCTGGCGGCCACGCTGGCGAAGGTGCCCATTTACGAATATACGCCCTTGCAGATCAAGTCGGCGGTGGTGGGCTACGGTCGTGCCGAAAAAAAACAGGTCATCGACATGGTGACCCGGCTCCTGAAGCTGCCGTCTCCCCCAAAACCGGACGACACCGCAGACGCATTGGCAGCAGCCCTGTGTCATGCCCACTCCGGCACCTCGGCGCTGGCGGATCTGTACAACCATCCGACCACCATGCGAGGGAAGATCCAGTACTGATGAATAGTGAAGAATGAAGAATTATGGTACATTGCTACGCAATGATCATTTTGGTTCACGGGACCCTTTGAATACATTTTTAGGAGTTTACTATGTGGAAAGCAGATAGATGGCAGGAATATGAGCTGATCGATGCAGAAGGTGGCGAACGGCTGGAGCGTTGGGGTGACTACATCCTGATCCGGCCCGATCCCCAGATCATCTGGAAAGGCGAACGCAAGGATCCCCGTTGGAAAAAAGCCCATGGGGTCTATCGACGTGTGGGCGGCGGCGGCTCCTGGGTGGTGAACCATATGCCCGAATCCTGGTGCGTACACTACCCGGTAGCATCTGCTGCAGCAGATGCTGCGATGACCTTCCAGCTGCGGCCTATGGGCTTCAAGCATACCGGCCTTTTTCCGGAGCAGGCTGCCAACTGGGACTGGACCGGTGATCTGATCCGGCGTGCCGTGGCAGGTGGTCGGCAGATCAAGGTGCTGAACCTGTTTGCCTACACCGGTGGTGCTACCGTGGCGGCGTCTATGGCCGGTGCGTCTGTGTGCCACGTGGATGCATCCAAGGGCATGGTCAACGCTGCCAAGGACAATATGCGCCTGTCCGGTCGGGCCGATGCCCCTTGCCGCTACATCGTGGACGACTGCAAAAAGTTCGTGGAACGGGAGATCCGCCGGGGCAATCGCTATGACGGCATCATCATGGATCCGCCTTCCTACGGCAGAGGTCCCGGTGGAGAGGTGTGGAAGCTGGAAGACTGCGCTGCCGACCTGATCGCATTGACGGCACAGGTGCTGTCCGACGATCCCCTGTTCTTCCTGATCAATTCCTACACCACCGGTCTGTCTCCGTCCACCATGCAGTATCTGCTGTCGCTGGCACTGCCCAAGGGTCTGGACGGCACTTGTGAGGCTGGTGAGCTGGGCATTCCGGTAACCACCAGCGGACTGACACTGCCTGCCGGTGCCTCGGTACGGTGGAGCCGGGAACAAAATATATAAGTGGACGCCGATCGGAAGTGATTCACTCCAGGGAGTCGGCGTTGCCTTAAGCGAAATCTGAATAAGACGTAGGATCGTAACTATGCGGAATATCATATTGGAGACAAAAAACCTGTCCTTTGCCTATCCGGGAGACGAGGACAGAGCACCCGTCCCGGCACTGCAAAACGTGTCCTTTGGCATCGAAGAAGGTTCCTTCACCGCCATATTGGGCCACAACGGCAGCGGCAAGTCCACATTGGCAAAGCTGCTGTGCATGATCTACCAGCCCACCGATGGACAAATTTTCCTCTATGGCAAGGACATGACCGCACCGGATATCACCGAAGCCGATGTGATGGAAGCCCGGCGGGAGATCGGTATGGTCTTCCAGAACCCGGACAACCAGATCGTGGCCACCGTGGTAGAGGAAGACGTGGCCTTTGGCTGCGAAAACCTGGGCATTCCACCGGCTGAGATCCGTCGCCGGGTAGACGAGGCACTGGATCTGGTGGGAATGCGGAAGTACGCCCGGCACGCACCACACAAGCTGTCCGGCGGACAAAAGCAGCGTGTCGCCATCGCCGGTACTATCGCCATGAAGCGCAAGATCATCATCTTCGACGAAAGCACCGCTATGCTGGACCCACTGGGTCGAAAGGAAGTCATGGACACCATCCTGCGCCTGAACAAGGAAGACGGCATCACGGTGCTGATGATCACCCACTACATGAACGAAGCCGCTATGGCCGATCGGATCATTGTCATGAACGAAGGCAGTGTGCTGACCGATGGGACACCC
>CAZLED010000106.1:0-7528 GCA_964558485.1 uncultured Ruminococcus sp. | reverse complement strand
GTCATCGGCGGTACGCTGGGCTTTCAACTGGACAGACGAAAAGGAGAATATGCAGTACTCCGTGCGCTGGGGCTATCGGATA
This sequence comes from uncultured Ruminococcus sp., assembly GCA_964558485.1. Taxonomy (GTDB): domain Bacteria; phylum Bacillota; class Clostridia; order Oscillospirales; family CAG-272; genus UMGS1696. The sequence goes on along the minus strand of CAZLED010000106.1, from coordinate 7,446 downwards.
CTTCTCTCCAACGGCTCAGTGACCGCTTCTGCCGACCGCTGTTCCGCTACGGGATCCCGATTTTGTACCCCATCATGGTGGTGCTGGTCAGCCTCTTGGACGACACCATCACCATCGCCACGGAGCCGTATCTGCACTTGACCGGCACACACAATTTTGTGGAATACGTGATCAGCTACGGCATATTGTCCGTGCTGCTGTATCTGCTCTACGCCACTACCGCCCGTCGCACCTCTCGCAAGGCTACCTGTGAAATGTTGGCTGTACCCTTGGCCGTGGCGGTGAAGGAGCGGGAATGATGATAGAAAGGGATTTTTCTATGGCAAATGATGTGATCCTGCGTTGTGCAGGTGTGAACAAGCTATACAAGCAAGGGGAAGAGACCATCTATGCGCTGCGGGACGTATCCATGACGGTGCAGCGGGGAGAGTTTCTCATTCTCTATGGCAAATCCGGGTCGGGGAAATCCACGCTGCTGAACGTACTGTCCGGCTTCGATACGCCCACCGCCGGCCATGTATTTTTGGAAGACGAGGATATGCAAGGTCTGTCGGGAGAAAAGCTGGCAAAGCTGCGGAACGAGAAAATCGGCTTTGTGTTCCAGAGCTACCATCTGTTGCCCATTTTGACCGCAAAAGAAAATATCCTCACGCCACTGCTCATTGGAAAAAGACCGGTGGAGGAAGGATATTTTCAAAATCTATGCGAAACCCTGGGCATCACCCACCGGCTGGAGCATCTGCCGTCGGAGATGTCCGGGGGAGAATGCCAGCGGGTGGCAGTTGCCAGAGCCATGATCGGGCGGCCTGCGATCCTGTTTGCCGATGAGCCCACGGGAAATCTCGACAAAAATGCGGCTGGGGAGCTGATCCGGCTCCTGCGCCAGACCCACGACACCTACGGCCAGACGATCCTGATGGTGACCCACGACGAAAGCCTGCTCCCCTACGCCGACCGGGTATATCGAATGGAAAACGGCACACCCGTAGAGGAAGTTAGAGGTTAGCAGTCGAAAGCTGACTATCGTATTCTCAAAATGTCTGTAGGGAACTGCCTTGGCTGTTCCGTGCGGCAGCCACCGTTGGGGAAGGAAGAAGTCAGACATTCCAACAAGTTGGGCGCAGAAACAAGAAATAAGAATTTTCAAAAAAAGAAGTATACACACGTTATGCGGAATGCAAAACACTTCCGCTACGTATCGTATACTTCTTTTTTCTTACCCAAACTCGTCGGGATTTCTGACTCCCAACTTGTTGGGATGTCTGACTTATTCTTCCTCGTCCTGGTGTTTTCCGGCACGTTGGGCTTCTAACATCATGTCCTTGACCTTCATCAGGCGGCTTTGGTTGCTGCGTTCGTTTTCGTCCAGCTTCATGGCGATCTCCCGGATGGCTCGTTCGTACTGGGGGATCATGATGTATTCCAGTGCGTTGACCCGGCGGCGTGTCCGTTCGATCTCGGCTCCCAGCAGTGTGGCCGTTTTTTCCAGCTCCGCCAGATGCACCAGTTCTACAGCCGTAGCACTCACCGCATCCACAGCCTTGTCCATCTCTCCGGAGGTAAAGGCAAAGCCATAGGCAGGACCGGTGCTGCGGCTGGTAACGGTGTAGGTGTACGTGGGCACCGGCACGCTCATGACGTTTTTCTCGCCCACCGTCAGCGCTCCACCGGCCGTTGGCAGCATCAGAGCTTCGGTCAGCATACGGTCATCGCTTTCGGCCGCCGCTTCTGCCAGTCCCTGTCCCACGTCCGCAAACTGGTCACACAGGGCAGCACGCAGGTCCTTCGCTTCCTTCACGATCTCCAAGAATTGTCGCATCAGCTCGTCCCGTTTGTCCTTCAGCAGCTTGTGTCCACGCCGTGCCGTCACCAGCTTGGTCTGAAGCTTTTTTAACTCCATTCGAGTTGGGTTTACTCGGATCTCAGGCATTTGGTATCACCTCCCCAGCTCGGTCTACAACAGATCTCTTCATCTTCTCTGTCTCCCAAACCTTATCCTTCGACCGGCCAGTATTTGTCCAGAATCTCCGGCTTGATCCGCTTCATTTCGGCTCTGGGCAGGATCTTCAGCAGCTCCCAGCCAATGTCCAACGTCTGCTCGATGGTGCGGTTTTCGTAGAAGCCCTGGTTGATATACCGTGCTTCAAAGGCATCGGCGAACTTGGCATACAGCCGGTCTACCGGTGACAGTGCTGCTTCGCCCAATACCACCATCAGCTCCTTTGCCTCCTTGCCACGGGCGTAGCTGGAGAAAAGCTGGTTCATGGTACCGGCGTGGTCTTCTCTGGTCTTGCCTGCACCAATGCCCTTGTCCTTCAGTCGGGACAGAGACGGCAGCACGTCCACCGGCGGCATATAGCCCTTGCGATACATTTCCCGGGACAGGATGATCTGCCCCTCCGTGATGTATCCGGTCAGGTCGGGGATGGGATGGGTCTTGTCGTCCTCCGGCATGGTCAGGATCGGGATCATGGTGATGGAGCCGTCGGAGCCCACCTTTCGCCCGGCACGCTCGTACATGGTGGCAAGGTCGGTGTAGAGATACCCCGGATACCCTCTCCGTCCCGGCACCTCCTTCCGGGCAGCAGAGACCTCACGCAGTGCCTCGGCATAGTTGGTGATGTCGGTCATGATGACCAGCACGTGCATCCCACATTCGAACGCCAGATATTCTGCGGCGGTCAGCGCCATACGTGGTGTGGAGATCCGCTCGATGGCAGGGTCGGAGGCTAAGTTGATGAACAGTACCGTCCGGTCGATGGCGCCGGTCTTTTTGAAGTCGGAGATAAAGAAATCCGCTTCCTCGTAGGTGATGCCCACTGCCGCAAAGACCACCGCAAAGGGCGTGTCCGTATCGCTGCGTACCGTGGCCTGTCGGGCGATCTGGGCAGCCAGATTGGCGTGGGGCAGGCCGGAGCCGGAGAAGATGGGCAGCTTTTGTCCACGGACCAGGGTGTTCAGCCCGTCGATGGTGGAGATGCCCGTCTGGATGAATTCGTTGGGGTAGTTGCGTGCCGCCGGATTGATGGGCGTACCGTTGATGTCCGGTGTGGCCTCCGGCAAAATGGCAGGACCACCGTCGATGGGCTCACCCATACCGGAGAACACACGCCCCAGCATATCTCTGGATACCGGCAGGCGCACGCTGTGTCCCGTGAAGCGCACCTTGGAGTAGGCTAAGTTGATGCCCTGTGCGGATTCAAACAGCTGCACCAGCACGTTGGAGCCGTTGACCTCCAGCACCCGACACCGGCGCACCTCGCCGCTTGGCAGCTCGATCTCGCCCAGTTCGTCGTATTTGACACCGTCCACCTTGCGCACCAGCATCAGCGGACCGGCAACTTCTTCGATCGTTCTATATTCTCGCATCATACCATTACACCTCCGCCAGCTGCTTGTCTATATCGTTGCGAATGTCGGCGAACACCGCATCCACCTCGTCCTCTGCCACGCTCTTGGCACGACCGATCCGCTCCCGCACTGGCAGCACGGAGATCTTCTCGATGTCGGCACCACGCTGCAGTGCGGCAAGTGCCTTGTCCCGGAAGTGGAACAGCAGGTCTGCCATTTCGTATTGCTTCTTTAGAGAAGTGAACGAATCCGTGTCCACGAAGGCGTTCTGCTGCAGATAGTCTTCCCGAATGGAACGTGCGATCTCCAATGTCAGTCTATCTTCCGGCGACAGGGCATCCATACCAACTAACTTCACGATCTCGTCCAGCTCCGATTCGGCCTGCAGCACACGGCTGATCTCATTGACCATATCGTTCCAGCCTGCATCCACCTGTGCACTGTACCAGCTCTCCAAACGGTCTCGGTACAGAGAATAGGAGTTCAGCCAGCCGATGGCCGGGAAATGTCTGCGGTAGGCAAGGGACGCATCCAGACCCCAGAACACCTTGACGATCCGCAGTGTCGCCTGGGTCACAGGTTCGGAGATGTCACCGCCAGCCGGAGAGACCGCACCAATGGCAGACAGGGCACCGATCCGGCCGTCCTTGCCCTGGCACACCACCTGTCCGGCTCTTTCGTAGAACTGCGCCAGACGGGAGGTCAGGTAGGCAGGATAACCTTCGTCACCGGGCATTTCTTCCAGTCGGCCGCTCATTTCCCGCAGTGCCTCTGCCCAACGAGAGGTGGAGTCGGCAATGACCGCCACCTTCAGCCCCATGTCCCGGAAATACTCCGCAATGGTGATCCCGGTGTAAATGGACGCTTCTCTTGCCGCCACCGGCATATCGGAGGTGTTGGCAATGAGGATGGTGCGCTCCATCAGGGACTTACCTGTGCGAGGGTCGGTCAGCTCCGGGAACTCGTGGAGCACGTCGGTCATTTCGTTGCCCCGTTCGCCACATCCGATGTACACCACCAGATCCACGTTGCTCCACTTGGCAAGCTGGTGCTGTACCACCGTTTTGCCCGAGCCAAAGGGCCCCGGTACACAGGCCGTACCACCCATGGCGATGGGGAACAGGGTGTCGATGACACGCTGACCGGTGATCATGGGTTCCTTGGGCGGCAGCTTGCTCTGGTAGGGACGGGACACACGCACGGGCCACTTCTGCATCAGCTGCAGCTCGATCCGTTCGCCGTTCGCACAAACGACTGTACCGATCTTTTCTTCTACGGTATATTCGCCGCTCAGCACATATTCCAGGGTACCCTGCACGTTTGGCGGTACCATGATCTGATGCCGCAGGGCACCGGTCTCGTCCACGTAGCCCACAATGTCGCCGCCGGACACCGCTTCCCCTGCCTTGGCCGTTGCGTGGAACTGCCACTTCTTTTCCCGATCCAGAGCAGGCAGGTCGATGCCTCTTGTGATATTGGGTCCAGCCGACTGGAACATACGCTCCAAGGGCCGCTCAATACCGTCAAAGATCCCGGTAATGAGCCCCGGCCCCAGCTCTACCGACAAGGGTGCGCCGGTGGAGACCACCTTGTCCCCACGACCCAGACCGGCCGTTTCTTCGTAGACCTGGATGGAAGCTTTGTCCCCGTGCATCTCGATGATCTCGCCGATGAGCCGATCGTCACCCACACGCACCACGTCAAACATATTGGCTTCCCGCATCCCCTCGGCAATGACCAGAGGACCGGATATTTTGATGATTTTTCCTTCTGTCATATTGTTTTCCTCTCCATTCATTCCCGGAACAGGATGTCCGCACCGATGGCTCGTTCAGCGGCCTGGCGCAGAAGCTGCATTCCCACACCGCCGCCTTTTTCCGGTAATGCGATCACCGCCGGGGTCAGCTGGGTATCGTACTTTGCCACCTGGTCTGCCAACGCTAACGCATAGTTCGGCGTCAAAAATACAATGGTGCACTCCGCTGCCGCCTTCGTGAGCATCTCTGCTGCCGTCGCCACGGTCTCCGCCTGGTACACCGCAAAGCCGGCTGCCTGGAAGGTCAATGTGTCCCCTCTTGTGCCGACCACGCCGATCCGTCCTACCTCAGACATATGCCACCCTGATCCTTTCCCGCAGTACCGAACCGCTCAGTCCTGCTGCTATACCGGCTGCTATGATCCGTCCGTTTTTCAGTTCCATTTCCCGCTGCAAAAAGAACACCGCCGGTACGTGTACCCCAAAGGGTGTGTACCGTTCCCGGTTCAAAAGGGACAACGCCATCTCGTCCATGACCTTTTCCGGCCGCACGTTCCCGGCCTGGATCTGGTCTACGGCGTCCTTTACCATACCCGTCATGTGCTCGGACAGCTCGCTATAGGATCGACAACCTGCCGCCGATGTGCCAAACTGCTCTTTCGGTATGGTGCCGCCGGGAACATACGCCCGATCGAATATGGCAAAGGCCGCATCCGGGCTGCTTTCCGACAACCGCACCGATGAGAGCACATTGGTCAGGTCGGCCTTTGCTGCCACGTATTCCTGAAACAGCGGCACACCGTTGGTTCGCACGTTGTCTGCCATGTCGCCGTAGCAGGCCTTGTCCAGGAGAAAATCGATCTGCCGACCTTCGCCGGTCTGGGCATAGGCTTCCATGGCTTCTCCAACCGCTTCTGCCATATGGGTCGGCAGACCGGTCACGTTTCCCTTTGCCAAACGACTTTGCAGTGCCTGGGTATCCACAGTTCCACAGCTGTAGTAGTTGCTGCTGTAGTCCAGACCCAACAGCTCTGCCTTCAATGCGGTCTTGATGTTGTTACAGTCGTATTTGTAGAAGAGAAAATCGTATACCGCCGGGTCCGGTGCCACTTCCTTGACCAGTGCTGCGGCATCGGTCAGCGCCGTATTCCAGGCCTGCTCCAGGGTCTCCGGCTGGCTGTGTTCGTCCCGGAGGAATCCACACTCGATCACCGTACGCAACAGCATCTCCGGCGTCCGGCAGTCCAGCATCCGTTCCAGACGTGCTGCCGCCGTGTCCTTTCCTTCTGCCGCACGGATCCGGGCAGAGGCGTACATATATTCCGTATCGTTTGTCATGGATCTTGTTCCTTTCTCCGGCTTCACGAAAACAGCGTCTTCTGCACCACCGGATCCATCTTTTCCCGCAGACCAGACAGCAATACGGACAGCGCACAGTTGGTCTCTGTGTCTCCATAGCGCACCACAACGCCGCCGGAAATGGGCACCACTTCGTCACCCAGTCGGATCTCCGGTGCCACAGGCAACACGGCAGCGACCTGCTTTTGTACCGCCGTCAATACGCTGGCACCATAGATCTCTTTGTCCTTGGCAGAAAAGTGCAGGCTGTAGACCTCGCTGTTTTCGGCAAAGGCTTCGTCCCGGTATTCCGTCTGCAAAAACCGCACGGTCTCTACCCGTTCTGTGATGGCAGAGGACGCCAGGTTCGTCAGGAATGCTGCGTATTCGTCTGCCGGCAGAGACAGGATCACCTGCTCCGCTTTTTGGTACACCTCGGCGATCCGGGACGCTTTTTCCGTCAGCACGATCTCCCGGCACCGCATAGCGGCATTGGCCTTTTCTCTGGTGCGAATGGCATTGGCTTCCTTTTCCGTCTCGACCTTGTGTGCGTCTTCCATAGCGGACACGGCAGCGGCAGTCTCGACATCCAGGGCAGCCAGCTTTTCGTCACAGGCTTTTCGGATGTCTTCGATCTGTCGGGTGCCTTCCGCTTCGATTTTTTTTAAAATTTTCGCAAGGTTGTTCATGCTCTTCTCCTTCTGTCACGCATCAGAAGAACAGGATGGGCAGCAGAGAGATCAGCAGTGCAAAGATGGCGTAGGTCTCGACCAGTGCCGCAGAGGTGATGGCCTTGCCCACTTCGCCGGGTCTCTTGGCGATCAGGTGGATACCGGACGCCGCTACACGACCCTGGTGGATACCGGACAGCAGTCCCACAAAGCCCATGGGAATGGATGCCATCAGGAAATACGCACCTTCGGCGATGGTCAGATCGATGGGCGTGCTCAGGATGCCAATCTTGTACAGGATCATGAAGGCCGTTACCAGACCATAGATAC
>CAZLED010000105.1:0-7533 GCA_964558485.1 uncultured Ruminococcus sp. | reverse complement strand
GCCGAGGAAGTTTGAATCCCCTTCCTTACCCCTTGGGCGCCGCCTGCGCAAGGCATTCCTTCCGATAGTAATCGGAAAACAAAACCGGAAACGCACCCAACGCAGTTGGAAACCCAAACCGGGGCAAATGGGGTAACCCCATGGAGTACCAGCCCAGCGCCAGTTGAACCCCCAAAACCCCACGTGACGTGCGCCCCATGCGGAATGGCTCCCCCCCAAACGCAAGTTTGAAAAAAGAAAGAAGTGTGATCCACCATGCTTATCTGTTACGGAGAGATCCTGATGCGCCTGTCTGCACCGGATAGACTGCGCTTCCCACAAGCTGCACAGTTCGATGTCCATTACGGCGGTGCCGAAGCCAATGTGGCCTGCGCCTATACCCAGATGGGTGGCAAGGCGAAAATGGTCACGGCCCTGCCAAACGGCGGTATCGGTGACGCTGCCGTCGCTTCCATCGCTGGCTTCGGTGTTGATACTACATTTGTCAGCAGAGAAGCCGGACGCATCGGCATCTATTTCCTGGAAAAAGGCGCATCCTACCGGCCGTCCCAGGTGATCTACGACCGCAAAAATTCCACCTTTGCGGCTGTCCATCGCCAGAGCTTTGACTGGGATACCATCTTGGACGGCGCCGACGACTTCTTCTTCACCGGCATCACCCCGGCTGTGTCCGATCCGGTGCTGCTGCTGGACGCCTTGCAGGTCTGTCGCAAAAAGGGCATCCGGGTCTGGTGCGATGTGAACTATCGTGCCACCCTGTGGTCCACCGCCAAGGCCGGTACCGTCATGACCCCCATGCTGTCCTACGTGGATACCCTGGTGGTCAACGAGGAACACGCCAAGGAGCTGTTCGGCATCACACCGGCCCACGGACTGAAAACCCCCGAAGAACGGCTGACTTCCCTGGGAGAACAGATGAATAAGCTGTTCGGCTGCCGCCAGATCGTGTTGACCGCCAGAGAAAGCCTGTCTGCCGACGACAACGAGCTTTGGGCCCTGCTGTATGCCGATGGCAAGGTCAGCCGCTCCCACACCTATCACGTACACATCGTGGATCGTGTCGGTGGCGGAGATGCCCTGACCGCTGCCCTGCTGTACACCGAATCCAAGTCCATCGAGAATCGCCTTGTGGACCAGACCGCCCGGGAAAAGCAGATCGACTTTGCCTGCGCCGCCAATGCCCTGAAGCACTCCATCGACGGAGACATATTGATCGCCACCGCCGCCGAGGTCGCCGCCACCATGGAAGCCGCCGGAGAAGGTGGACGTGTCCGGACGATCCGGTAACGTACCGTAACCGCCGGTAATGTTCCATAACCGCCGGTAACGTACCGAAAACGATGGTATCGTTCCGGTAACGCCAATGGTATCATTCCGACAGCACTGGTATTGTTCCGGCAACACCACATATATTGTTCCGTGACCGACACCATTGTTCCGCTGTCGTCCAGGATATTGTACCATTACCGCCGGTATTCCCACAAAACCAAAAAAGACATACGAACCCACAAAGCTCGTATGTCTTTTTGTTATCCAAAAAATTCACTGACACATGGGTCGGATCTCGTAGCCCTCTCCCCGGATGTAGTCGATCAGGTCGCCCAGGATCGCCGGGTTGGTGCTGCCCACACAGTGGAACAGATACACGCATCCGTTGTGCAGACCCTTCTTCGCCTTCTCCAGAGCGGCAGCCGGATCCATCTGGTCTGTCTCCACATAGTCGTAATAGGCAAAGCTCCACAGCACCGTGGTCAGCCCCAGCTTGTCCGCCATAGCCAGCGTCCATTCGTTGCAAGCCCCATAGGGTGGCCGCCAATAGATCGGAGCCGGTGCGTCCGGATACAGGGCAGACAGCGCATCCTCCAAGGACGTGATCTCCTCGATGAACTTGTTTTCATCCACATCTGTTGCCATGTTGGGATGGTTGTAGGTGTGGTTGCCCACCAGATGCCCTTCGTCATACATCCGGCCAATGATGGTAGGCGCCGTTTCCACATAGTGTCCCACCACAAAGAACAGCCCCGGTACGTTTTTCTCCTTCAGTACATCCAAAATCGGTTCCGTCCAGCCATTTTCGTAGCCGCAGTCGAAGGTGAAATAGCACACCTTTTCGTCCTGGTTCTTCCGGTACACCGCACCGTATTGGTCCAGCAGCGCCAGCGTATCGGCAGCCCGGTCCCAGACATATTTGACTTCACCGGTGGTCAGATCCCGTTCCACCTTGCCGTAATACCAGTCGGTGCTCTGTCCGGCATCGGAGAACAGCGCACGGGACATGGCCTTCACATCGGACAGATCGGAAAGCCCCGACCGATCCGGCTTGGGAATAGCGTACACATATTTGCCATCCTTGAGCGTAGCCGTAGGTTCGGTGACGGTCTGCACAGGTGCGCTCACCGGTGTGGTCTCCGGCACATCTCCATCGGTGGTCTCACCGCTTGTCTCCACCGGCACCACATTTCCCATACCCGGCCGTTCCACACCACCGGTCTCACTGACCTTAGCGGCAGGATCACTGCACCCCACCAAAAGCAGGCTGCACGCCAATACCAACGACACGATCATATGAACAGGACGAATCCGCATAACAACCTCCATGCCCCCTATATGCAACAGATGCGACCCCCGATGTCCAACCCATCCCCGGTCCCGTCATCCGACAATATTCTACAAATCTATTGTACCACAAAATGGGGTCCGTTGTCAAGTGGGTCCCACCGGCAGTTTTTGGGGTTGCAAACGTGAATCGTTGGGCTTCACGCAAAACGTTCGGAATAGTGGCTGCACAAACATCCCACCGCCGAACGTGTTCAACCGTACAATACGGGTATCGGATATACGAAATCCACAAACCAAAATGTACGTTTGTACCATACCAATACAATAAAATGTGTGCGTTCGACGGCGGGATGATCGTATATCCGATACCCCATACCGTACGGCATATCACGTTCGACGGCGGGATGTTGAATACCAAATCATTGGTTTGGTCGAGTAGTTGTCATCCCCATACATGGGGTGCCGCCCTACTTTCGTTTTACCAAATTGATACCGCATATAACCCCCATAACGGGTGTCGCTACAAGAACAATATCGTACGCCGAATGTATGGGCGGCGACCCATGTATGGGTCAACCTACCCTTGGTATTCGCATCGCCCTCGGCTGACGACATCCCGCCGTCGATATTTTTGTATGCACGTTATGGGTACCGGTTGCACGTTCATCCCGCCGCCGAACGTAATATGCCGTACGGTACGGGTATCGGATATACGAAATCTACAAACCAAAATGTACGAATGTTGATTACCCCACCGTATCCAGCAGCTTCTGCAGCTTCGTGTTCACCGCTTTTTCCTGCGATGCCCAGGACGACATCAGATTGCCCTTGCTGGCCGCATTCCGCAAAATGCCCAACGCACCCGTGTCGTAGATGTACGTGATCTCGTATTGGCAGCTGTTCCGCACAATGTCCAGCATCTCCGCATCGTCCGGCGCATTCACTCGCTTCTTCTTCATGGTGGTCTCATAGTATGCTTCTTTTACAGAAGTAGAGGAAAGCCAGCTCCAATATTCCAGGCACAGCCCCAGCATCTCCGGGTCCTCCAGGGTGGCCGGCAAAAACATCATAGGCGCAAAGGCATCCATCAGATGGTAGTAGCTCTCCTGCTCCTCGTCCAGCTTCGGATTGGGCAGCATCCCGTATTCGTCTTCCATATCCGTAAACTGGTAGGAGATCCCGGCGCCGTTCTGTACGAACAAGAATTGTCCTGCCGCAAACCGGGAACGACCATAGTCGAAAATGTGGTTGAAGCCGGAAATGTCCCGTCCCTTGGCCGTATCGTCAAAGGACAGCGTGTGATCCTTGTCGTTCAGCAGCGTCTGTACCTTTTCCTAAACCGACACCGTCCGCTCGCTCACAAAGCAGAACTCCGGCTCGTCCTGGTCGTTTTTCTCTGCCAGCACCACGCCGCAGCCCACGATAAAGAACTCCGGATTTTCCGTCAGCATCCCGAATTGGTCGTAGCTGTCCATGACGCCGTCGCCGTTCAAATCCTCCGACACCGCCACCACCATATCTATAAACTTGTCCATGGTCCAGGTGCCGTCACGCACATCGTCATAGGGGATCGTCAGACCGTACCGGGCCGCCATGGTCTTGTTGATGTAGAGATACCGGGCCTGTGCCGAAGGGATCATGGAAATATCGCTGACCATGGGATACAGCTTGCCCCGGAGCGACAGCCCATCTCGTGCATTGGAATCCCAATAGTCCGCATCCATATCGATGTGGGGCAGCTCCAGCCAGTTGTAGAACATCCCTTCCAGCGCCATGGGATAGGCCTGGTTGCATTCCTCAAACATCAAATCAAAGCTGGAAATACCGCCGGTGATCTCCTTCTTTGCCTTTTCCCGGACCGCATACCGTTGGTTCTGCACATCGGCCTGCAGTACGATATCGAATTTTTCTTCCAGCGCCACGTTCCGATGATACACCGCATCGTTGACCACCTCACCGGTCAGGCCATCCGTCCAGAGGTCCTTCACGGAATAGGGCACACCGTCATCGTTGGCATAGAGCAGCCGCAGAGCCTGACCGTCAAAGGTGGTGTAGGGCAGCTCAGGTTCGGCAATGGTTTCCTCCACCGTTTCTGTGGTCGTGTCCACCGCCACCGTGGTATCCGCACCAGTGTCCACCTCACCGGCACCACAGCCGGACAGCAGCAGCAGTGCCGCAAGCAGCAACCAAAAGATCCGTTCGCTTCGTTTCATGGGAGAGTCTCCTTTCTCATTCCTCTGGTTCGATTTTTCGTATACGTCAATTATACCAAACTTTCCGCCGTTTGTCTATAGTTTTTCGTGAAATAATAGGGCAACATTTTGTTTCTACAGGCGTGAGACTATGGGCGTACCCCATTTGCCCCGGAGGTTGGTCTTCAAAATACACCCACATATAATACCAAATCGTTCGGCCGGTAATGTTATGTGCCCGACACCCCATACGGTACGCTCAAACACGTTCGACGGCGGGATGAACGTTTTGGTGGATACCCATGGAGAATACCAATCTGTTTGACGGCGGGATGTTGAATACCAAATCGTTGGTTTGGTCGAGTAGTTGTCATCCCGCCCTACTTTCGTTTTACCAAATTGATACCGCAACCGATTCCCATTACGGGTGTCGCTACAGAATCGATTTCGTACGCCGAATGTATGGGCGGCGACCCATGTATGGGTCAACCTACCCTTGGTATTCACATCGACCTCAGGTAACGACATCCCGCCGCTGATATTTTTGTATGCACGTTATGGGTATTGGTTGCACGTCCGTCCCACCACCGCACATATTTCGATATACGGTATGGGTATCGTCCACACCGCATTGACATTCCCACAAAAATCATATATAATGTAGATAAGCCTATCTACGGTAGATAAGCCTATCTACGATAAACCAACCCCATTTTCCCGGAGGAGGAACCCATATGCACCACATCTATGCCGACTGGGCAGCTACGGCTCCCCTGCATCCGGCCGCCATTATGACCCTGCGCCAATTTCTGGACACACCCGACCCGGCCAATCCGTCTGCCGTACACAGCTATGGGCTGACAGCGACCGATCGGTTGGACAGGGCACGACAGGAGCTGGCACACGTGCTTCGTTGGGACGGACAGATCACCTTCACCGCCGGCGGCACCGAAAGCGACGGACTTGCCATCTGGTCCCTTTTGCATATGTTCCAACATACCCATAGGCGCCGGATCCTGCTTTCTCCCATGGAGCACCCGGCCGTCCGAGAAGCTCTGTCCACCTTTGCACCAGCCATGGGCTACACCGTGGAAGAATGCGCCGTCACACCCCATGGCACCGTGGACGTGTCCGATTTTGCCGCACGACTGGGGAACGACGTGGCATTTGCTGCCGTGCTGGCGGTGCAGAACGAGACCGGCGTGATCCAGCCTGTGGACACGTTGGCTGCCATGACCCACGACTGCGGCGGTGCCTTTTTGTCGGATTGCGTACAGGCGGTCGGCCATATTCCCTTGCCCAAAGAGCCGGACATCCTGACCCTCTCCGGCCACAAATTCGGCGCACCCAACGGCACCGGCGCACTGCTGGCCAAACCGGGCACAAAGCTGTCTCCCCTGCTCAAAGGCGGCGGTCAGGAAATGGGCATTCGTGGCGGAACCGAAAATGTCATGGGGATCTGCGCCATGGTGTCTGCCATCCAAGCCCACACCGGCGAACCCGATTGGATGGCACAGGTACGAGATCGGCTGGAAACAAAGCTGCTTGGCCAAATGGCCGAATGGGGCATCCCCGTCACCATCGCCGGACGAGCTGCCCACCGGATCGCCACCCACTCCTGCATCGTCTACGGTTGTGGCGCATCGATGATCGATGTACCGGACGACCATCTCCCGGATGGCGAAAATATCGTGCTGTCCTGCGATATGGCTGGGCTGGCAGTCTCCGCCGGCTCGGCCTGTCACAGCGGTGAACGGACCCCATCTGCCACACTGCTCGCCATGGGCTACACCGAAGCGGAAGCACGCAGACTGGTGCGTATGTCCTTTGGCTGGTCCACCACGGCAGCCGAAATGGAGAAAGCCTACGAAATCCTCGCCCAAACCCTGCGCCGGCAGTACCAGTGATCGTCCGCCCCCAGCCCGACCGTGATTTCCACCAAAAAGACACAGTGGAATATATGGATATTTGTTGAACAATCTCTTGCAAAATGGGAACAAATTGTGTATAATTGAGGGGTAATATGGTGCCCAACATTCGCTTACAGCGAAGTTGCCCTTTACCTAACACCCAGACAAACAAACTGCGTTTGGGCGTGGTGATACTAACGTATGGTTTACACTAACATATAGGGTTGTTCTCAACTGGCGTTGGGCTGTATTGAATAATGTCCTGCGTAGGACAAACGACGCCCTGCGCGGGCAGCGTGAAAGGGTAGGAAGGGGAAGATTAAACTTCCTCGGCAGTTTTGTCCTCGCAACATTCGCCTACGGCGAAGTTGGTCCTACCCTCTCAACTCCCACCATCCCTATTAATCGCCTCGAAAAGCACCACTGAAGTTGACCGTTTTTTCTCTGGAAGCAAAGCATTCGGCAGTAAATTTGGTTCGTCTTTGTAATCCCGTTTTTGATCAGGCTGCCGCATTAGGACGGTTGGACAAGGTTAAGAATTTTGTTTGGTGCAGGATGGTTGTTTCGGTGAATACCAATGTAGAATGCCAAATCATTTGATGGTTAATGTAGTGTGTTGATACCCATACCGCAGTCGAAAATAATATAGACGGTGGAACCGATTGTGTTTTCCCATCCGTCAGCCACTACTCCAACCGTTTTGCGTGCAGCTGAACAAATGCCAAAGTTTCACGTTGCACCCACCCGAACCCATACGTCCTGCACCCCGTAACCCTGCGGTAGCCCAATCAAAAACGGGAAGTCTACGTAAAACAAGATTTACTGCGAAGTGCCCTGCTTCCAGAGAGAATTGGTGATAAGCTGCAAGCTGT
>CAZLED010000104.1:0-7710 GCA_964558485.1 uncultured Ruminococcus sp. | reverse complement strand
TCTGGATGTGTGCCACCGTGGTCACCAGCGCCATGACCGGCCGAAACGCCCCATCCTGCCACGGCTTTCCATCCGGTGACAGACCATATAATATGATCCCGGCACGCACCGCATCCAGCCACGCCGGCATATACCCCAGGATCGCTGCACTGTTGGCGATATGCCGCAGTCCCACAGAAACCCCACGGGCTTCCAGCAACTCCAACACGTGCCCATACCGTGCCAGCTGCAGCTCCGTCAATCTCTCGTTGGACACAGGACGCAGTCCATCCAACATTTCGTCATCACAACAGGCGAAGTGCGAGAATATTCCCATGATGTGCAGATGCGGTTCCTCTGCCAATGCAGCGATGTCGTTTACCGTCTGCTCGGCCAGCTCCGGTGTATCACAGGCGAACCCGATCCGGTGCATCCCGGTGTCCAGTGCGATGTGGATCTTCAGCCGTCCCTGCCCCACAGCGCCAGCCAACTCGATCGCATGGGTGGGCGACACTGCTGTGCACTCGATGTCGTTTGCTGCCATACACGATGCGTTTTCCGGGAAGGTGTAGCCCAAGATCAGGATCCGTGGGTGTCTGCCACGCTTCTCTTCCAGTGTGCGCACCTCGATGGCCTCATGCTCCGACGACACCGCAAAGAAGGAACAGCCATGCTCTCCCAGCACCTCGGTGACGATGTCTACGCCATGCCCGTAGGCATTTGCCTTCACGGTGGCAATGATCTGCGGCACGTTCCCCTGGTTCGTCTGCAGGTGATCTTGAATGGTCTTATAATTTTGCTCTATGGCACTTTTTGAGATATATGCAATATTTTTCTCCCGGATCATGGGTACTCCTTCTCATTTTTTTATTGTTGCAGCATTGCTAACACCTGCCCTGCCGTTCGTGCGTCCAGCGGAATGGTCACGTCTCCCACGGACAGCGTACAGGTGGTGTCGGTGCAGATCAGCTGTAGTCCGGCGAGCTCCTTTGGTTCCGTCAGCAGCCAGGTGTACACGCCGTTGTCGCTTGTCAGGACGCCGCTGTAGCTGTGCTTCTCCGTCTGGATGGTCACGGTTCGTGGTGTGTCCGTTTCTTCCGGTATGGCAGTCTCCCCGGCTGTGCAGGACACCATTTCCACGGCAAGGACCATACACAGTCCACAAAGCCACACACGCAAACAATTTCGTTTCAAAATACAAAACCTCCTGCAAAGGGATGTACGGCACCCTATGCAAGAGGTCGTCAGACTATGCCTATTCGGTCAAAAGATCGCTTCTCAAAATGGTATCCGGCTGTGCGCCGAGGCTGCAGCCAACGCTTATCTGGTGGTCTGGGCCGTGGCTACTAAGTTTTTGGAATTGTAGTACTTCAGCGCCTTCAGGGTCTTTTCCGCCGCTTCAAAGAACACCACGGAGACCCGTCCATCCGGTTCGGTCGCCAGCATGAAGTAGCTGTCCGGCGATTTTGCGTTACCCCGGAAATCCCGCACCACGTCTGCCTTTTCGTACTTGTCCCGGTATTCCTCGTTCACCGGTGCGATCAGGCTGTACTCGCTGATGAGCCGCTCGTATATCTTCTTTTCCTTCGCCTTGCCGTAGACCTCGTAGAACAGGATCTTGGCAGAGATGATCTCGTATTTGTACTCCACGTTCACGTAGCGATTCCACACGTAGTGGCGCAGCAGCAGGATGAACAGCGGTACAAAGGGGATCGTCACCACCGCTACCCACACGCTGTAGGTGCCCAGCGCCACCGCCAAGCTCAGGTAGCCCAGCACGATCAGGATGTACAGTGCAATGCAGCCGATCTTGTATTTCAGATATTTTCCGACCGGTTTGCGTTCTACGGTATACTCCGCCATATTGCCACTGGCAGCATTCATAAGTAGTCTCCTTTCTCAAACAGAAACAGGGCACAAGCAGACATTGGTATGTCCGGACCTGCACCCCACCTCGCATCTTGTATTCTTATTGGATGTTTTGACACCAAGATGTTTCACAGCAGGTATCGACCTTCCATGGCACGGCGCAGCGTCACCTCATCGGCAAAGTCCAAGTCTCCACCTACGGGCACACCGTTGGCGATACGAGAGACCTTCAGTCCCAGAGGAGCAAGCAGCTTGGCGATGTACATAGCAGTCGCTTCCCCTTCCACTGTGGGATTGGTGGCCAGGATCACTTCCTGCACCGTCTCGTTTTGCAGCCGGGTCAGCAGCTCACGGATCTTGATCCGATCCGGTGTGATCCCACGAGCCGGGGACAGTGTTCCATGGAGCACATGATATAGTCCGCCGTACTGCCGGGTCTTCTCGATGGCGACCACAGCCTGCGGGTCTTCTACCACACAGATCACGCTGCCGTCTCTTCGCTCGTCCTGACACAGGGGACAATATTCACCCGTCGTGATATTTTGGCATCGTTTGCACGGATGGATCTGGGACTTGGCAGCCAGGATCGCATCGGCAAAGGCGGCCGCTTCGTCATCGGAAAAGCTTAGCACCGAAAAGGCATACCGTGTGGCAGTCTTCTTGCCTACGCCGTCCAAATGCCGAAACATATCCGTCAGCCGTTCCAGAGGTTCTAAGTTTTCCCCAGCCATCTTAGAACAGACCCGGTACGTTCAGACCGCCGGTGATCTTGCTCATAGCTTCGTTGTTGGTCTCGGAAACCTTCTTGATAGCCTCGTTCACGCCAGCCACCAGAATGTCGGTCAGGGTCTCGATGTCGTCGGGATCCACCACTTCCGGGCTCAGACCAATGGACAGCAC
This sequence comes from uncultured Ruminococcus sp., assembly GCA_964558485.1. GTDB lineage: Bacteria > Bacillota > Clostridia > Oscillospirales > CAG-272 > UMGS1696. The sequence continues at coordinate 4,962 of CAZLED010000104.1, read as the reverse complement.
TTCCAGCTTGCCGTTGATCTTCACGTTCACAGCACCACCGCCAGCCTGGATCTCATATTCCATGGCATCCAGCTCGGCCTGCTTGGCTTCCATTTCTTCCTGCATCTTCTGCGCCTGCTTGATCATACCCTGCATATTGTTGGGAGCGCCGCCCATCTGCTTTGGAACTCTTGCTTTCATGATTATGTACCTTCCTTTATTCTTTTTGTTTTATACAATCTGGAATACATTTTCCAGGGGATCTCAACATTTATATTTCGGACAGCTCGTCCATGACCGGGTGCTTGCGCTTGTCCTCCACCATTCCCTGCTCGATGACCACCGCTGCACCGGGTCGGCAAAGTCCACCGAGACTGAGACAAAACGCCTTTTGCAGTGCCGCCTTGGTGTTCTCCTCGTTCAGCACCTGCAGAGCAAAGCTCGATGCCACACGGACCCGAATGGTACGCCCGTCCTCGGCAATGGCACAATCGGCTGTACGCAGCTGTGCGCCTGCCATGGAGTCCATACCGGAAAGCCGCTCTGCCACCTCACTGATGTCCGGCAAGGGTCGATAGACGTCTGTCGTTGGCGCTGTGGTGCTCTCGCTCATTGGTGTAGTCGTTGGTTCCGGAACAGCCACGGGTGTCGAATCTACCGTAGGTGTCGGTTTGGGCTTAGGTTGGGCTGCGTCCGGCTCCGGCATGGCAACGACACCACCGGCTTCCAGCAGTGCCACCTTTTCTTCCAATGCGGATATTCTCGCCAGCAGACCATCCGTCGTGTCGCACATTTTGGGATCACTCATACGAATGAGGGTCACCTCAGCGGTCAGTCGTTTGGTCTGGGGCATCCGGTTCATGGTCTGCAGCGCCTCGTCCAAAAGGGCAAAATGCACGTTCAGCACCGGCACAGAGAATCGCCTTGCCCCATCATGGAGCACACGCATCTCCGGTTCGGTCATATCTAAGTATTCCTGCGCCTTCTCACCCAAGTGCTTTTCCACCAGCATATCTCGCCAGAAAGCCGTCAGCTCCTGCCAGAACACCGCTATGTCCTTGGCCGAAGACGCCACACCATCGACGATCCGGAACAGGCCTGCCACGTCTCCACGGGACACCGCCACGGCGGTTTTGTACACCTGCTCGATGCCGGTCAGACCCAGCACGTCCCGTACCCGGTCGCTGGTCACATTTTGTCCACCGCCGGCACACAGCTCAAACAGACTGATGGCGTCTCGCATACCACCTTGGGACTGTTTGGCAAGGATCGTAGCCGCATCGGGTTCCAATGGGATCTGCTCCTGCTCCGCAATGTACAGCAGACGAGCGGCAATGGTATCGGTCTCGATCCGGCGAAAGTCAAACCGTTGGCAACGAGAAATGATGGTGGCCGGCAGCTTATGCAGCTCGGTGGTCGCCAAAACAAAGATCACGTGCTCCGGCGGCTCTTCCAAGGTCTTCAGCAGCGCATTGAAGGCACTGGCAGACAGCATATGCACCTCATCGATGATATACACCTTGCGCTTGAGCATCGACGGCACATAGCTGACCTCGTCCCGGATGTCCCGAATATAGTCCACACCCGTATTGGAGGCGGCGTCCATTTCCAGCACATCTCCGGCACTGCCATTGTCGATACTGCGGCAGGCATCACAGACACCACAGGGATTGCCATGGTCGAGATGCTCGCAGTTGACGGCCTTTGCCAATATTTTTGCACAGGAGGTCTTGCCGGTACCACGAGGGCCACAGAACAGATACGCATGGGAGACCTTGCCGTGCTCCGTTTGGTAGCGCAGCACGGAAGCCACATGATCCTCACCGCACACATCGTCGAAGGATCTGGGACGATATTTTCGGTACAATGCCTGATGCATGGGCGCCTCCTTGTCCCTTTACAACCATATGTCAAACTGATTATTCTACACGATACACAAAAAATAACTCGCAAAATACGACCATGCACCCGAAAGTCGAACAGAAGTTCATATGCGCTATTCGTCCGTTCTGCTCCGAACAGGCTGCCTCGCGGCGCACCGACGACACTGCTTAATGCTGCTTGGTTCCCCACCTGACATGGTTCACAGCTGCCGATCGCGCAAGACCCATTCCTCAACGCAGCCTAAAACGACGCTGACCACACAAGTTCTGCCCTCGTTCCGGGAATTGACCCCTGCTGTAGCGGACTGCAGGTACAGGGCCCCGCTGCTTCCCCGGCTGGCATGGCCTTATTTCACGAGTTATTTTTATATCGATTGTGAATATATCGATCGTTGATATATCGATTGTGTGCGACACAGAAAAAGCTATACCGCCACACAACACGCCTATTATACCACACCTTTTGCAAAATTGCAAGAGGAAATCAGCGAAATTCACGGTTTATTAAAAATATTCCGGTTTCGTGCCCACCAAACCCAGTCCTTCCTCGATGGTCAGCAGCCGGTTGTACTTTTCCGTCCGCTCACTGCGACAGGGTGCACCGGTCTTGATATAGCCGGCTCCCAGACCCACTGCCAGATCCGCAATGGTGGTATCGCCTGTCTCGCCGGAACGATGGGACAGGATCACCGTATACCCATGCTGCTTTGCCGTCTCCACCACATCCATGGTCTCACTGAGGGTGCCGATCTGGTTGGGCTTGATGAGGATCCCGTTGCCGCAGCCACGCCGAATGCCGTCCTTGAGTCTGCCCTCGTTGGTCACAAAATAGTCGTCTCCAATCAGGAGCATCCGCTTGCCCAGTCGTTCCGTCATGGATTTCCAACCGGTGTGATCGTCTTCGCCCAGCCCATCCTCGATCGACACGATGGGGAACTTTTCGCAAAGCGCACTGTACCAATCCACCAGCTGCACCGCATCCACCGTGCCACCGGCCTTGGGGAAGGTGTAGCTGCCCTCTCCTGTGACCCATTCGGAGGACGCCACGTCCAGACCGATCTGTACCTGCTCCGTGTCGTATCCGGCGTCTTGGATGGCCTGGACGATGGTGGACAGCACTTCCTCGGCGTCCCGCATATCCGGCGCAAAACCACCTTCGTCCCCTACACCGATGTTCTTGCCCATGCCACGGAGCCTTTTGCCCAGCACATGATAGATCTCCACACCGGCACGCAGTCGTTCCCGGAAGGTCGCAAAGCCGGTGGGCAGGATCATGAACTCCTGGATATCGATGTTGTTGCCAGCGTGGGCACCGCCGTTGAGAATATTCAGCATGGGAACAGGCAGCTTTTGGGCACGGATCCCACCGATATAGCGGTACAACGGCACACCCTGCCAAGCGGCTCCTGCTTTTGCTGCCGCCAAGGATACCGCCAGAATCCCATTGGCACCCAGCCGACTTTTGTCCTCCGAACCGTCCAAGCGGCACATGGTCTCATCAATGGAGCGTTGGCACAGTCCCATCCCACGGAGAGCCGGGCCGATCTCTCGCCGTACGTTTTCGCAAGCGGTCAGCACACCTTTGCCGCCGTAGCGCTTTTTGTCCCCATCTCGCAGCTCATGGGCTTCGTACTTCCCTGTAGACGCACCGGACGGCACCTTGGCACAGCCCACGATCCCGTTGTCCAGCCGCACCACTGCTTCCACCGTCGGCGTCCCACGGGAGTCCAGCACCTCACGGGCGTGTACCGTTTCGATCTTCGTTTGTTTCCAGAATTGCATATCACACCTCACAGCTTTTATGACACAAACAGTATGCCCCAAAGCAGTGCCGTTTATGCAAAAATAGCACGCAGCATATACAAACGTAAATTCATGCACAGCAAGTGTCACGGGCCTCCACCGAACCGGCCGACAACCAAAAAAGATACAGACCCTGTACCCTTGGTATGGATCTGTATCTTTCTATATGGAACAATATTACTTCAGCATTTCCTGACCGCCGGTCACAGGAACAGCCTGTCCGGTCTCGTACTTCTGGGAGATGATGTACAGCACGGCCTTGGCTACGTCTTCGATCTCACAGCCACGTCCCAGCGGAACCTTGGATTCGTAGAACTTCTTCACGTCTTCCACGGTCTTGGCACCGGGTACCTTGCCGGCGTTCAGGTACTGTACGAACAGGCCCTTTTCCGGGTCAGACCACAGGGGACCATTCAGGAAGTTGCCGGGGCAGACAGCGTTGACCTTGATGCCGTAGGGAGCCAGCTCCAGGGCAAAGGACTGGGTCAGACCGATACCACCGAACTTGGAACCGGCGTAAGCAAAGTTCTTGTTGGAGCCAGCCAGACCGGACTTGGAGTTGATCTCCACGATGTCCGTCATGTAGTCGGGAGCAACGGCTCTCTGCAGCTTCATCACGGCAGAGGCGTACTTGGCGCACAGGAAGTATGCGGTGTAGTTGACAGCAGCCACCAGCTCAAAGTTGGACTTGGTCATTTCCTCCAGAGAACCGGCACGAACGATCCCGGCGTTGTTTACGAAGATATCCAGACCACCGAAAGCCAGAACGGTTTCGTTCATCATGTTTTCTACACTGGCTTCGTCAGATACGTTGGCAGAAACCGCCAGGGTACCTACGCCATAGGCAGCAGCCAGCTTTTCCGCAGTGGCAGCAGCACCGGCAGCGTTCATGTCGGCGATGACCACGTTGGCGCCTTCCTTGGCCAGATATTCGGCGATACCGGCACCAAAGCCCTGGGCAGAACCGGTGACGATGGCAGTCTTCCCAGCCAGCGCCTTGGCAGCACCACCGGCCAGAGATACCTTGGCACGGTAGGATTCCACTTCCCAGTTGACGATGAAGTCCACCATAGCCGGAGCCATGTGCCGTACGCCACCGAAGTTGCGGGCCAGTACGGTGATGGTCATAGCATCCTTCCAAACCACAGCGGCGGTCTTGGCTTCCTTCAGGGATGCACCAACGGTGAACATACCGATGCCCTTGGCGAATACCACCTTGGGCGCAAAGCCACGTCTGGTCTTCAGTTCGTTGAAGGCAGCCTGGATGGCTTCGGGAGCAAAATCTTCGATGAACAGG
>CAZLED010000103.1:0-7734 GCA_964558485.1 uncultured Ruminococcus sp. | reverse complement strand
AACATTCGCCTATGGCGAAGTTGGCCTATCCCTTTGGGCGCTGCCCGCGTAGGGCTTTGAAGCCCACTGCGGGTTCCGCTGTAAGGGGAGTTGGTCAAACGCCCCTTGCCCCTCAAAAAAGCCCCCGGCTGGAAATGTACTCCGCCGGAGGCTTGTCCTATGTGTGCGCTTATTTCAGAGAGATCGCTGCCTTTGCCTTGGCTGCAATGGACGCTGCATCCAGACCGAAGTAGGAAACCAGTTCCTTCGCCGGGCCGGAACGACCAAATACGTCCTGTACACCGATCCGCAGTACCGGTGTAGGCTTCTTTTCTGCCAGGCATTCGCAGACTGCGCCGCCCAGACCACCGATGATGTTGTGCTCTTCACAGGTCACCACAGCACCGCAGCGAGTAGCTTCTGCTACGACCAGCTCTTCGTCCAGGGGCTTGATGGTGGAGATGTTCACCACGGATGCAGAAATGCCTTCCGCAGCCAGCAGCTCTCTGGCCAGCAGTGCCTGCTCTACTTCGATACCGGTAGCGATCAGGGCCACGTCGGTACCGTCGGCCATCTTGACGCCCTTACCGATCTTGAATTCGTAGTCTGCACCAAAATAGGTGGGAACAGCCATTCTGCCAAAACGCAGGTATACCGGACCATCGTGCTCGATGGCAGCCTTCACAGCCAGTCTGGCTTCGGTGTCATCGGCCGGGTTCAGGATCACCATGCCGGGGATGGTACGCATCAGAGCGATATCCTCGTTGCACTGGTGGGTAGCGCCGTCTTCCCCAACGGTGATACCGGCATGGGTGGCGCCGATCTTCACATTGTTGTGGGGATAGCCGACAGCGTTGCGGATCTGTTCAAAGGAACGACCGGCAGCGAACATAGCGAAGGTGGAGGCGAAGGGGATCTTGCCACACAGGGACAGACCCACAGCTGCGCCGATCATGTTGTTTTCAGCGATACCACAGTCGAAGAAGCGATCGGGGAAAGCCTTCTTGAAGGTACCGGTCTTGGTAGCGGCAGCCAGGTCGGCGTCCAGCACTACCAGATTCTTATAAATAGCCCCAAATTCGGCAAGCGCCTTCCCGTAGGACTCGCGGGTAGCAATCTTATCAGCCATTGTCGTTGATCCTTTCCTTATGCTTTCAGATCGTTCATGGCGATCTCGTACTGTTCATCGTTGGGAGCGGCACCGTGCCAGGAAGCCTGGTTTTCCATGAAGGAAACGCCCTTACCCTTGGTAGAGTGGGAGATGATCACGGTGGGCTTGTCGGTGCAGGCCCGGGCAGCCTTGTATGCGGCTTCGATGGAATCAAAGTCGTGTGCATCGCATTCCACTACATTCCAGCCAAAGGCTTCGAACTTCTTGTCATAGGGCGTAGGATTCATAACGTCCGTAATAGCCCCGTCGATCTGCAGACCGTTGAAGTCGATGAGCCAGCACAGGTTGGACAGCTTGTAGTGGGCAGCGAACATAGCAGCTTCCCAAACTTCACCTTCCTGTGTTTCGCCGTCGCCCAGGATGGCATAGATCCGGCGGGAGTGGTTGTCGATCTTGGAAGCCAGTGCCATACCGCAGGAAACAGATGCGCCCTGCCCCAGAGAACCGGAGGACATATCCACGCCGGGGGTGTGCTTCATATCCGGGTGACCCTGCAGGTAGGAGGTGGTGTGCCGGAAGGTCTTCAGGTCTTCCACAGGGAAGTAGCCACGGTTGGCCAGAGCGGCATACAGACCGGGTGCGCAGTGACCCTTGGACAGCACCAGTCTGTCTCTGCATTCACACTTGGGCTTCTGGGGGTCGATATTCATTTCTTCGTTGTACAGGTAAGCCAGTACGTCAGCGATGGAGAGAGATCCGCCGGGATGGCCGCTCTTGGCAGAATGCACTGCCTCGATGATGCCGATCCGGATCTGGCGAGCGATCTCAGACAACTCGCTTTTTCTTTGCATGTCCATAATAAGACCGTTTACGGTAAAAACCGCGCCTTTCATGAGATTTTCATAACAGTTATATTGTACAGTTTTTTCTCCCGTTTGTCAATGGATACCGGGAAAATGATGCCGGAAAAAATGTAAAAGTTTATGGGGCTTGCGTAGGATCACTGGCAAGAGAGCGCAGCGCCTCTATATTTTCATCGATCAGCGTATCTGTTTCTCTCTCGATCATTTTCTGCCGCAATGCACGCAGTTCCTGCAACGCATCGTATTCGGAAAAATCCATGACCACATACCGTGGCTTATTGTTCTTGAGGATCACCGCCGTTCCTTCCTTATCGACGACCCGAACGACTTTGGAAAAATTCTGATTCGCTTCGGTCATAGCGATCAGTGTATTGGTGTCGATCTGCATATACGCACCTCTTGCCCTTGCTATATCGATAGTATAGCACAAATATAGGAGAAATGCAACCTATATTTTCGCGTTTTCTGCCTATAAACCCACCACAAAGTATGCAGAAAAAATGTTCTTATATGCAGTAAAAAAATCCCGGCATATCGTTTGTCGGATACACCGGGATGCCAGGACAACTCTTTTCGTCACTTCTGTGAAGTGCACATTCACTTCGGTGAAGTGCACGTTCACTTTGTGAAATTTTTCCACTTTTTGACCAGGGCAAGGCACAGCAGCATACCCACGCAGGCGGTCACGGCCCAGGAGCCGATGGTGAAGTACCAGCCGTATCGGTCGGAGAGCCAGGCAAAGCCATATGTGGACGCTGCCGAACCGATGTAGGTAAAGGCGTTGAGCAGACCCGACATGGTGGAAATTTTCCCATACCGGGCAAAATGGATGGGGGCACGGGTGATCAGCATCAGATTGACGCCGTGCATACAGGCCGTGATCAGTGCCATCAGGATCACCGTCACCACCACGCTGCGGGAAAACAGCGGCAGCATGAGCAGTGTACAGCCAAAGCCGATCCCAAAGAAGATCCCGGCACACAGCAGCTCGTTTTGCAGCTTGTCCTGGACGATGGCGGCTGCCTTGATGCTGACGATGGCAAACAGGGGCAGTGCGATCCCGGTCAGGATGGACACGGCATTGGACAGGGCAAAGGTATCGGCCACCAGCGAGGGCATCCAGGTGGTCAGCCCATCCCGAAGCATCCCCTGCAGGATGATACAGAACAGGATCACGAGCAGCCCGGACGAGGTGATCAGGGTCTTCAGCGGCAGCTTTTCCGTGGTCGGCGGTACCGCAGCACCTGTATCCGTTTTTTTGGCAACGGCCGCTCTGTCTCCTGCCCCCGGTTCCGGCAAAGTGTGGGTGCCTATGTACCAGAAAAATACCATGGCAAATCCTGCCGCACCGGTGATGTAGAAGATCAGGTTCCAGCCGGAGATGGCGATGCACAGAGGGGAAAGCAGATACACAAAAATATTCCCCACAGAGGACGCCACGGTGACCGCCACCACAGCGTCGTTGTAATCGCTGCCGGACAAATGCTCTGCCATCAGTCGCACCAGCGGTGGCCAGAACATCGCCTGGGCAAAGCCATTGACAGCCCACAGCGCCACCATAGCGGTGATATTGCCACCCATAAAGGGCATGAGCAGATTGCAGAGAGAGGTGGCACCGACGCCGGCCAAGATCAGAAACCGGGGTGCGATATAGTCGCCCAGCACGCCGCAGATGATCTGTCCGATCCCATAGGTGAGAAAGGCTGCCGTACCCACAAGCCCGGTGGCATCCTTGGTGGTGCCCAGCGCTTCGGTGATCTCGGAAATGGCAGAGCTGTAGCTGTTGCGTGTGATATAGCTGACAAAATAGACGATGGCACACAGTGCGATAAAGGCCTTCGTCTGTTTGGAACGTTGTTTTGTCATGGTCCCTCTCCTTGGGTAAGATATAGCATAGCAGGGAAAGTATACCACTGAACGCCGAAAAAGTCAAGCTTTTTCAAAAATGTCAAGCATTTCCCAAAAGTCAGGATTTTTCAAAAATGTCAGGCTTTTTCCAGAATGGCAAGTATTTTCATAAAAACAAGACCTTCCCGTGATTTTGTCAAGGGAAAGTCCGGTCCACACGATGTCGGAAAAATAACGGGATTTCGGTGAAAAATCTTGCTTCCCCTCTTGCAGAACCGCAGGATGTGTGGTATAATACTATATTATGATAAACTACCCTATCTGTGAATATGCACCGTATTATACGGCATGAAACAAAGGAGAATCATCCGCTATGCAATGGACTTCTATGAATGACCTGCGAGAGAAGTACCTCTCGTTCTTTGAATCCAAAGGGCACCTGAGACTGCCCTCTTATCCGCTGGTACCCCAGAACGACAAATCCCTGCTGCTCATCAACTCCGGTATGGCGCCCATGAAGAAATTCTTCACCGGCGAAGTGGTGCCGCCTCGCAACAGAGTGACCACCTGCCAGAAGTGTATCCGTACCCCTGACCTGGAACGGGTAGGCCGCACCGCACGGCACGGCACCTATTTCGAAATGCTGGGCAACTTCTCCTTCGGCGACTACTTCAAGCACGAAGCCATCGCCTGGGCATGGGAATTCCTGACCAAGGTGCTGGAGATCCCGGAAAACCTGCTGTATCCTTCCATCTATGAAGAAGACGACGAGACCTTCGATATCTGGGTCAACGAGATCGGCGTACCGGCTGACCACATCAAGCGGCTGGGCAAGGAAGACAACTTCTGGGAACACGGCACCGGCCCCTGCGGTCCTTGCTCCGAGATCTACTTTGACCGTGGCGAAAAGTATGGCTGCGGCTCTCCCGACTGTGGCCCCGGCTGTGACTGCGACCGGTTCATGGAAATTTGGAACAACGTATTCTCCCAGTTCAACAACATGGGCGACGGCACCTACACCGAGCTGGAACACAAGAACATCGACACCGGTATGGGTCTGGAACGGTTGGCTTGCGTCATGCAGGGCGTGGACAATATGTTCGAAGTAGACGGCGTGCGGAAGATTCTCGACAAGGTCGTAGAGATCTCCGGCAAGCAGTATGGCGTGGATGCCAAGAACGACATTTCCATCCGTGTCATCACCGACCATGTCCGTGGTGCCACCTTCATGATCTCCGACGGCGTGATCCCCTCCAACGAAGGCCGTGGCTATGTGCTGCGCCGGATCCTGCGTCGTGCGGTCCGCAACGGGAAGCTGTTGGGTATCGACCGGGAATTCCTGACCGACGTTTGCAATGTAGTCATCGAGCAGAACGTGGCAGGCTATCCCGAGCTTGGCGAAAAGGCCGACTACATCCGCAAGGTCATGTCCATGGAGGAAGACCGGTTCAATGCCACCATCGATGCCGGGCTGAACATTCTGGGCGACCTGATCCAGGGTGCCGTAAAGCAGCATCTGGATACCATCTCCGGTGAGGAAGTCTTCAAGCTGTACGACACCTTCGGCTTCCCCATCGACCTGACCAAGGAGATCGCCGAGGAATCCCACCTGCACGTGGACGAGGATACCTTCAAGATGCTCATGCAGCAGCAGAAGGTCCGTGCCAGAGAAGCCAGAGCCAATATCTCCGGCTGGAGCGATGCCTCCAAGAACCTGCTGGAAGGGTTGCCCAAGACCAACTTCACCGGCTACACCGACTATCGTACCAGCGGCTGCAAGGTGCTGGCGATCCTGGCTGAGGATACCCTGGTGGACGAGATCTCCGAAGGGGACTGCACCATCGTGCTGGATAAGACGCCCTTCTATGGCGAAGGTGGTGGTCAGGTAGGCGACACCGGTAACCTCTACAAGGACGAAAACCTGCTGACCGTATACGATACCAAGAAGACCGACGGCGTGTACCTGCACCTGTGCACCGTGGCTGGTGGCTGTATCCATGTGGGTGACGAGGTGACTGCCGACATTTCCGATGCCCGCAGAGATGCCATCCGCAGAAACCACTCCGCTTGTCACCTGCTGCAGGCTGCACTGCGTACCGTGCTGGGCACCCATGTAGAGCAGGCCGGTTCCTATGTAGACGACCAGAGATGCCGCTTCGACTTCACCCACTTCCAGGCACTGAGCACCGAAGAGCTGAACCGGGTAGAGGCGCTGGTGAACCTGCACATTCTGGCTGCCAACGCCATCGACACCACTGTCACCGACATCGAGACCGCCAAGGCCGCCGGTGCTATGGCACTGTTCGGCGAAAAGTACGGTTCTGAGGTGCGTATGGTCAAGATGGGCGACTTCTCCACCGAGCTGTGTGGTGGTACCCACTGCGACAACACCGGCAAGATCGGTCTGTTCAAGGTGGTCAGCGAATCCTCTGTGGCCGCCGGTGTACGCCGTATCGAAGCCGTAACGGGCATGGGCGTGCTGGGTCTGCTGGCCGAAAAGGACGCTATGCTCCACGAAACTGCCAAGGCACTGAAGGCACAGAACGTACACGAAGTGGCCGGACGTGCCGGTGCCGTGATGGCGGAGCTGTCTGCTGCCAAGAAGGAGATCGAGACTCTGAACGCCAAGATGGCTGCTTCCAAGCTGGACGACATTCTGCAGGGTGCTGTAGAAGTGGGGGCTGTGAAGCTCATCGCCGGGGATCTGGGTGAGACCGCACTGGATTCTGCCAGAAGCCTCTGCGATACGCTGCGGGACAAGTACCCGAACATGACGGCTGTATTTGCCATTCGCCAGGGTGAAAAGCTGAACTTTGTGGCCGCCTGCGGGAAGGATGCCATTGCTGCCGGTGCCCATGCCGGGAACCTGCTGAAGGCTGTATCCGCTGTGACCGGTGGTAAGGGTGGCGGACGTCCCGACAGTGCGACCTCCGGTGGTAAGGATCTGACCAAGGTGGCAGAAGCCCTGGGTCAGGCTGCGGACATTCTGAAGGGAATGCTCAAGTAAAGTCAGATGCACCAACAAGTTGGTGGTCAGAGGTCAGAAATCAGAAATTTGGCTTTTGAGATCGATATAATATGAGAAAATGCAGTCTGTGATCGGATCATGGGCTGCATTTTTGCATCAAAAAACAGCCTGTTCGTAATGGTCACAGCAGACTGTTTTGCAGACGGTATATTTGTATTGTTATCTTTTTGGCTCGTCCCATTGGTCGTCCAGGATCTTACCGCCTTCGGTCAGGTCCCGGATGTGCTGGTTGCGGCTGCCACGGAAGCGCAGGCTCAGATCCCGCTTGGCTTCCACAAAGGGGCCGTCCACCAGATAGTGGGTTACGTCCAGCAGCGCACCCACGCCCGGTTCCGTTTCGGCTTTGGCAAGCAGCTGTTCGTAGGTCCAGCCGGAGTAGGTCATCACGTCCATGCCGATGGCGTTGGCGCACCGACCGATCTCTGCCAGTTCCTTTGCCCAGAGAAAGGGTTCGCCGCCGGAGAAGGTCACGCCACGGATGGTGGGATTGCCAATGAGATTTTGCCAGATCCGGGTGGTGGTGGTGAGAAAGCCGCCGTCCGGGTCATGGCTTTCGGGATTGTGACAGCCGGGGCAATGGTGGGGACAGCCCTGCACAAAGACCACGAACCGCAGTCCCGGCCCGTCCACGATGGATTCCCGGACAATGCCGTACAGCCGTATGGGCAGCTCGGTTGGCGTAATGTCCGGGGCTTTGTCCGGCTTCCGGAGTCGGTCGGCGGAGATGGGTGTATAGATAGATGACATATTTATTATCCTTTTTGGTGATGGGGTATGGGTATAGTATACCACAACCGGGGTACAAAAGCAAGAAGGGAACGGGTAGCTACTTTCTTTTTCTATTTTTCCCTTGATTTTTGGGGGCAAATACGGTATACTGGTATGCAGTATGCGGATATACAATG
>CAZLED010000102.1:0-7765 GCA_964558485.1 uncultured Ruminococcus sp. | reverse complement strand
AGGGTAAGGGGGAGAAAAACTGACGAGGAAGTTTTCCTTCTCCCCCTTACCCTTTGGGTGCCGCCCGCACAGGGCAGTCCCACGATACTAATCGGAAAATCCCACGGAGTCAACACGCCGTACGCCAGTACAAAAACCAAAAGCCCTACGCCAGTTGAAAAAACCAAACGGCAGTGGAGGGGGTTAGGTAAAGGGTCCCCCCTTACCCCCACCCAAACGCAGTTTGAAAAAATCGAAAGGAGCCACAAGACCATGCAAAATGGGTATAATAAACCCCCACGGGGTAACAATGGCAGAAGGCAGCAGCCGTATCCGCCACGGTCGCCACAGGGACAATATGCTGGCCAACGACCGATGCACGAACAGAGTTCGATGCATGGTCAACCGATGCACGAACAAAGTTCGATGCATGGTCAACCGATGTACGAACAGAGTTCGATGCACAGCCGACCGATGTACGGCCAGCAGCCACCGTACGAACGGAACCGGCGGCATCCCATGACCGAACGGGAGTACCAGGCGTACCAGCGGCAGAGAGCGGCTACGGCTGCCCAGAGACGACGTGCGGCGGAGGTGGAACGGATGATGCGCAAACAAGAGGCCAGACGGCGCAGACAACGGAATCGGCAGGTGTTCCTTGGCAGATTGGCGGTGTTTGGCGTGGTGCTGCTGGTCATGACCCTGATCGCCGGCGGTCTGTTCCTCCTTTGCTTCCAAGCCACGCCCGATGCAGAAAAGGAACAAAAGATCCGCTATACCTATGGCGGTGCCGACGTGCGCAAGGTGGATTTTGATACCGCCTATGTGGATGGCATTTACTACTTCTGCTTCCAGGATCTGGCAGACTATCTGGGTATGGCAGAGACCGGCTCGGCAGCAGAACGGCGGTTTTTGTTTGCGGATACCGACACCCTCACCGACAGCCGTGGAGAAGGGGACGAAGAATATGTGACCTTCCCGGATGGCGTGGCGACCGCTGTGGTCAACGGACAACAGGTGCCCCTGGATGGCGCCAACCGGCTCATTGGCGAAGAGGTCTGGGTCAGTGTGGATTTTATCAACGATGTGATGGAGAATCTGTCCATCCAGGTGGACGACGGCACCATTGCGGTGGGCAAGCTGGTGGACACGGAGACCACCGAAGAGCAGGCCAAGGACAAGGTACTGCTCTATCTGGATCCGTCCTTCCGGATGAAGGCAGCGGAGCCCATCGAATCGGTGCCGGAGGAAGATGCGTTCCTGCCTTCCAACCTGACGGACGACGATGGAGAGATCGACATGGAGCTGGCCAACGTGACCTTTGCCAACGACCTGACCACCTATGAGCAGTACATGGCACCGGAAAACCGGGACGGCTACCTGGATCTGGTGAACACCACAAGCACGCTCTCTGCCGACTATGCGCCGACGGATCTGGTGGACGTAGCAGCCACTGCCAAGGGTCGCACCACCCAGAAGCTGCGGCAGATCGCTGCCAAATCTCTGGAAGCACTGCTGTTGGAGATGAACAGTGCCGGGCTGCCGGGGATGCAGGTGAACAGCGGCTACCGCACCTACAGCTACCAGTCCATGCTGTTTGAGACCTACACCACCAACGAAATGGCAAAAAATTCCAATCTCAGCCGTGCCGAAGCCGAAGCCATCGTGCTGACCTACTCCACACGTCCCGGCACCAGCGAACACCAGACGGGGCTTGCAGTGGATATGGCCATTGACGACTCCTTCTCCACGGATTTCCAGTACACGGATCACTACCAATGGCTCATGGAAAACGCTTGGAAATTCGGCTTCATCCTGCGGTTCCCGGACGACAAGACCGACATCACCTCCATCCAGTTCGAGCCCTGGCACTGGCGCTTTGTGGGTCGGTACCACGCCAAGAAGATCCACGATGCCGGGATCTGCCTGGAAGAGTATATCGCACAGCTGGGGGAATGAAAATCATTTTAATAACGAGGAAGTACTTGACAAACAGACGGCAATAGGATATACTATAGGAGATAGTATGTATCAGATCTTGTTTTATAAGGACAAGCGAAATGCATCATCCGTTTTGCAATATATGCAAAATTTGGGAAAGCGAAAAGATAAAGACAGCAGAATAAAATTCAATAAGATCCAGGAATACATACAGGTGATCAGTGAATATGGTACTATGGCAGGGGAACCTTATATCGAACACCTCGATGGGGAAATATGGGAACTACGTCCTTTGCGAGACAGAATTTTATTTGCTGCATGGTGTGATGGAAAATTGGTTTTGTTACATCATTTTATGAAAACAACGCAAAAAACGCCCAAACGTGAGATTGAAAAAGCAAAGAAAGAATTTACTGATTTTTTGCAGAACATGGAGGAGTGATACGTATGAAAAAACAGGATACCAGTCCCATAGCAGCTACATGGGAAGAAGTTCGTACACAGCTATATACACCTGAGGAAATTGCAGAATGTGACCTTCGTGTTGCTATCATTGGAGAAATGATCCGTGCCCGGCAGGAAAAGGGGATCAGTCAGAAAAAGCTGGAAGAAATGAGTGGAGTAAAACAGCCGGTGATCGCACGGTTAGAAAGTGGTGCATCCAGTCCTACACTGCATACGGTTATGAAGTTGCTGGCACCGCTGGGAAAGAAATTGGCAGTTGTAGACATCGATGCAGAGGTTTGATGTCTGACGTGCTTCCTATATAGGAGTGAAATTTCGTGGCAAACTTAATGGATTACCTGGCGTGGCGTGGGGATCTTTCCTTTGCGTCCTCGCCTTTCAATGATGTGGATAACCTGCTCTTTTCCATGCTGTCCTTCGTGGACTTTTCCCAGATCGTGTCCGCAGATGCGCTGGGCAGGCCGGTGAAGCTGGAGACCTGCAGTGAACGCTTTTTCGAGACCCATCCGGATGGCTGTACCTTTGGCGTGCTGATCCCGGCTGTTACCAACGAGCTGTTCCGACAGGCCGCCGATTCTGTCCGGTTCCGGGATGTGTACGTGACCTGCTACCGGGATGAACTGGATGAAGCTGCCGGGAAGCAGTTTGCCGCAGTCACCTTCCTGTTGCCGCCGCCGGACAACAGCCTGTTCATTGCCTTTCGGGGCACGGACGACACGCTGGTGGGCTGGCATGAGGATTTTCAGCTGAGCTTCTGTACCCCAACGCCCAGCCAACAGGCCGCTGCCAATTATGTCAACGAGGTGGGCAGTCTCTATCGTGGGGACATCCGGCTGGGTGGTCACTCCAAAGGCGGCAACCTTGCCATCTATGGAGCCGTACACGCCAAGGATGGGGTTCGGGAACGGATCGTCCGGGCCTACAGCAACGATGGTCCGGGATTTACCGAGGATATGATCGACTCCCCTGCCTACCACGCCATGGAGGACAAGCTGCTGACACTGCTGCCCCAATCCTCCATCGTGGGGATGCTGCTGGAACAAAGTGGCCCTTATGAGGTGATCCGCAGCAACCATATGCGCCTATTGCAGCACGATCCCTTCTCCTGGCAGATCTTGGGTCCCTCCTTTGTCCGAGAGGAGGCGCTGTCCAAGGAAGCGGTGGAAGGTGGCGAGCGGATGCGTCGTTGGCTGTCCAACATGACCCCGGCGGACAGACGCACCTTCACAGAGGTGTTCTTCCGGATCTTAGAAGCCAACAATGCCCGTACTGTAACCGACCTGACCGAAGGCACGATGAAGACCATGGGTGCCATGATCCGCACGGTCCGGGAGCTGCCACCGGAAGGCAAGCAAATGATGTGGAGCTTTGTAAAGCTGCTGGCCGGGATGCGCATCGAAGAAAAAGAAAAAGAGAAATAAACCAAAAAAGCCACCGCCGAAACGATGACTTTCTTGGGATAAAACAGCGGTACAACAGCGAACACTTTCGACCTGTTATTTCTTTGGAGTATGTAGCGCAAGGGATGTGGTGCATTCCCTCCTACTCGCTCCGCTGTTGTATGCTCGTTTTATTATGTTTGAGGATTACTTATCCTGCTTATGGTCTTTGTAAGCACACCATGCCATGTATACAGTAGCGATGGTAGAGATTACAATGCAAATCAATTCCATTTTGATCAACCTTCCTGGTGCGCTACAATGTGTATTATATCACTTTCTGAAGTAAAATGCAACCTATATGCAAAAACAAAAAACCACCGGAAGCCCCGATGGTTTTTATTTTTGGTTAGTATCCTGCGCACCACCACAGGAAAACACGCCATATGGTTGATCACAAATCTGGAATCAATTTGCTACCTATATTGTACCACACCGCATTTCCTTTGTCAAGAGGGTGCGGTGTACTTTTTTGTTAACGCTGATTCATTGGAGAAAACGACCCTGCATCTCCCTCACAGCATCCCCACCAGCCAGGCCGCATAGGTGATCACAGGCACCAGCGTAGCGGTACACAGCACGGAGGTACTGCCTACGAATTCCGCTGCCAGTCCCGGTTGGATGCCGTACATTTCGCCGAACATGGTGGTGACGGCGGCAGTGGGCATGGCAGCCATGACGCAGCTGAACACCACAAATTCGTCCGGTATGCCGATGAGCCACAGGAAGGTGGTGACCACCATGGGAATGATCACCAGCCGCCACAGGTTCACGTAGTACACCAGCGGCGAGGTCAGCATTTTCTTCAGGCTGCGGCGTGCCAGGTTCGCACCGGTGATGATCACGGCGATGGGGGTACACAGGGACGCCAGGTAGCCGGTGAAGGAGGTGATGGCCGTGGGCAGTGGGATCCGGGAGATGAACAGGGCAAACCCGATGAGGCTGGGGATGGTGCCGAAATTGACCAGCGCCTTTTTGAGGGTCAGCTTGATGTCGTCCCGCTTCCGAGCTAAGATCACGATGCCCCAGGTCCAGGTGAACAGGTGGAAGCTGATGATGTAGAAGGCGCCGTAGAACAGTCCCTTGGCACCGAAGATGGACTCCAGAATGGGGAAGCCGATGAAGCCGCAATTGGTGAAGACCATGGAAAATTCTGCCAGCTTGCGTTCGTCCAGACCCTTGATGGGCAGGGCACCTACGTACGCCAGCGCCGCCAGCAGGATGTGCATTCCCAGACCCAGCACCAGGACCAGCAGCCCGGTCTTCAGGTTTTCGGCAGTGAATTCCAGCCCGATCAGAGAGTTGATGATCAGAAACGGCTGCCCCACCTGAACGATCAGGGTAGAGAGATTTTTCGAGGACACCTCGTCCACGATCTTCAGCCGACCGCAGAGGTATCCGGCCGCCAGCAGCAGAAACAGGGTGATGCTGGTGGACAAAAGAGAAGTAAAGGAAAACATGATAGGTATGACCTCAGTTGACAAAAAGTATAGCAGTATTGTACCACAGAACGGGACAAATTACAAGAGGGAAGTCGAAAATGGAAATAGGTATGTTTGAAAAAACGGGCACGCAAAAAGGACCCACCGTTGGTAGACCACAGGCAGATCCTTGATACCACATTATTCAGCGTCTTCGTCTTCGGCGGCGTCTTCGTCGTCCTGGCAGCAGCAGATGGGTTCGTAGCCTTCGCAGTCGTCTTCGAAGCATTCTTCGTCGCAGCCGTCACAGCAGTCACAGTCGCCATCGCAGACAAAGGTGATCTTGAAATATTTCTTGAAGACATTGTACAGAACGATGCACAGAGCGGCGATGCTGACAACGGCACCGATAACGGTGAAAATGGCCTTCAGAGAACAGTTCTTCTTGTTTTCCATAAATATCCTCCATTCCTACCCTCAAACGAAAGGGCATGATAACGTTTGGCATAGGACCGCATTTCCTGTGCTGCGGCCGTTCCTTACGCTATAAGTATACCATAAATTTACAAAATTGCAATAGCGAAATCGTGAAAATCATGTGAACAGTCAAAATAGAAGGGTATATGGGTAGTGTATCCCGGCAGCAGGAAAGGTATACAGATACCATAGCCTGCTTTTTTATATTTCGATTTACTGCCCCAGCAGTGCCGTAAATTCCTCGATCTCCGTCAAAATGGCGGTCTTCTTGGAGGCTACTACAGATGCGGCGTCTGCCTTCCCGGCGAAGACGTTGCTCTGGATGGTGGCGGCCAGGTCGCTGTTCCAACCGTAGACCACCGCAATGTCGGCGCTCCGGCTGTACTTCATGATCTCCAGCATCTCCACAGAGTTCTCGTTCCGCAGACCCTTGTGGGCCACCGTATTGTCAAAATACACCGGCACTACCGACTGACTGCTTTCGTAGGCCAGGGCATCCATGACCATAGCGGTCTCCTCGGCATGGCCGTTGGTGGTGGGGATCGTCATGACCAGCAGCCCGTACATCAGCGGCGTGCGATAGCTTTCCTGGGCTTCGTCATACTTGGGGAAGGGCAGGATCCCAAAGGTGTCCTCCATATCCCGGATGTTGTTGGCGGTCTTTACCTCGGCGGTCAGAAAGGCGGCATAGCTGTTCATGAAGGCGTACACATATCCTTTGTCCTCGCTGAAGTCAGAGGAGTTGCCGGGCAGTGTCACGCTCTTTTCGGCCAGCAGCGATACCAGCTTTTCCACGGTGCCGTAGAACTGCTCCGTTTCAATGGAGAAGGACAGCTTGCCGTCGGCCGTTTTGGTCACATAATCGTTGCCCATACTGAAGATGAACTTGTCCGGTGCGTGCGGATGGGTCACCATTCCGTAGATCGCATTGCCGCCGTTGGTCCAGTCTGCCTGGGTCACGTCCACCTGCGCCACGGCGTTGGCATATTCGTTCAGCTTGTCAAAGGTCCACTTGCCTTCTCTTGCCAGATCGTAGGGCATATCCAGACCGTTGTTTTTCAGGATATCTTCATTGAAGAACACGCACCAGGAGCTGTCATAGCCCATCAGGTGTGCGTCTCCGGCTGCTCCCAAAATGGAATCGCCGATCTGCGCCACGCTGTTGTAGTTGGCGTCCCACCAGGCTTCGTCCAGGTGCAGCTGGGGCAGTGTGGACAGATCCTGCAGCAGGTTCTCCATATGGAAATTCATCAGGTTGTCGTCCCGGATGTACAGCGCCGCATGGGTGTCTTCTCCGGACTGGACTTCCTTTTTGGCGGCATCGGTGGTGGCACCCAGATTGTTGTTGGACACAAATTTGTCGTCGTGCAGCAGGAAGTTGAACTTTTCTTCCACCAGCCGGTTCCGGTCGTAGATGGCATCGTTCAGCGCTTCCCCGGTGGTCTCCTCCACATCCAGATCGATGTGCATACCCCAATAGGAGTCGATGTTCAAGACGGACAGGGTGCGTCCACCCAAATCTGCTTCGGGATAGACGTAGGCCGGCTCCGTCTCCTGTACGGTCACCGTGGTATCGGCGGTGGTGTCGGTGTCTCCTGCGGTATCCGGTGTCGTTCCGGCGTCCTGTCCGCAGGCGGTCAGTGCAGGCAGGGTCAGCAGCAGTGCCAACAAAATGGATATAAATCGTGTATGTTTCATGGTGTTATCTCCCTTATAGGATGCTTGTGGGAATAGTATACCACATTCTATCGATACTTGCAAGCGGATTTGTGAAATTTTTGGAAGAAATGGCGGTCGCCGTATCCACGGGGATCAATACTGCTGGATCTTCAGCGTCGGGTCGTCCTCACCCTTTTCGATCTTTTTGATCACCACCGGGTAGCTGATCATATCGTTGACCTGCACCATGATCCGTTCGCCTACCCGGTGTCCCATGATCGCCTTGCCCACCGGAGATTCCTTGCTGATGTAGCCGCCGAACACGTCGTTGCGCAGGGTCGTCACCAGGGTGATGGTGTTCTCTTCGTCGTCCTCCTCGTAGTA
>CAZLED010000101.1:0-7820 GCA_964558485.1 uncultured Ruminococcus sp. | reverse complement strand
GGAAACCGAAGCTGACGACAACTACGACGACGCTGAATAATCGCTGTCGTACATAGCACAAGACAAATATGGTGGGGGGAATGGCCGGAGCCGGTCATGCCCTCCGCTTTTTGTTTGTTCTTGTGGGTTCCAATTCGTTGGGAGGCTATTTCGTGAAACAAAAAATGACCAAGCTGTGTGCGCTCCTGCTATGTGGAGTGGTGCTCTGCGGCTGTGCCCCTGCTGCATCGACAGAAACATGGTCGATCCCGGCGGAGCAAGCTGCCCTGCAGGAGGACATCCGCTACATCATCCACGCCGCCGGGGACATCGATGGCATGGCAGGCTCCAACAGTCTGGAAGCGCTGGAGCGGACCTACGACGCCGGGTGCCGCTACGTGGAGATCGATTTCCAGTTCACTGCCGACGGAGAGCTGGCCTGCATCCACGACTGGTACCGGCAGTATACTTCGGCGATCCCGGCAGACGGCACGGCACTGACCCTGGCAGAGTTCCAGGCCTGTCAGATCTACGACCGGTACACGCCGCTGTGGCTGGATTCGCTGGCCGACTATATGACGGAGCACCCGGATCTGTACATCGTCACGGACATCAAGGATCGCAATACCGAAGGAGCCGCCAAGATCGCCGCCGACTATCCGGCGCTTATCGACCGGTTCATCGTCCAGATCTATGATGGCAGCGAATACGACGCCGTTCGGGAAGCCGGGTTTGGGCATATCATCTACACCCTGTATCGCCTGGACTGGAACAGCAAGACCGACACCAAGGCACTGACCGCCTTTGCCCAGACCCATCCACTGCTGGGCTACACCTTTGCCTACGAGCTGTGCGACGTGGACGGCTACGTGGCGGGAATGCTTGGTTCCGGCGTGCCGCTGTATGTGCATACGGTCAACGGTACCGAGGCACAGCAGGTGTATTTTGACATGGGTATATCGGGCGTGTATACCGATGAACGGTATTGATCGTGTGTGCAGAATGTGAAAAAAATCGGAATTTTTTCGTGTGCCTATTGACAAAATAGAGGTGGATGTAATACAATGTATTATAGATAAAGGAGGTGCTGTATATGACCATATCCATGCGATTGAATGATGCGGAAGCGGACCTGATCCGACAGTATGCCAAGTTGTGTGGGATCAGCGTATCGGAGCTGCTGCGCCGGTCGGTGTTGGAACGGATCGAGGACGAATATGACCTTGCTGCGTACGAAAAGGCAATGGCAGCCTTCCGGGAAGATCCCACCACCTACACCTTGGACGAAGCCGAACGGGAGCTTGGGCTCTCATGAAGTGGCAGGTTGTTTTATCCAAAGAAGCGATGAAGCAGCTGAAAAAAATGGACAAGCACACGGCGGCCCTGCTCACCGGCTGGATGCGAAAGAATCTGGAAGGCTGCGAGGATCCACGGCTCCACGGGAAAGCGTTGACGGCCAATCGGGTCGGACAATGGCGGTACCGGGTAGGCGATTACCGGATCTTAGCCGAGCTGCAGGACGAGCGTGTCGTCATCCTGGTCATTTCGGTTGGTCATCGCCGAGAGATCTATGACAGTTGAAAAATCGTAGGATCCTATGGAACATAGGGTCTCATTTCCCAAAAAGGAGAATACATCATGACAAACATTCCGCGTCCTGAATATCCCAGACCGACACTGGTCCGGGAGGACAACTGGCTCAATCTGAACGGCAAGTGGGCTTTTGCCTTTGACTTTGGTAACTCCGGCAGAGAACGGAAAATGTGGGAAGCACCCGCCGAAGCCTACACCCACGAGATCAACGTGCCTTTCGTACCGGAATCCAAGCTGTCCGGGATCGAATACGTGGACTTCATCGCCGCCTGCTGGTACCGCCGCACCGTGACCCTGCCGGAAAACTGGTGCCCTTGCTGCGGTCGGATCTTACTCCACTTCGGTGCTGTGGACTACTACAGTGAAGTATTTGTAAACGGCAAGAAGGTGGGCGACCACACCGGCGGCTACACGCCCTTCGTGTTCGACGTGACCGACGCTGTACAGGCCGGCGAAAACACCATCGCTGTGTTTGCCGAGGACAACGGTCGCAGCTCCCTCCAGCCCACCGGGAAGCAGGTATACTACAGCTACTACAACAGCGGTTGCAGCTACACCCGTTGCACCGGTATCTGGCAGACCGTCTGGATGGAATATGTGCCGAACAGCTACATCAAGAACCTGAAGATCACACCCGACATCTGGAACGAAGAAGTAGAGATCTTAGTGTCCCTGGAAGGCAAGTCCTGCGACATCGACGAAGTGACCGCCTGCGTTTCCTTCGCCGGTGAAAAGGTGACCTGCGGCAAGGCCAAGGTTTCCGGCAAGCACGCCAAGCTGCACCTGTCCATTCCCGATCCCAAGCTGTGGGGCGTGGGTGAGCCCAACCTGTATGACCTGACCGTGACCGCCGGCAAGGACACCGTACAGAGCTACTTCGGTATGCGTGACGTGCGTGTCAACGGCTACGCCATCGAGATCAACGGCAAGCCGGTATACCAGAGACTGGTGCTGGACCAGGGTTATTACCCGGACGGCATCTACACCGCTCCCACCGACGAAGACCTGAAGAAGGACGTGGAAATGTCCATGGCCGTGGGCTTCAACGGTGCCAGACTGCACATGAAGGTCTTCGAACCCAGACTGCTGTACCATGCTGACCACGCCGGGTATCTGCTGTGGGGCGAATTCCCCAACTGGGGTCTGGACGAATCCAATCCGGCTTCTCTGCTGTCCATCCTGCCCGAATGGCTGTGCGAGATGGAAAGAGACTACAACCATCCTGCCATCGTGGGCTGGTGTCCCTTCAACGAGACCGGCGTGAACCGGAACTTCCGGGTATTCACCACGGTATACGATGCGACCCGTGCCATCGACCCCATGCGTCCCATCATCGACTCCTCCGGATACGTACACGCCCGCACCGACATCTTCGACGTACACGACTACGAACAGGATCCTGCCAAGCTGGAAGAACACCATCGTGGTCTGGCCACCGGCGAAGGTCCCGTTTGGGAAAACTTCCCCGGCAAGGAGACTCCCTACATCGAAGGGCAGCCCTACTTTGTATCCGAGTTCGGCGGCATCTACTGGAACCTGGACGAAGGTAAGGAAGCGGCCTGGGGCTACGGTACCGCACCCAAGACCCTGGAGGAATACTACGAACGCTTCGAAGGCCTGACCAAGGTACTGCTGGACAACCCCAAGATGTGTGCCTACTGCTACACCCAGCTCACCGACGTATACCAGGAAAAGAACGGTATCTACGCCTTTGACAGACGGGTAAAGTTTGACGCAGACAGACTGAAGGCTGCACAGACCCGCACGGCTGCTATTGAGCGAGAATAACATACAGCATAGATCGCAAACGATCCATCTCGCTCTATGTTGTGCGATTGAAAAGTAAATAGAAAACAAAAGCTCCACAGTTGATAATTTTACAATTGTGGAGCTTTTGCTTTTTTACAGAAGAACAAAAATAAGATGGTGTGTAAAAAATAAGTAAACAACCGTATGCGATATTGACAGAGGGAATGGTGTGGTATACAATATAAGCAAGACAACGGGGGTAGGACATCTTTGCCGAAAGATAACATTTTGTTTTTGTTTTGGAAAGGAGCATAATATGACAACAGCAACAAAACGATTATCCCTTCTCCTATCCGGTTGTGTTCTTGTATGCAGTGGCTGTACCGGTACGAGCGATCCTGCTTTGCCGGAAACGATATCCGAGACACTGCCTGTGGTGGAAAGCGAAAGTGACTTCCCGGATGAAATAGCCGCTGTGACAGAGCCTGTGGGTTGTGTGGTCGGACTGCTCAGTGACGGAAACGGCGGCAGTGTGGCTGTGGCGTATGATACCGATACATGGGAATACGAGGTCATTCAGGAACTGCCGGATGTGACACCGGACAACTATGCGGCACTGTCGGCAGACGATACCAAGCTGGCGTATACCACATGGAGCGATTCCTATACCATTCGGTATGTGGAAGTATTGGATATGCAGACCGGTGAGACCCGGGCTTTTTTTGATGATATGGAATACCGTAACGAGATCATCAAAATTTCCTGGATGCCGGACAATGTCTCCCTTTTGTATATCCATAACAATACCAACAACTTTTTGCAAACGATTGAGTATATCCAAACGGATACCGGAGAGATCACACGGGTAGATACCGGGGATGCCTGGAATGTGCGCGCTGTGGAGTATGCAGACGTGGACGTGGAGCCCTTTGTTTCCCCGGGAAGCGGAAAAGAGTGGCCGGTGAAATGGGTAGAAGAACCCAACGAATACAACGAATGCTGGTTCTACTACATGGATGAAGACGATCTGAAAGAAATCTATGAAGCCTATGGCGGGGTGCGGGAATTTGACCTAAGTACGATCAACAATCGTATGTATGTCACATATTCCGCACCCCGTTGTTCTGTGGATGGGAAAACGATCGTGTACAGTGCTTTCTTAGATCGAAATAGTGCGCCGGGAGAACACACGCCATTATGGGTAGCCGCAGGGATCTGGACGTACCATGTGGAGACCCAGGAAAAGCAAATGGTCTATAGCCAGGCTGACGAAGCGTGCATCGGCCGTGTGGATTGGGTATCCGAAGACGAGGTATGCTTTGTGACCTATTATGAGTGGGTCGGTAGCTGTGACGATATTTGTTATTACAACCTGTCTACCGGTGAGATGCGGATCCTGTTCCCCCATACGGCAGAATATTACAACAACCTGACGCTTCTTCCGGTTGGGGACAGAAAAGTCAGCTTTACCTCCTGTCTTCCCGATGCATTCTACAGTACATCGGATACCTACGTGATCGATGTAGACACAGGAGCGTGGGAGAAGCTGGCTGTGCGGTACGCAGGAGAGCCGGTGATTCTGGAGAACTTTATCTACCAGTGAGAGCCATTATCTATGTTCTTTGCTCTATTGCTGTAAAACGCCCCATTATCTGGAAATCCTTTCGGCAAATTTCACAAATCTCGTTCGTGTTTGCAGAGCCGTTCAAGAAATTGCAAAAAAATCCGGGAAATCTTGCCGTTGCCTCTTGACGTACGCAAGGTTTTGGCGTATAATAGTATGTGGAAAAAGCCGGGACATGCTGCCCGGTTTTGTCAAGTACTATAAGTCAACGCTGCGCAAGGTCGATCTGTGTTGACTGCAGAATGGGATACAAACGAATGCATTTGTTTTATAAAAATAATGGTGTGCGGCATACACGTATGCGGCATACACGTATGCGGCGTACGTGTATGAAATTGGCCGCCGGTGTTTTGGTGAGCGTGCTACTCATGCTGCCTACGCTTGCTGCGGTTCCGGCGGTGGATTCTGCTTCCTTGCTGCGCGGTCAGCTCATTGGCAGCACCATCGATACGTCCATCCGCTCCGGTATCGCATTGGGGGAAGACGATGCTGCGCTGCGGCTGTACTACCTGGATATGCTCACCGGCACCGGTACAGGCAAGGACGGCAGCATCACCTTCGACCTGCAGCGAGACCTGACCCGGCTGGAAGGTGCGGTCTTAGCGGTGCGGCTCATGGGCATGGAGGATGCGGTTCTGTCCGGCACCTACAGCCATCCCTTCTCCGATGTACCGGAGTGGGCCAGCGGCTACGTGGGATACCTCTATAGCTGTGGCCTGATAGAAACGGCTACCACAGGCAAATTTCAGCCCCAATCGCCGGCGTCCGTGGAGACCTTCATGAGCTGGATGCTGTATGCACTGGGCTTCCGCATGGGAGACGGCGACTACAACCTGCTCAATGCGGCAGAGAAGGCACGATTTGCCGGGATCTGTGTCACCGATGCGGACGAACCCCTGACCCGTGGAAATGCAGTGGTGGCCATGTACAATACCCTCCGTGCCAACGTAAAGGGCTCTACCCAGATGCTCTCCGAGGTACAGGTGGCAGGTGGCAAGCTGTCCTATACCGATGCGGTGTTCCTGCTGTGGTCCTCGAACAAAGCGGAGACCAAGACCTATCTGGATGCCGTTGGCTATTCGGCAGAATGGATCGTGCCGGATGGATATTATACCATTCGCATGAGCGGCGGCAACGGATTGGTCATGAACGTGCTGGCAGACGGACCCAACCGGGATTACGAAGGCCTTGGCGTGTGTACCTGGCAGGAGACCGGGGACATCAGCCAATCCTATCGCCTGGAACGGACAGAGCGTGGTACCTATCTGGTCTATGCAGCCTGCAGCCATGGTGGTTTCTTCCGACTGCTGGGTCAGGCCAATAGCGGCAACAGCATCGGCGTGTACCGGGAGACCTCTCGGAATGCACTGGAATTCACCATCCGCCACAGCGACGACGGCACCTGGCAGTTTGTGACCCGTGACAAAAACGGTGCCGAAATGTACCTGACCGGTGGCAGTGCCGGCAGCAGTCTGCAGCTGACAGCCACAAATGGTACTGCCTGGACCCTGGAACGACAGGGCATCACCAACAGTGCCGGACAGGATCTGGCGCTGTTCCCGGCAAGCTCCATGCGTGTGACCCAGGGCGCCTACGACGACTATTCTCATATGGAACAGAATGCACTGGATATCCAGCCCACCGGCGGTATGGCCTTTGCCCCGTTCAATGCGCAGATCGTGCGGAAGGACGTAGGGGAGGTGCTGTGCAACGGCGTCTGAATCCAGTCTGCGGACAAGGTGCGGTATGCGGACGGCAGCTACGACTATATGACAGTGCTGTTCATGCACGACGACAACATCGACAACCTGACCGTGGGACAAATGCTGACCCAGGGCGAATACTTCTACCAGAGCGGCACCACCGGCAACTCCTCCGGCGCCCACATCCACGTGGCGGTCTACCGGGGACAGTACAACGAGGAGGAGATGCACTTTGGCTCTGGCAACGTGGACGTAGAGGATGCCTTCTTCGTCATGGACGACACCATCATCCACGAAGACTACGACCTGGATTGGGTATTTGTATCGGATGTGGATTAGGAATACCATGCAGCTGAGCAGGAGAGAAATCCAACCCACCGAGTTAGGTAACCTAACTCCTGAGAATTTCCTAAAGTTTTATGCGACCATAAAGACAACAAAAGAACACTGTATTTTCCAAAAAGGATACAGTGTTCTTTTTCAGTGCAACCTTGATCAGCGTTGACGTATTTTTCATTCGTCCATGCAGATCTCTTCTCCCAGCACCGTACTGTACAGCAGCGCCTTGTGGATCGTCTCGCCAAAGAGCTGGCTGCAGATCTCCCGGTAGAGCGAAAGCTGCTCGCCATGCCGGGTGAGAAACTGGGCTTTGGCCATGGCAGGGTCCCGTCTTGCTTCGGCTGTGGGACGATCCGTCTTGTAGTCCACCAGGGTCAGTGTGCCGTCCGGCTCCCGAAATACGCAGTCCACCACACCCTGTACGATGAGCTGCACGTCCTCCGCTGCCAGCTTTTCCTGCAGCACCGGATCGTTCGTGAACCGACTGGCAGGCAGTGGCGCATTGAACCGGAATTCCCGGTGGCACAGGGGAGAAGCACACATACGCCGGAACAGATCGCTTTCCCGGAACCGCTGGATGTGGGTCACGTAGACACCACCGGCGGTTTTTTCGTCTAAGAAATGCTGCTCCACCAGCCGGGTCAGCTCTGCCTGTACGCCTTCCGTTGCCAGCCGCTGCAGATCCATGAACTGCAAAAACTGGTGGGTCGCCGTTCCACGCTGGGCTGCGGTCAACGGTGCGTCTCCTTGGCGTAAGAAGTGTGGCAGCGGCATGGTTTCCGCCGGTGCTGCATCGGCATCGGTGTGTGACCTTGCCACCTCGTCTTCCTCCG
>CAZLED010000100.1:0-7938 GCA_964558485.1 uncultured Ruminococcus sp. | reverse complement strand
GATGTCCCCGGCGGCGTGGATGATGTAGCGGATGTCCTCCTGCAGGGCAGCTTGGTCCGCTGGGATCGACCAGGTCTCCGCCGGTACAGCAGGGGCACAGCTGTAGAGCACCACAGCACACAGCAGGAGCGCACACAGCCTTGTCATATTCAGTTTCACGAAATAGCCTCACTACAAATTGGATTTTACCAAAACAAAAAGCGGAGGGCATGACAGCTCCGGCCATTCCCTCCACTATATCGTCTTGCGTTATGTACGACAGCGATTATTCAGCGTCGTCGTAGTTGTCGTCAGCTTCGGTTTCCAGCAGAGCGCGGATGGACAGGCTGATCCGACGGTTGTCCAGGTCGATAGCGGTGATCTGTGCGTTCACTACCTGACCAACTTCCAGAACTTCTTCGGGCTTAGCGATCCGATGGTCAGCGATCTCGCTGATGTGGATCAGACCGTCGCAGCCGGGAACGATCTCAGCAAAGGCACCAAAGGGCATCAGGCTTACGATGCGGCATTCCACCACGTCGCCTTCCTTGTACTGGTTCACGAAGATGTTCCAGGGGTTCATTTCCTCGGTCTTGTAGCCCAGGGAAATACGACCCTTTTCCTGGTCGAAGGACTTCACGTATACGTGGATCTTGTCACCAACGGAAACCACTTCGCTGGGATGATGGATCCGCTTCCAGGACAGCTCAGAGGTATGTACCATACCGTCTACGCCACCCAGGTCCACAAAGGCACCAAAGGAAGTCAGGCTCTTTACTTCGCCGTCGTATTCCTTGCCTTCTTCGATGGAAGCCCAGAAAGCAGCCTCTCTGGCCTTTCTTTCTTCCCGCAGTACGGAACGGATGGAAGCGTACGCTCTCTTGCGCTCCGGCTTTACTTCGATGATGCGGACCTTCTGGTTGGTGTTCAGCAGAACGGACAGGTCGCCATCCTTCGGGATACCGGTCTGGGAAGCAGGAATGAATACGCGAACGGCGTTCAGGGAAATGATCACACCACCCTTAACAACGTCCACGATCTTGCCTTCCATAACTTCGCCGGTCTCAAAGGCGTTCAGGATCGCGATCCAGTTGGATTCAGCGTCCACACGGGTCTTGTCCAGGGTAGCCAGACCATCGATGTCGGATACCTTTACGACCTTGGCCTTTACCACGTCGCCGATCTTGTACAGGTCTTCCAGCTTCGCGGAAGGATCGTCGGTGGCCTTGTCATGGGTCAGCACACCCGTAGCCTTGGAACCCAGATCCAGATGGATCTCATTGTTCGATACGGCAATGACTACACCCTCTACGATGTCTCCTGTATTTAAAGTTTTGATGGATGCTTCGAGCATTTCAGCAAAGTTTTCGTGCTCATTCATGGTTTCATATACCTCCTGTATTACACTGTCCGGCGTCGATGCACCGGCAGTTATTGCAACTTTATGATAGGGCCCGGGATGCATATTTTCCCGAAGAGACCCGGAGCCGTCTACAAACAGCACTGTCTGGCAATACTCCCGGCAGACCTGCGCCAGCTTCCGTGAGTTGGAGCTGGTGGGTGAACCGATGACCACCACCATGTCAGACTGCTTGGCAAGCCCTACAGCTTCTTTTTGCCTGTTTTCAGTCACACTACATATTGTATCAAAAATTTCTGCGTTTGTATATAGCTTTTTGAAATTTTTTATAGTTTTTTTCCATTCCGTACATTTCTGTGTAGTTTGCACAGCTATTGCCCCATATTTTAGGACATCTTGCACAGAGGAATTCGTCATTATCCACAAATCGAGTTCGTCGGCGGAGCCAAAAACCACGCCTGGCCCCCGTACACAGCTCATGATCCCCTCCACTTCGGGGTGATCTGCGGCACCCAGCAGGGCAAAAAGGCGATCCGGACCGGAATTTTCCCGTGCGATCTGCCGCACACGCTCCACATAGGGGCAGGTGCAGTTGACCAGCGTGAACCCTTCGTTGGCCGCAGCGCAGTCGTTCAGGCTGTCCAGAATGGGCTGCAGCTCTCCATGGGCCCGAATGACCACGGTGATCTTTTCCCCATTCTCCGCACGCCGGATCACGTCCTCCACATCCTCACGGCCAATGACGCCGCAGCCTAAGCTTTCCAGATGGGCACAATAGGCATCGTTGTGGATCAGGCGACCTAAGGTGTACACGTGGCGATCGGGCTCGGCTTCCTGCAGGATCTTCTCCACCGTATCGGCTGCACGGCGCAC
Source organism: uncultured Ruminococcus sp. (assembly GCA_964558485.1). Lineage (GTDB taxonomy): Bacteria > Bacillota > Clostridia > Oscillospirales > CAG-272 > UMGS1696. Next base: position 5,726 of record CAZLED010000100.1, on the reverse strand, counting down.
ACCGGGACAAAAGCCGGCTTCCTTGGCGATGGTGATGGTCATGCGTCCTCCTCCGGTGTGGTTTCGGTGGATGTCTCTGTTGTCTCGCCGTACTTCAGAGCGCACACCTTCTGGAAGACGATCTCGGCAGCTCGCTGGTATTCCTTGACACCGCCGTTGACAAAGCCCAGCTCGTCATAGGGAATGGGTTCGCCGAAGATGACGGTATTGCGCCGGAAGATCCCGGTCTTGCCTCGTTTGGAGTCCACGTAAGCCGGCAGGACGCTGGCATGGGTGTGATAGGCTATCATGCCTACGCCGCCTTTTACCGGAGTCGTACGAGGGTCTACACCGCCGTAGCGATGTCCCTGTGGGAAGATACCGATCAGCTCCCCTTCCTCCAGCATATGGATGGTGCGCTTGATGCTGGACACATCGGCACCGCCACGGTTCACCGGGTAAGCGCCCAGTGCCGTGATCAGCTGGGACAGCAGTGGGATCCTGAACAGCTCCTTTTTCGCCATATACCGAACCTGTCGTCTGGCTGCTGCAGAAAGGATCAGCACATCGGAGAAGGCGGTGTGGTTGGACGCCAGAATGCAGCCGTCCTTGGGGATATTCTCCACGCCGACCGCACGCAGCCGATACACCCAGCTGACCGGTGCCGAAAAGATCTTGTATATGGTGCGATAAAAACTCATGTCTTTTTTAAGTGAGAGGTAAGAAGTTAGAAGGCAGAAGTCAAAAGCATATGCATTCTGATTTCCAATGGCTGATTTCTAATTTCTTATTTGCCCTCTATCTCCTCTTTCATTCTTTCGATAATATACTCTGCCGATTCTGCAATGCCGTAGTCGTCGTTTACAAATATAATGGCGTCTTCTGCCGGAACACAGGGAGCGGTCTCTCGTTCTCTGTCGTTTTTGTCTCTCTTTTCCATATCGGCAAGCACGTCCTCGTAGGTCACGTCCATGCCTTTTTCGGTCAGCTCCAAGAACCGCCGTTTGGCGCGGGCCGGCAGGGTAGCGGTCATAAAGATCTTGACCTCTGCGTTTGGCATGATGACAGTGCCGATGTCCCGACCGTCCATGATGACGCCGCCGGCTTCCGCCAAGGACCGTTGGATATCCAGCAGCTTTTGCCGCACCGCCGGGATCCTGGACACCGCCGAAGCGTATCGGGAAGCCTCCGGTGTACGGATCGCATCTCCCACATCTTTGCCGTCCAGCAGCACCACCTGTTTGCCGTCCTGCCAGGTCAGCCGGATCTGCAGACTATCCAGCAGTGCAATAATGCCGTCGGTGTCGTCCGCAGCCACGTTATGCCGGATCGCCCAAAGGCCTACGGTACGATACAGCGCACCGGTGTCCACATAGATCAGCCCGGTCTTCTCGGCGACCCTTCGGGCAATGGTGCTCTTTCCTGCGCCGCTTGGTCCGTCCAATGCGACACGCAAATCACTTAATTTCATACACATTCCTATTTCAAATAGATCCAGCAGAAACCCGTAGGTTTTCCACCGCAATTATGCATTTTTCACTTTTCACTATTCATTCTTCACTATCCACCACAAACCGTGCCGCTCCTTCGCCGGCCAGCGCACCGGTGGAAAAGGCGATCTGCAGATTGTAGCCGCCGGTATAGGCATCCAGATCCAGCAGCTCCCCTACGCAGAACACGCCGGGGTAGGCCTTCAGCATCATATCCTTCGGGGACACGGCTTTCACGTCCACGCCGCCGCAGGTCACAATGGCTTCTTCCATGGGACGAAATTTCGTGGGTGTGAACGGCAGTGCCTTCAGGGTCTCTGCCAGCCTCTGTCTTTGCACCTTGGTGATGGCCGAGGTCTTGCACCGCTCCGGGATCCCGGATACACGAATGACCCAGGGGATCAGCCGCTTGGGTAAAAGATCGTCCAGGGCATTGCAGAAGTCTCTGCCGCTGTATTTGGCAAAGTCGGAGAGCAGACGGCTGTCCAGCTCTTCCATGGTCAAGGCCGGTTTTAAGTCGATGGTGAGCCGGTAGTCGGACACATTTCCCTTTTGCATATTGGCACTGGCCGACAGCACCAAAGGTCCGGTCAGTCCAAAGTGGGCAAAGAGCATCTCGCCCTGTTCCCGATACACTTCCTTCTCTCCACGCCACGCCGTCAATGCCACGTTTTTCAGGGTCAGACCCATGAGCTCTGCCGTCGGTTCTTTGGTCTCGATGGGCACCAAAGACGGGGACAGCCTGGTGATGGGTACATTCCACTTGGCAAGCATCCGATGGCCGTCACCGGTGGAGCCGGTACCCGGATAGGACACGCCGCCGGTGGCCAGTATCAGTGCATCACAGGGCACAGGCTTGCCGTTTACCAAACATTGGATCCCGGTTTCGTCGGTCCCGATATCCGTCACGCAGGCGCTTTTGTGTACCTGTACGCCCACCGCATGGAGTGCTTTTTCCATGGCTCCGGCGATGTCGGCCGCTTTGTCGGACACGGGAAACACACGGCGTCCCCGTTCGGTCTTCAGCGGCACCCCCTGGTTCTCGAAGAAGGCCATGGTGTCGGCAGCCGTGAACCGGGACGAAGCGCCGTACAAAAATTTTTGGTTTCGGGTCACGGCTTCCCGGAATTCCTGGGGGGTGCAGTCGTTGGTGACGTTGCAGCGACCTTTGCCGGTGATCCGCAGCTTTTTCCCCAGCATGGGGTTCTTTTCGTATACGATAACGTGGTGATCGGTATGTCCCAGCTTGGCAAGGGTGACAGCTGCCGTATACGCCGCCATCATGCCACCGGGTCCGCCGCCGACCACTGCAATGGTTTTTGTCATAACTATTTATATATACATTTTATGAAATGATCGATTTTGCGTACCCGAACGATCGCCTTTCGGTAACGAACCTGCAAAATCATTCATCCATTTTTCATTATTCATTCTTCATTATTCATTTTTCACTTCCCAGACGTGTACACGTTGTATTCCTTCCAAACGTGCTCCAGTCTGCCCAAGGTCTCCGTGACCTCGCCTTGCTTCTTTTTGCCGATGTAGGCAATGATGGCGTTGATGATGCTCATGGGTGCCACCAGGGAATCTACGAAGGACGCCATTTCGCTTTTGGCGATCAGGGTCTCGGCGGCATAGGGGACGATGGGTGAGGACTTGCTGTCGGTCAGAGCGATGACGTTGGCGCCGGTCTTCTGGGCATACTCCACGGCGTGAACGATACCGGTGGTGTACCGGGGAAAGCTGATGGCGATGATCACGTCGTCCGGCTGCAGCTTCATCAGATGCTCGAACATTTCGCTGCCGCTGGCAGGTCGGATCAGCCGCACATTGTCGAACAGCAGCCCGAAGTAATAATACATAAAATCCGCCAGGATCGCAGAGGAGCGCATCCCCATGATGTAGATGTTCTTTGCCGACAGGATCAGATCCACAGCCCGGACAAAGGCAGCCCGGTCGATGGTATCCAGTGTGGCACGGATCTTGTCGGCGTCGTTTTGCAGAATCGTATCCAGCACATTGTCGTCGCTGATCCGGTCGTTGGTGGCTTCGATCCGCTGGACGGTGGTCAGACGTACACGAACGGTCTCCCGGATCTGGGCCTGCAGCTGGGGATAGCCCTCGAAGCCCAGCTCCATGGCAAAGCGCACCACGGTGGATTCCGATACGCCCACTGTCTCGCCTAAGGTTTGTGCGGTCATGTACGCCGCTTTGTCGTAGTTCTCTAAAATGTACCCGGCAATGCGCCTTTGCCCCTTGGATAGCTCTGGCAGAACTTTCTCCAGGGACTGCACAAGATCACCTGCCCCGGCAATATGATGGCTCACGGTTCATCCTCCAGTCCCACCGCACACGTCCACGGATATGTACGCCACGGATATATAGCATCGTAGGACTTTCTTAAAAAAGTATCATATTATTATAACCTGTTTATCGGAGAAAGTCAAGGGCTTTTGCGAAAAGATTTTTTCCTCGTTTTCGAAAACATTGTTTGCCGTAAAACATCGCTAACCAAAATCACACCACACGTGGCAAGGACAACAGAACCGGTTTTCCATAGTCTTTCATAGCGTACACAGTTTATATACAATTTAGACAATAATTCATCTCTCTCTCTCGGAAAATTGTGCATTTCAACTATTGCAATACGGTTCAAATTCGTGTAAACTATAGGCGTAGTTTTTTGTCATTTTTACACAAGGAGATGTGCAATTTTATGAAAAAACGTATGCTTTGTGCATTGCTTGCCATGCTGCTGTGCTCTCTTGCCAGCTGTGGCAATGCAGATGTAGCGGAAACGGATGCCACCGGTGCAAACACTCCCATGGAGACCGAGACGGAGGATCCCTATCCGTATACCTCTCACCTGCCCTCTGCCAACTACGAAGGCTTCACCTTCAACATCATGGGTGAAGAAATGCGGGACCACTACACCGTAGAGGAACAGACCGGCGACGTGATCAACGACGCTGTGTACGACCGAAACCTGGCGGTGGAGGAAAAGTACAATGTGGAGCTGACCTACGACATTCTGGCCTGGCAGTCCGGGGACGATCAGATCCAGACCTGCGTGCTGGCCGGGGACAATCCCTATTCTCTGGTGACCTGCACCCACCTGTATCTGGGCAACTGCCTGACCAGCGGCTACTTTGTCAACTGGGAAAACATTCCCGAAGTGGATATAACCAAGCCCTACTACATCAAGAGCGCCAACGACACCTACTCTCTGGGTGACAAGACCATGCTGCTGTTCGGCGACTTTATGGACTCCAACATCAACTGCTGCTGGGTATTTGTCTCCAACCTGAGCCTGCTGGAAAAGTACGACATCACCGGGCTCTATGACGTGGTGGACGCCGGCGACTGGACCATCGACTACTTCCTCTCTCTGGTATCCGACATTTACGAGGACACGGACGGCAACGGCACCCGTGACGTAACGGACACCTACGGCTTTGTGACGGACAACTATGCCGCCGTAGACTCTCTGGGACGCTCCTTCCATATGTCCGCTGTCTCCAAGGACGAAAGAAACTACCCGGTCCTGGACTTCTACAACGAGACCACTGTGGATGCCTACAGCAAGATCTACAAAATGTACTATGAGACCAACGGTATCTACGCCATCAACAGTCCCTTTGCTGCCCTGAGCCAGGCCTTCATCCCCGGCACCGCTGTCTTCTCCAACACGTTGATGATCTCTCTGTACGGCGAAAGTATGCGGGACATGGAGGACGACTACGGGATCCTGCCGACGCCCAAGTATGCCGCCGAAGACGATGGCTACAGCACCCACCTGGACGGCACCTTCTCGTCCCAGATGATCTTGGTATCCCAGCCGGAATCGGAGTTCTCCCGCACCGGCACCATCACGGAAGCCCTGAACGCCTACTCCCGTCAGATCGTGGTACCGGCCATTTATGACACGGCGCTGAAGGTCAAGGTGACCCGTGACGAAGGCTCTACCCGGATGATCGACTATGCCCTGGAAGGCAGAAAGTTCTCCTTTGACTCCTTCGACGAAAACGCCTTCCCGCTGTCTCCTGCCAAGGTACTGCGGCAGAACATCCAGTCCGGCGCCGAAAGCATCACCTCGTACTACGAATCCAACAAGTCGAAGTGCGAAGAATGGATCGCCGGTATGGTCAAAGCCTTTGAAAATGCACAGTAAGATACATCTGATATAAAAATATGTGGCTGTCGCAAGTGAAAAAGTTTTGATCCAACTTTTTCAAAAGTTGGCAGGGGTTGAGGGGA
>CAZLED010000099.1:0-8142 GCA_964558485.1 uncultured Ruminococcus sp. | reverse complement strand
ACTGCCGGACGCTGCGGTTCTGCGTGACCTGGCGAAAAAGGCCGGTTGCACCACCACCATGACCGAGATCGGCTTACCGGAGGATCCGGCGTTCCTGGCCAAGTCTCTGCGGTACGCACCGTATATCCGCAACCGTCTGACGCTGCTGAAGATCCTGTCCGCCTGTGACGTGATGCAGGATCCCAACTGGGGTAGCAAGCACGAAGACTAAACGGTTTTAGAAAACGATAGATGCGCAGGAAAGGAGAAAGAAAGCAGCTTCTGCATAGGGGCGTGCCGTGTCTGTCATGCTTTGTTATGTATTCCAAGAGAAAGGGAAGCTTCTTTGCTATTTTGATATCCACGAACGTTTGGCAGAAAACAGATCCGGAAACGATGTGCCAACGCTGCTGCATGACGACGCTGCAGAATGCCAGAAGCGGCAGAAAGAATTGCTGCAGAGCATGACACCGGTGGATCGGGAACGGTTTCTGCGCTTCTGTCGTGGCGAGCATCCGCATCGATGGCTATGTGGTTTTACGGAGCACGAGTCGCTGGTGCTGTGTTCGCAGGAGCAGAACGTGGCTTTGTATGCCGAGCGATATGACCGAACGATGTCCTCAGGTCGTGCCCACGGCGGTATGCTGCTGCAGCTGATCGACCAGGGGATCCTCCGACAGCTCAACGAACGATATGACCGGAGCACTGCCCTGATCATGACCCTGCGTCAGCCAAAACCCTTGGGAGAAACAGGAGAAAAGGATGCGATGCTGGAAAAGGTGACGGGCATCGTACAGTATTTGGTCACCTGTAAGGAGCAGGTTTGGGAAGACGGCGGGGCGGATCCGGATGCCCCTTGTCGGCGCTTCTATCAGAAGGATCGTGATGGGTCCTTGGTGGCAGAAGCCTTGGATCTGCAGGATCTGCTGTTGTTTTTGAAGAAGAAATTGCCTTCTATGTCCCTGTTTGACGGGATCCGGATCCTTGATGAGACAGCGCTGCAGGGACTGTCGAACATACGGGTACGCTGCAGTATGTCTGCCTTTGTGTGCCTGTATGTACTGCTCACCTATTATGTAGGCGCCGTTTCTCTGCACAATGTCTCCGATGTGACCGTGGAATTGGATACGACCTATGCCCATGTGTATATCGGTGGGTTGATCGATGGACAGGGCATACCGCTTTGTGCCCAAGATGATTTTGATCCACTGCGAGAGCTCGTGTCCCAAGGGCAGAGCATATTGTGGCTGGCAGAGTATTTGCTGTGGCAGCAACGTATTTCCTACGGCTGTCAGATCCGGATGCACGATACGCAGACACAGCGCTTGGAGCTGTATCTGTCTTTGCCGATCCTTTCTCCGGCGGAAGTGGTATTTCGGCATACACGCAACGAGGACGCATGGGCACGCACCCTGCAGGCCGCTGAGCTGGTTTTGTTTCTGTTATGGCAAGACGGCACGCAGGGAAAGAACGCCACGGAAAAACCGCCGCTGCAAAGACCGTGATCCGCACAAAAAGAAAATGAGACTGTCTTCCCGGCAAATGCAGTGGAAGCATGGTCTCATTTTCTTGTGCTTTTTGTGCGCTTACAGATGCATGAGTATATGCAGCACCAGCGTGGTCAGTCGATCCAACGAGGACAGACGCAAAAATTCATCCGGAGAGTGCAGGTTCTGGATATCCGGCCCAATGGAGATGATGTCCATGTCCGGGCATTTTTCCATGAGCAGTCCGCATTCCAGACCGGCGTGGATCCCGATAATCTTTGCCTCTGTACCAAACAACGCCTGCCAGCTTTCCTTGTAGCAGCTTTGCATCCGGGAACCGCTGCGGAATGCCCAACCGGGATACCGGCTTCTATGGGTACAGGTGGCACCGGACAGAGTACCGCAGGCATCCAGCACTGCTTGCAGCTCATCCAGCTGTGCCGACACCGACGATCGAGAGGACACCGTGATCTCCACCTGGTTCGCATTGGTACGCACCACACCCATGCTGGAGGACGTCTCCACCAGTCCCGGAATGTCCCGGCTCATCCGTCGAACGCCCACCGGGATCACCCGAAGCAGTGCCAGCAGTGCCTTCGTATCGGCAGCCGACATACACCGGTCACCGGAGCCATCGCTCACCTGTACCGTAAATCCGGCATCCTCCGGCACCAGATCGGCACGCAGTACCGCTTCACCGGCCTGGATGGCAGCGATTGCGGCAGCTTTGTCGGAGACCGCCACGATCGCCGTGCATTCTCTGGGGATGGCGTTGTCTCGGGCACCACCGGTAAGGGATACCAGCCGCAGATCACAGGCATCCGCTACACGCCACAGCAGCTGTCCCATAGCCGGAATGGCAGGGGTACGGCCACGATGGATGTCTTCCCCGGAATGACCGCCAGCCAGCCCCGTAATGGCAATGGACAACACCGACAGCGCCGCCGGTACGCTTTCCCAGGTGACAGAGCGAACCAGATCCGTGCGCACCCCACCGGCACAGGCCACGGTCGCTTCCCCTTCACCGGCAGAATCCAGATTGATCATCTGCCGACCCTGCAGCAGCGCCGGATCAAAATGCCGCATCCCATCCATGCCGGTCTCCTCGGACGTGGTGAAGACACATTCCAGCGTGGGCGCACACAGCTCCGCTTTGTCCAGCAGCATCAGCATGATCGCCACTGCCACACCGTTGTCCGCACCCAGCGTAGTTCCATCGGCACGAAGAATATCCCCATCCTGTACGAACCGAATGGGATCCTTTTCGAAATCGTGGATCACGTGCCCATTGGCTTCGCAGACCATATCGAGATGTCCCTGCAAGACCACAGCCGGTGCATCGGTGTATCCGGCAGCAGCAGGACGGCGCACATACACATTGTTCCGCTCGTCCCGCACACAGAACAGTCCCCGGCTCCTGGCAAATTCTTCCACATATCGGGCGACAGCTTCTTCGTTGCCGGAACCTCTGGGAATGGCAGAGATGGCAGAGAAGTGTGCGAGTACCGCCATGGTGTCTGGCGTAAAAGACATATTTTCAAACATAAACCATTGATCTCCTTTTGCGCGATGCTTTCTAATGCTGCTATTATTATACCAGAATCCAGCGAAATAGCAAGCCGGTGCAGCGAAAATTTTCGAGAAATCGGTGGGAAAACGAAAAAAATCCGGGATAGCTATTTCAAAATGGGCATTTCTGTGGTATACTATATAGGAATGCACCAGGCAACGTTGACTGAACACAGAGGTGGGACAGAGGAGGTACACATGGCAAATTCGATCCAGAATCAGGATACCCATTCCAAACTGAAAAAGCTGTTTGGAAAGCAAGATCCACACCGGTTCCACGCAGCCGTGATCTTAGCAGCCGGCAGTGGTCTGCGGTTCGGGAAAACCGAGGGCAAGCATATGGCAGAGGTAGAAGGCGTTCCGGTATTGGCACGCAGCGCTATGGCCTTTGAGTCCTGCCCGGCTGTAGACGAGATCGTGGTGGTGACCCGTGCCGAGGACGTGGAGATCTGCCGCAGTCTGCTCTCCGGTATCACCAAGCTGCGTGCCGTGATCCCCGGTGGGCAGACCCGACAACAGTCCGCCAAGCTGGGCTTTGATGCCATCGATCCCAAGGCGGAGCTGGTGTCCATCCACGATGCCGCACGCTGCTTGGTCACGCCGGAGCTGATCACCAGAGTGACAGAGGAAGCGGCGCGATACGGTGCTGCCGCCGCTGCGGAAAAGACCGTGGATACCGTCAAGCGTGTGGACAAAGAGGGGATCATCCAGGAAACGTTGGACAGAGAGACGATCTGGCTTGCCAAGACGCCCCAGACCTTTTTGGCCGATATGTACCGTGCCGCCGCCTATATGGCAGAGAAAGACAACGTCACCGCCACCGACGACTGCGCCTTGGCAGAACGGCTGGGCTTTTCCGTCAGGCTGGTGGATTGCGGTTGGGAGAACATCAAGATCACATTTCCGGAGGACGTGGCCAGAGCCGAAATGATCCTGTCCATGCGCCGGATGCGAGAGAAGGAGTAATATATGCGTATCGGACATGGATATGATGCCCATCGCTTTTGTGAAAACAAGGAGCTGCACCTGGGCGGTGTGGTGGTCGAATCGCCACTGGGACTGTTGGCCCATTCGGATGGAGATGTGGTGCTTCACGCCATCACGGATGCGCTGTTGGGTGCGGCAGGTCTGGGAGACATTGGCAAGCTGTATCCCGACACGGATGCCGCATATGCCGGGATCGATAGCCGGATCCTGCTGCGAGACACCGTCAAACGATTGCAGGAGAAAAAACTTGCAGTTGAATATTTGGATGTAACGATCATTGCCCAGAAGCCGAAGCTGGCCGGGTACATGGACGCCATGCGAGAGACCATCGCCGCCGATCTTGCCATTGGTGTGGATCGGGTGAATATCAAGGCGACCACCGAGGAAAAAATGGGTTTCACCGGCCGTGGCGAAGGGATCAGCACCCATGCCGTTTGTCTCCTGCAGGAATAATTCCTGTCGATAAAAAGGACCGGTGCCGCTCTCACCGCCTGTAAAACAAGCGAAAGCGACCCGGCCCATGTACGAAGCAGAGCAGCGTCGAGCTCTATCTACGTCCTGTATATTGCACATCCGGGACGCCACCCTGCTTCGGAGATCTGTTTCAGGTACCATATGCGGTACAGCAACAGTGTATGCCCAAAACGGCAGAAGGTTCCGTGGCGAAAAGCCTGCCTGCCGATACCATACAAAAATGCAATTTATACAAAGAAAGAAGGACTACCTATGAACAGAACCATGTTGACAGCCCCGTCTCTTCTGGCGTGCGATTTTCTGCACCTAGAAGACGAAGTGCGCAGAGCCGAACGCTCCGGTGCCGATTGGCTCCATCTGGACGTGATGGACGGGGTCTATGTGCCCAATCTGAGCTTTGGCTTTGACATTATCTCCAAGCTGCGCAAGGTGTCGAACCTGTACTTTGACGTACATATGATGACCGTGTGCCCGGAGAAATATCTGGAAGTGCTGCAAAAGGCCGGTGCCAACTCCGTCAATATCCACTCCGATGTGCTGCCGAAGGAGAAGACCATCGAGACTCTCCGTGCCATAAGGAGCCTGGGTATGGACGCCGCTGTAGCCCTGAAGCCCAAGGTGACCGCCGAAGAAATCGCCGACTTTATCCCCTATTGCGATATGGTGCTGGTCATGACCGTAGAACCGGGCTTTGGCGGTCAGAAGTTCATGGCAGACATGATGCCCAAGGTGACAGCGATTCGCAAGATGGCAGACGCCTGCAAGCCGGAGCTGCGGATCCAGGTGGACGGTGGTGTCAGCGCCGCCAATATCGACCAGTGCGCCGCCGCCGGAGCCAATGTATTCGTGGTTGGAACCTCCTCCTTCAAAGCACCGGATATGGGAGCGGCCCTGACCGAAATGAAAACGATTGCGGAGAACGCCGCACATTGATAGTATAAAATCTGAATCTACCAGAAAGGAGCCGCCTTGCGTATGTTTGAGGAAAGACTGGAAGAGATCAGCGAAATGCTGGAGAATCGGGAGTATCACAAACTACGAAGTATGCTCTCAGAATATGAGGCGGCCGACATTGCGACCCTGTTTGATGAGATCCCACTGGATGCTATCGGGCTTGTATTTCGATTGCTGCCCAAGGAAACTGCCGCTGAAGTGTTCGTGGAACTGGACAGCGATAAGCAGCAGACCCTGATCCAGGCCTTCAGCGATGCGGAGCTGGAAGCGGTTCTGGACCAGCTATTCGTGGACGATACCGTTGACATCATTGAGGAAATGCCTGCCAACGTGGTGAAGCGGATCATCGACCGGACAGAGCCGGAAAAGCGCAGCCAGATCAACAAGATCCTGAACTATCCCAAAAACAGTGCCGGTTCTCTCATGACCACGGAGTTTGTGGAGCTGAAGACCCACATGACCTGCGACGACGTGTACAAAAACATCAAGCGTTCCGGCGTGAAAAAGGAGACCATCTACGACTGCTACGTTACCGATGCCGGTCGTCGGCTCATTGGTGTGCTGTCCGTCAAGGACCTGCTGCTCAGTGAAGACGAAGACGCTACCGTGGAGACCCTGATGCAGACGGAGCCCATTGCCGCCGGTGTGTTGGACGATGAGGAAGTGGTGGCGAGCACCCTGAAAAAGTACGGCTTCATGGCGCTGCCCGTGGTGGACAACGAGAACCGCCTGGTGGGGATCATCACCTACGACGACGCCATGGACGTGTTGGAGGAAAGCAGCTCGGAAGACATGGAAATGATGGCGGCCATCACGCCTACCGATAAGCCGTATCTGAAAAATACCGTGTGGGAGACGTGGAAAAAGCGTATCCCTTGGCTTTTGATCCTGATGCTGTCCTCCACCTTCACCAGCAAAATATTGCAGCATTTCGAGGATGCCCTGGTCCAGTGTGCTGCCCTGACTGCCTTTATCCCCATGCTGATGGGTACCGGTGGTAACGCCGGCGGACAGGTGTCCGTGACGGTGATCCGTGGTTTGTCTCTGGGTGAGATCAAAATGAGCGATGCCCTGCGGATCGTCTGGAAGGAGCTGCGTGTGGCGCTGCTGGCCGGCGGTACGTTGGCAATAGTCAATTTTGCCAAGATGCTGGCCTTTGACAACGTGACCACACTGGTGGCCGCCGTGGTCTCCGTGACCGTGTTTGCCGTGGTGATCTTAGCCAAGCTGGTGGGTGGACTCATGCCGATCCTTGCCAAGCGAGTCGGCTGCGACCCTGCCGTCATGGCAAATCCCTTCATCACCACCATCGTAGACGTCATGTCGCTGCTGGTGTATTTTGGCATGGCAAAGCTGCTGCTGGGTCTGTGAAACGGTACATTTTGGTGAAAAAATACACCTTTTTGTGGAATGTGGGCAAATTGGCTGGTTTTTTGGCGGTTTTTGCGTGAAAAATCTGGGAGAAGTGCCAGCCTAAAAAATGCGGTAAGAACTTCAAAAATGGCTCGACCTATGGTATAATATATGTAAGATAGGATTGGTGCGGAATGGCCTGCCCGAAACTCTGCGGATGACAGAATGTATGCTATCCAAGGGGCCGTCCTCCCAATACGAAAAGCAGCACAGGAGAGATACCTGTGTAAGAAAAATGTATTAAAAAGGGGTACAAAAATGAGCGACAGCTTTTTCGGAGAACTGAGTGTTATTGGTATGCGCGGCTGCGAAAAATTCGTGAACCAGGTGGACTATTATCTCCGGGAGTGGAGAAGTCATGACGAAGATGGAAAGACATTTCTGGTGAAGAGCGACTGCCCCCGTTTCGGTACCGGGGAAGGAAAGGGTATGCTGCACGACTCCATGCGTGGACATGACGTGTACATCATTTCCGACTGTTTCAACTATGGTGTGACCTACCGGATGTACGGCAGAGAAGTGCCTATGAGCCCGGACGATCACTTTGCCGATCTGAAGAGAACCATTTCTGCCATCGCCGGGAAAGCCCGCCGGATCACCGTGATCATGCCCATGCTGTACGAAGGCAGACAGCACAAGCGCTCCAGCCGTGAATCCCTGGACTGCGCCATCGCCCTGCAGGAGCTGACCCAGATGGGCGTGTCCAACATCATCACCTTTGACGCCCACGATCCTCGTGTGTCCAACGCCATCCCGCTGACCGGCTTTGACAACGTGCGTCCTACTTATCAGATGATCAAGGCTATGGTCCGCAGTGTGCCGGATATTTCTCTGAACCACGACGAGACCATGATCATTGCCCCGGACGAAGGCGCTATGTCCCGTACCATGTACTATGCCTCTGTCATGGGTCTGGAACTGGGTATGTTCTACAAGAGAAGAAACTACACCATCGTGGTGGATGGTAAGAACCCCATCGAAGCCCACGAATATCTGGGTAAGGACGTGAAGGACAAGGACGTGATCGTCATCGACGATATGATCGCCTCCGGTGACTCCATCATCGATGTGTCCAAGCAGCTGAAGGCCAAGGGTGCCAGACGTGTGTTCCTGTTCGTGACCTTTGGTCTGTTCACCGCAGGCCTGGAAGTATTCGATAAGGCATATGCAGAGGGCATCTTCTCCAAGTGCTTCACCACCAACCTGACCTACCACGACCCGGCGCTGATGGAACGGGAATGGTACGTGGACGTGAATATGTGCAAATACGTGGCGCTGA
>CAZLED010000098.1:0-8188 GCA_964558485.1 uncultured Ruminococcus sp. | reverse complement strand
TTGGTATATTGGGACGAGCGTTTTGTATGCATGGGTGAAGGATACCAAAATTGTTCGGCGGGCGCTTCGTGAAACAGCCCTACAGAGGTATCCCTACAGTAGTAGCCCTACAGAGGTAGCCCTTCCGTGCCTTATGGGGCTTGCAAAAATCTGCGAAGTTTGTTGTAAAAATCTATAGACATTCCTATGGAAAGTGTGTTATAATATATAGTATGATCGAATTCCTGTGCATGGATGCAAACGGTGCATGGATGCATGGATGCACGGTAGTACAGTGTGGTTTGGCTGCGCTGAATAACCAATAAAGGAAATATGTGACATGAGTGAAAACGCTTTGGAAATACGGCACATCACCAAAACCTTCGGTGAGGTGGTCGCCAACCGGGATGTGTCTATGGACATCCGCAAAGGGGAGATTTTGTCGGTGCTGGGCGAAAACGGCAGCGGCAAAACGACCCTCATGAATATGATCGCCGGGATCTATTACCCCGATGCCGGACAGATCTTTGTCGATGGCAAGGAAGCCGCCATCCGTTCCCCCGGTGATGCTTTTGCTTTGGGGATTGGTATGATCCATCAGCACTTCAAGCTGGTGGATGTGTTTACCGCTGCGGAAAATATCGTGCTGGGTCTTCAGGAAGGCAAGTCCAGGGTGCGGCTGGATATGAAGGCGGCTGTGGACAAGATCCGGGCCATTTGTGACCGCTACGGCTTTGACATCACGCCCGAACAAAAGGTATACGACATGACCGTCTCCCAGAAGCAAACGTTGGAGATCGTCAAGGTTTTATACCGTGGTGCGGACATTTTGATCCTGGACGAGCCTACCGCCGTGCTGACGCCCCAGGAGACCGAAAAGCTGTTCCAGGTCATGCGGGAAATGAAGGCCGATGGCAAGTCCGTGGTCATCATCACCCACAAGCTCCACGAGGTGCTGGCGGTATCCGACCGGGTCGCCATCCTGCGCAAAGGCGAATACATCGACACCGTGGAGACTAGAGACGCCACCGAGCTGTCTCTCACCGAAATGATGGTGGGCAAGAAGGTGACGCTGGACATCGATCGGCCGGAAATGGAAAACAAGCCCTTGCGGCTGGAGGTCAAGCACGTCTCCTGCGTCAACAAGGATGGCGTGACCGTGCTGGACGATGTATCCTTTGCGGCACACGGCGGCGAGATCCTGGGCATTGCGGGTATCTCCGGCTCCGGGCAAAAGGAACTGCTGGAATCCATTGCCGGGTTGCAGCTGCTCCACGAGGGTGCGTCCATCACCTTCTACGATCCGGAAAACCACGATGCACCGGTGGAGCTGGTGGGACAGAATCCCCGGAAGATCAAGGAAATGGGTATCCATCTGTCCTTTGTGCCGGAAGACCGGTTGGGCATGGGTCTGGTGGGCTCTATGGGCATGACCGACAACATGATGCTGAAATCCTACGAGGACGGCAACTCCTTCTTTACGGAACGGAAGGCACCCAAGGCGTTGGCAGAAGAGATCCGGGAAGACCTGGAAGTGGTGACCCCCGGCGTCAATACCCCTGTCCGGCGGTTGTCCGGTGGGAACGTGCAGAAGGTGCTGGTGGGTCGTGAGATCGCGGCGGCTCCGGCTGTACTGATGACGGCCTATGCGGTGCGTGGTCTGGACATCAACACCTCCTACGCCATCTACCATTTGCTCAACGAACAAAAGCAGAAGGGTGTGGCGGTGCTGTATGTCGGCGAAGACCTGGACGTGCTGGTGGAGCTGTGTGACCGGATCCTGGTGCTGTGCGGCGGCAAGGTGTCCGGTATCGTAGACGGCAAGACGGCAACCAAGGAAAGCGTGGGCCTGCTCATGACCAAGCTGGGTGCGGCACAGGAAGGAGACAAAGCAGAATGAACACTGTAGTATATCAACATACCAAGGAGCCCTTTGTCCGCATGGTGAAGCGAGACGAGGTCACCATAGGGAAGAAGATCGCCATCCGTGCCATTGCCATTCTGGCGGCGCTGGTGGTGGACGGCATATTCCTGTTCCTGGTGACCGGGCTGAATCCCTTTGGCGTATATGGCGTTATGTTCACCG
This sequence comes from uncultured Ruminococcus sp., assembly GCA_964558485.1. Lineage (GTDB taxonomy): Bacteria > Bacillota > Clostridia > Oscillospirales > CAG-272 > UMGS1696. Next base: position 6,123 of record CAZLED010000098.1, on the reverse strand, counting down.
CTTCCTTTGGCAGCTTTATGAAATTCAAGTGGGTGCTGCGAGATGTGGCGACCCTGCTGATCGTGGGTATCGCTCTGGCGCCGGCCTTCAAGATGCGTTTCTGGAACATTGGCGCCGAAGGACAGATCCTGATGGGTGGGCTCATGTCGGCGGTCTGTATGATCTATCTGGGCGACCTGCTGCCCAACTGGCTCCTGCTGCTGGTGATGCTGGTGACCAGTGTGCTGTGTGGTGCGCTGTGGGCCTTCATTCCGGCGGTATTCAAGGCCATCTGGAACACCAATGAGACCCTGTTCACCCTGATGATGAACTATGTTGCCACCAGCATCGTGGCCTGCTGCACCAACTTCTTCCGTGGGGACAATGCGAAAATGGCACTGATCAACATGGGCTCCAAAAAGGGTTGGTTCCCGGACATTCTGGGGCAGCGGTACACCATCAACATTCTGGTGGTGCTGGCACTGGTGATCCTGATGTACATCTACCTGAAGTACACCAAGCACGGCTATGAGATCTCCGTGGTGGGCGAAAGCGAAAACACGGCACGGTACGCCGGTATCGATGTGAAGAAGGTCATGATCCGCACCATCTCCATTTCCGGCGCCATCTGCGGTCTAGCTGGGTATCTGATCTTAGCCGGGAAGGACATGAGCCTGAGCACCAACACGGCTGCCGGCAATGGGTTTACGGCCATCATCGTGGCGTGGCTTGCCAAGTTCAACACGTTCTACATGACGCTGATCTCGTTCCTGCTGGTCTTTTTGGACAAGGGCGCTTCGGACATTGCGTCCACCTTCCAGATCAACGACTATCTGTCCGACATCGTGACGGGTGTGATCCTGTTTTTCATTCTGGGCAGCGAATTCTTTATCAATTACAAGCTCATTTTCCGGAGCAAGAAAGGCGGTGCCAACGATGCTGAATAATCTTTTGGCATGGATCCTTCGTGCCATTCCCTTTGGCACCATCATTATGTACGGCTCCATGGGCGAGACGCTGACGGAAAAATCCGGTAACCTGAACTTAGGTGTGCCCGGCATCATGTATCTGGGTGCCTACGCCGGGTATCTCAGCGGCTATCTGTACGAAAACCATGCGGCAAACCCGTCGGCGCTCATTTGTGTGCTGCTGTCGTTGTTCTGTGCGTTTTTGGCCTCTGCCCTGGGTGGACTGATCTTCAGCTTCCTGACCATCACGCTCCGTGCCAACCAGAACGTGACGGGTCTGGCGCTGACCACCTTCGGCATGGGCGTTGCCAACTTCGGTGGGAAATTCCTGCTGAACGAATCCGGCTACTCCTCCGCACCCTTCTCCAACAGTGCCTACAGCAGAGCCATTCTGCCCGGTGCCACCTCTACGGGTGTATTTGGCAAGATGGTGCTGTCCTACGGGTTCCTGGTGTATCTGGCGGTGATCTTAGCGATCGGGCTGCACTTCCTGCTCAACCACACCAGAGTGGGTCTGAACCTGCGTGCCGTTGGGGAAAACCCGGGTACCGCAGACGCAGCCGGTATCAACGTGACGCTGTACAAATACCTGGCCACCTGTCTGGGTGCAGGCATTTCCGGTCTGGGTGGGCTGTACTACATTCTGGACTACAACAACGGCATCTGGAACACGTCGGAGCAGATCCAGGCGTTGGGCTGGCTGGCGGTAGCGCTGGTCATCTTCACCACCTGGCGGCCCCTCAACGGCATCTGGGGTGCGTACCTGTTCGGGATCCTGTATTGGCTGTACCAGTACCTGCCGAACCTGCTGGGCATCACCATTTCCACCTACGCCATTGACCTGGTGCAGATGATCCCCTATGTAGTGACCATTGCGGTGCTGATCGTGGTGAGCCTGCGGAAGAAGCGGGAAAACCAGCCGCCGGCCTCTCTGGGACAGGCGTACTTCCGAGAAGATCGATAATGCATGGATGCAAAATAGAAAAAGGACATCCTGTGGAAACACAGTGGTGTCCTTTTTTGGTGGGATCAGATAAGATGGTGGAAGCAGCGTATTGCATTTTGGGGTATGGCTTATGGATTGTCGCCTGAAGTATTTTTCATTCGTTGGGTACAAACTGGAAGTGCAAATGCATCCCCATGCCGTGTGCGATCTTTTTCATGGTGGCAAAGGACGGGTGTGCATTTCCGGTTTCGATCCGGCTTATATCGGCTTGCGATATTCCGGTCAGCTCCGATAGCTGCTTCTGGGTCAGGGAATGGGCACGTCTGGCTTCCAGCATGGCTTTGGCAAACTGGTACTCCTCTTCTGTGGCTTCCCACTCAGCCCGAAACGCCGGGTCCTGGAGCTGCTCTCGTATGGCATCTTCCAACGTAAGCTTTTTATATTCCATCTCACGTCACCTCCGGTGTATATAATCTTCACGATACTGTAATGCTTTTTGAATCTCTCTTGGCGGTGTTTTATCCGTTTTCTTGACAAATCCATTTGTCAATACGATCTGCTTACCAACGAAGAAAAAATACAAAACACGAGTGATATCGCTGCCTTGCTTTGTACGCAGTTCAAAAATACCATCGCCCAAAGACTTGGAATCTGGTTCTCGCAATGCATTTCCTGCCGCTTGCAAAACTGCCATCTGACGGTATATTTTTGCCCGCATTTTGACCGGCTGTGCATTGATAAATTCTTTTGCAGGGTATTCTCCGTTTGCTTTTTGATAAAATACAACTTCAAATTCTTCCATAGTCGTCTCCTGCTGTCCAGCCTATCTCTATTATATGTGAAAAATCCCATTTTGTCAAGGGCTTTTTGAAAAAATTCTGCCTGTTCCAAAAGCTGTTTCATTTCCCATCCAGGATGGCATCGATGGTCTGCCGCACCGTTGCATAGTCTTCCTTGGGCAGCAGGAACGTATGGCGGAAGGTGTCGTCCTTTTGCCAGTGGGTGACCATATCCTCGTCCACGGAGATCTTTCCGGTGGCGTGGTAGTGCCAGTACTGCCCCGGACGAATGGCTTCCAGCACGGCGGTGTGGTCCCAGCTGCACCGGCCGGTGTCGCCGTTGTGGATCTGGTACGCCAGCGCCACCGGGTCACCTGCGGCTGCTCGTTTGCCGTAGCCCACCATGGTGACGATGTACGAACCGATCTCGTAGCTGGACAGCACCAGCTCGCCGGGCCAATTGTCGAACACGGTCCTGGCATCCTCGTAGCCGCTGCACCGGATGTTGTATTCCCAGGTCATGACGTGGTGTGCCGGGTTGCCGCTTTCGAACAGCACCATGGGCCAGCTCTCGAAGAATCGGCCACCCATGACCACGGTGCGGCACAGCTTCTGTTGGATCAGCTCCAGGCCGGTCATAGGCGTGATGTCGTCGGCACCACTGCGCACCAGCCTTGCCATAGAGGTAAGGGCACCGGTGACCACCAGGGTGACGCTGTGGTCCTCTGCGGCTGCCAGGGTCTGTCGGATGAGACGCAGGGAATCCATGGGGCCTTCGGGGGTGCCGTGCTTGTCTGCCGGGTAGCGGTTGGGGCAGGATTCGCACAGGGCCGCCGCATAGACGCCACGGGGATCTTCCTCGATGGGTCGGTCGAAATTCACGCCCACGGGCACAGGTCTGCCGTAGAAGCGGTTGATGGCATCGATGCAGCCGGCGTAGTAGGGGCTGTTGAAGCAGTGGGTCACGGCCAGCAGCGCTGCCTCACCTTTGTCGCACAGCCGATGGATCAGCGCCAGGGCACCGGCATCGTCGCAGTCACCGCCGATATCGGTATCGAACAGGATCTGGATGGGCTTGTTTGTTTTTTCCATTTTGGTATTCCTTTCCGGCGTTTGTAGCATACCTACAGTATAGCATACATGAGAGGGATTTGCAAGCAGGGGAGCGCATAAAAAAAGAGGAAAGCCATAGCAGCTTTCCCCTTGAAGCAGTTGTAATGGATTACTTGGTGGTGATACCGTCGATCATGACGCTGAAGTAAGGAGCGGCACGGAAGGTGGATTCTGCGAAGTAGCCGTTCTGTACGGGTTCTACGGTCTCGCCTTCGTAGATGACGTTGCCGGTAGAGAAGTCGATGAAGGACAGGTCAACCGGGAAGGTGGTCAGTTCCTTGCCGTCTACGGTGAAGGTAGAGGTATCGAACACGTGCAGGGAGCCATCCTTCAGAGCGGCTTCCACTTCTGCCACCTTTTCAGCGGTACCGGCAGCGCAGGAGGAGCCCAGGGTGGTGATGGCCACGGCGTCGGCAGAGTAGCCCTTTGCCCAGTTGGCATCGATGTCACCGCCATTCATAGCGGTCTTGAATGCGTATTCGTAGTACTTTTCCCAAACGTTGGTGGCAGAGGTCAGGGCAGCGGTGGGAGCGGTTTCCAGCATATCGATGTTGTAGCCTACGGAGTAGCAGATCTTGCCGCTGTTCTGCAGCTTCTGGGTAGCGGAGGGAGCACCGGTGGTATCGGCGTGCTGACCGATGATGACGCAGCCATTGGCGATCAGAGATTCAGCGGCAGCGGCTTCCATACCCACGTCGGCCCAGGAGTTGGTGAAGTTGACTTCCATGACGGTGTTGGGAACGATGGAGCGGATACCCAGGAAGAATGCGGTGTAACCGGAGATAACTTCGGCAAAAGCGAAGGCGCCTACGTAACCGATCTTGACGTTGCCGTCCTTATCGAAGGATTCGGGCTGGGTAGAGGTGGACAGTTCGCCGGAGTCCAGCAGTTCCTTCAGCTTCATACCAGCCACAACGCCGGAGACGTAACGGGATTCGTACACAGCGGTGAAGGCGTTCTTGAAGTTGGACAGGCCGGAGATACCAGCGAAGTCACCGGTCATAGCGATGAAGGTCACGTCGGGGTACATTTCGGCGGCCTGTGCGGTGAAGGCCTGGTGACCATAGGAGTTGGAGATGACCAGAGAGCAGCCCTTGCCGACCAGGTCAGATGCGGCATCCAGTGCCGAAGAATCTTCGCCGATCTTATACTTCCATTCGATCTGGGAATCGGACAGACCCAGTTCCTTTGCTGCTGCCTTGATGCCGTTGATGTGGGCCAGAGAGTAGCCTTCGGTTTCGTCACCGATCAGGATCACGCCGACCTTGAAGTCTGCATTGGATCCGCAGCTGGTGAACAGGCTTGCCATGGTGCATACCATTGCAATCGCCATGACCAGCGCAGCGATTTTCTTGAACATTGTTGTGTTCCTCCTGCATAAAAATTTTTTTAGTATATCGAAAACCCGGCTCTTTGTATAGACGGGGTTTTGATTGGAAATTAAGAAGTATGAAGTTGGAAGTCAGAAGTGGCTTGTTGGGGTGCAGTAGTACAAGACGTACGGGTGGAGTGACCTCTGACATCTGACTTTTCCTTTATTCTTCCACGAACTTGACGCCTTCTTCTACGGACATAGAAGCGATTCTTGCCAGGGATTCCACACGGAGGCCGGATGCACGGACCTTGGCACCGCCGTCCTGGTAAGCTTTTTCGATGGCGATACCGGCACCGGCCACATCGGCACCGGCAGACCGGATCAGCTCCAGCAGGGCGAACAGGGCACTGCCTTTGGCCAGGAAGTCATCGATGATCAGCACCCGGTCGGTGGGCAGCAGAAAGTCCTTGGAGACGTAGATGGTATAGTTGCGCTCGTGGGTATAGGAATAGACCTCGGCGGTATAGATGTCGCCGGAGATGTTGTTGGTGGGGGTTTTTTTGGCGAACAGCACGGGCACGCCGAAATACTGGGCGGTCAGGGCGGCGATGCCGATCCCGGAGGCTTCGATGGTCAAAATTTTTGTGATCCCTTCGTTCTGGAACAGGCGATAGAATTCTTTGCCCAATTCACAGAGAAAGGGCACGTCCATCTGGTGGTTCAGAAAGCCATCCACCTTCAATACATTACCGGCGCCGATCTTGCCATCCCGACAGATCCGCTCTTCCAACATCTTCATGGGTCGCTCCTCCTTTTGGTTCTTTTTTTATGAAAAAAGCGAAAATAAACAAAAAAATATATAAACTGCGTTGTGGGCTGGGTTTTCTCCATGGGGTATCCATGTGCCCTTTATTTTTTCAACTAACGTTGGGCTTGTGGACGTGTTGTTTTCCGATCAATATCGGAAGGATTGCCTTGCGCAGGCGGCGCCCAAGGGGTAAGGAAGGGGATTCAAACTTCCTC
>CAZLED010000097.1:0-8253 GCA_964558485.1 uncultured Ruminococcus sp. | reverse complement strand
CCACCTATCGCCTGATCATCGGTACACCCGGTAAGTCCAACGCCTTTGCCATTTCGGAAAAGTTAGGGCTGCCGGAGACCATCGTCAAGCGGGCTGAAAACTTTGTGGACACCGGTTCTCGAAACTTTGAAGGTGTCATCGAAAAGCTGGAAGCCACCCGCCATGAGCTGGAAGCCGAAAAGAGCGAGGTCTCTCGCCTGAAGCAGGAGTTCACCGCATACAAGAACAAGGCAGAAAAAGAGCTGGCCGATAAGGTGGGCAAGGCAGAGAAGGAAGCCGAAAAGATCCGCCAGAAGGCACAGGAGACCCTGGACGGCGCACGGATCACCAGCCAATACGTGTTCGACCAGCTGGAAGAGCTGAAGCGACAGAAGGATGCGGCGGACCTGGCCGAGAAGATCGCCAGCGCCAAACGGGACGTGCGCAAGCGTGTCCGGGACTACGACGATCAAATGAACCCCGGCTGGGAAGTCGAGGAAGAGGAAGAAGACTACGTACCGGAGCGTCCCTTGCACAAAGGCGATGCAGTCCGGCACCGGAACCTGGGTACCACCGGCGTGCTGCTGGATGACCCGGACAAAAACGGCAACGTGACACTGCGCATGGGTGCCGTCAAGACCAGAGCCAATGTGAGCGACCTGCGCCTGCTGGACGAAGCCGAACAGAAAAAGCAGCAGAAGAAGACCGGTGGCGGCGTGAAGACCTCCGTGTCCCGTTCCTTCAAGACCGAATGCGATGTTCGTGGCATGACCGGAGAAGAAGCCTGGTTTGTGGTGGACAAGTATCTGGACGAGGCCAAGGTGGTGAACATGAAAAGCGTCATGATCATCCACGGCAAGGGAACCGGTGCACTGCGCAACGCCCTGTGGAAGCAGTTCAAGAGCGACAGCCGCATTTCTTCCTTCCGTGCCGGACAGTACGGAGAAGGGGATTATGGCGTGACGGTTGTCGAACTAAAGTGATATTTGGAACGCCCATCCACATTTTTTGACAAATTTCCGGCTTGGAATGCGAAAAATTCATAAACTACCATTGAAAATTGCCGGGAATGATGGTATAATACCAGTAGATGTGGAAATGGAACGGCAGCAGGATATGGATGTGTCCGTCTGCCCGAAGAACTCGAAGAATTAATTTAGGAGAATCGTATGGCAAAATTTAAGCTCAGTGCATTTTCAGATGAATATGCCAAGGAACTGGACAGCCAGATCGAAGGACTGGTGAAGAACAAGGTCAGAATGACAGAGCTGCGTGGCGTGGACGGGATCAATGTATCCGACCTGACACCCATGCAGGCGATGAATGTGAAGAGCAAGCTGGACGCTTTTGGGATCGGTGTTTCTGCCATCGGTTCCCCCATCGGGAAGATCCAGATCACAGACCCTCTGGAACCCCATCTGGATAAGCTGAAGCAGACCTGTGAGACTGCCGAGATCTTAGGCACCCATCGGATCCGTATGTTCTCCTTCTATATCCCGGAAGGCAAGCATGAGCAGTACCGTGACGAGGTGCTGGAACGGATGGGCAAGATGCTGGATGTAGCCGACGAATACGGTGTGCAGCTCTGCCACGAAAACGAAAAGGGTATCTATGGCGACGTAGCAGAACGGTGCCTGGATCTGTTGAAGCATACCGGCGGCAGACTGGGCTGCGTATTCGATCCTGCCAACTTCATCCAGAGCGGCTGCGAACCCTTCCCCCATGCGTACCAGATGCTGTCTCCCTATATCACCTATATGCATATCAAGGATGCGCTGCGTAACGGTACGGTGGTAGTGCCCGGTTCCGGTGCAGGCTGCCTGCCGGAACTGTTGGCGATGCTGCATAAGGAGAATGCCGGTGAGATCATCCTGACCGTGGAACCCCATCTGCGTGTGTTCGCTGGTCTGGAAGCACTGGAAAACGGCACCGAAAACCACAGCACCATCGCCAGCACCTTTGCTACCGCAGAGGAAGCCTTTGGTACTGCGATCACCTGGACGAAATACTGTCTGCCCAGAACGGCAACAGTGCTGTAATCTCAATTTTTACGAATCGAAAGGAATTAGCCTATCATGTCTATGAAGAAAATGCTCGCCATTGATTTAGGCGCCTCCAGCGGACGTGGCATCGTCGGTGGTTACGACGGCAAGAAGATCACCCTGGAAGAGATCCATCGGTTTTCCAATGATCCGGTCATGACTCCCACCGGCTTCTACTGGGATACCATCCGTTTGCTGTTCGAGATCAAGACCGCCATTCTGAAGGCTACACAGGCCGGTGGCGTGGATACCTTGGGTATCGATACCTGGGGTGTGGACTACGGCTACCTGGATAAGACCGGTGCACTGCTGTCCAATCCCTTCAACTACAGAGATACCAGAACCGTTGGTATCACCGACTATGTGTGGAATAAGTTCGCTTCCTGGGAAGAGATCTATGGCGTGACCGGGATCCAGAACATGAACTTCAACACCCTGTACCAGATGGCCGCCGACCTGCGTGACCGTCCGTGGCTGCTGGAAAACGCCGACAAGATGCTGTTCGTGCCGGACCTGCTGGGCTACTTCCTGACCGGCAACAAGGCAACCGAATATACCATCGCTTCCACCGGTGCCCTTCTGGACGCTGCCAAGAGAGACTACGCCGATGGTCTGCTGTCCAAGTTCGGCATCCGTCGTGACGTGTTCTGCGACATCGTACAGCCCGGTACCGAGCTGGGAACGCTGCGCCTGGAAGAGGAAATGGGCAACTCCACCGCCAAGGTCGTGAAGGTCGCATCCCATGACACCGCTTCCGCCGTGCTGTCCGTACCTGCTCTGGACGAAGACTTCCTGTATATTTCCAGCGGCACCTGGTCCCTGATGGGTATCGAATCCAAGACTCCCGTCATCAACGACCAGACCCTGAAGTATGACTTCACCAACGAAGGCGGCGTGTTCGGTACCATCCGGATCCTGAAGAACATCATGGGTCTGTGGATCGAACAGGAATCCCGCAGACAGTGGGCAAGAGAAGGCACCAAGTACACCTTCGACGAGCTGTCCGAACAGGCGCTGGCCTCCAAGCCTCTGCAGTGCCTGATCAACCCCGACGACCAGCGCTTTGCTACTGCCGGCAATATGCCCAAGCGTATCCGGGAATACTGCAAGGAAACCGGTCAGTACGTGCCGGAGACCGTTGGCGAGATCGTTCGCTGCATCTTCGAAAGCCTGGCACTGCGGTATCGCTGGACGGCAGAAAAGCTGGAGCTGATCACCGGCCGGAAGTATCCCGTGATCAACATCGTTGGTGGCGGTATCAAGGAAGAAATGCTGTCTCAGTTCGCTGCTGACGCATCCCACAGACTGGTCAACGCCGGTCCCGTGGAAGCAACCTCTCTGGGTAACATCGCTATGCAGGGCATCGCCGCCGGTGAATTTGCCGATATGTGGGAAGCCCGCCGTGTGATCCGCAATTCCTTCGATATCAAGGAATACAAGCCGAACACCGAAATGGCCGCTGCCTGGGACGACGCATACGGCAGATTCTGCGCACTTATCGGAGAATAAGTGGCTTATTGGTGAATAAGTGGCTCATCGGTAAATGAGTACCACACCACAAAACCATACGTTAACGATCGAACTACATACAAAAATCATCGAAATGGAGAACACAAACATGAGCATTGAAAAGATGTATGCATTTGCAAAGGAACAGTACGCCGCACTGGGCGTAGACACCGACGCTGCTATTGCAAAGGTAGCTGCTACTCCCGTGTCCATCCACTGCTGGCAGGGCGACGACGTAAGAGGCTTTGAGAATCCCGATGGAGAGCTGAGCGGCGGTATCCAGACCACTGGTAACTACCCCGGACGTGCACGCAACATCGACGAACTGCGTGCCGACTTCGACTTCGCTTCCAGCCTGATCCCCGGTCAGAAGAAGCTGTCTCTGCACGCCATCTACCTGGACAACGGCGGCAAGAAGGTCGAAAGAAACGAGATCGATATCGAACACTTCACCTCTTGGGTACAGTGGGCCAAGGAAAGAAACCTGGGTCTGGACTACAACCCCACCTGCTTCTCTCACCCCATGGCTGCTGACGGCATGACCCTGGCCAACAACGACCCTGCGATCCGTGCTTACTGGGTTGAACACTGCATCCGTTCCCGTCACATCGCCGAATATTTCGGTAAGGAAACCGGCAAGCGTGCCATCATCAACCACTGGGTACCCGATGGATTCAAGGACATCCCTGTGAACCGTGCCCAGTCCAGAGCATACCTGGCTGACTCCTACGACAAGATCTTCGCTGAAAAGCTGGACGACAACTGCATGGGCGACGCTGTGGAATCCAAGGTGTTCGGTATCGGTGCTGAAAGCTGCACCATCGGCTCCAACGAATTTTACATGGGCTGTGCTATGAAGCACGGCAAGATGGTCACCCTGGACACCGGTCACTTCCATCCCACCGAAGTGGTTTCCGACAAGCTCAGCGCCGTTCTGACCTACATGAAGGAAGTTATGCTGCACGTATCTCGTCCTGTTCGTTGGGACTCCGACCACGTAGTGATCTTCGACGACGAGCTGAAGACCATTGTCAACGAGATCGTTCGTGGCGGCTACGAAAACAGAGTGAACATCGGTCTGGACTTCTTCGATGCCTCCATCAACCGGATCGCTGCTTGGACCATCGGCTCCAGAAGTATGCAGAAGGCGCTGCTGTGGGCTGCTCTGGAACCCGTTTCCATGCTGCAGAAGTTCGAAGCAGAAGGGGACTACACCTCTCGTCTGGCATATCTGGAAGAGATCAAGACCTATCCCTTTGCTGCCGTTTGGGATTACTACTGCGAAAAGCAGGGCGTTCCCACCCGTGACAGCTGGGTTGCTGATGTGAAGAATTATGAAAAGAAGATCCTGGAAATCAGAAAGTAATTTTTCTCCGATTTTCCTGGAATCCAAGAGACTGGCGGCACTATTTTGTGTCTCCAGTCTGTTGGCGTTTTCGGCGACCTCCTGCGGACTGGTGGAAATGCGGGATGCGACCAGTGAGGTCCTGTCCCGTGCGGAGACCACGGCACCTACACTGCAGCAGGCCGAGCGTTACAGCGTGATCGAAAACGAGGAAAATACGGAAACCGAAGCAGAGACCGAACCGGAGACCACAGAAGATCCTCTGGTACATATTTCCCTGGCAGCAGCCGGCGGTGTGCAGGTGGACAGCAATATCTGTGCCGACGCTGCCTCTCGTGCCGCAGAAGGGAAGGACTACAGCTTCCTGACCATGTACGCCAACATCTTCCCGGTGATCCAGAATGCCGATATGTCCCTGGTGACCCTGCAGGAGCCTGTGGGAGATGCAGCGGATTGTATGCCGGAAGCATCGTTTACAGCACTGACGGACCTGGGCTTTGATGTGATCAATGTGGCAGGGACCGAACGAATGGCACTGGGAGAGGACGGTCTGCGTGCTACCGTGGACAGCGTTCGAACCGCCGATGTGCTGGAGATCGGTGCCTATAAGGACGACATCGATGCCGGGGACGTGCGTGTGCTGGAGCTTGACGGCATTCGTGTGGCCTATGTGTCGTTCACCGAAAATGCCGATGCTGCCAATGACCTTGTGCTGCACGATCTGACCGATGCAGCTGATGTGTCCTCCATCGTGACCTACGCCGATCTGGTGTCGGATGTGGTGGTGGTGTCCGTGACCTGGGACGAGGGTACCGACAGCACCGTGCGTGACGAACAGCGTATTGCCTGCCAGATCCTGGCAGAAGCAGGAGCTGACATCATCGTGGGCAACGACGGTCGTGGCCTGCAGAGCGCCGAGTGGCTCACCGCTGAGGATGGTACACAGACTCTGGTGGCCTATTCCCTGGGCAATCTGCTGTCCACTGGCACCGACGTTGCAACGAGCCTGGGCGGTCTATTGACTCTGGATATCGTGGTAGACGAGGCCGGATACGCTGCGCTGGAAAACGTGCAGATCCTGCCGGTGGTGAAGCATTATACCGCCGACCACACCGGTTACCAGATCACAGAGCTTGCCAAGTATACCGGCGATACGGCCGCTCTCCATGGTGCTGCGCTCACCGTAGACGATCTGCAGTCGGTCGTGGATGCCAACATCCCAGCCGCATTCCTGCCCGATCCCCAGTCCTGACAGGAGCAGCATAGAGATCCATGAAAAAAACGCTGCACATCTCCATGCTGTTGCTTGCCGGAATGCTGGTGTCCTGTTCGCCGGGTCATGGCGGTACGGAAACCGGCAAAGCGGAGCCGGGGTATCCATCCCTGGGCGTCGGACGTCCCACACAAGCTGCACCGGTCGAGGACACGGGCATCACCATATGCATCGACCCGGGACACGGCTTTGACGATGTGGGCTGCTCCAGTGCATACCTGACCGATGGCAAGGAAGAAAAGGACATGACGCTGACCTACGCCAACGCATTGGCAGAGGCACTCCGGGAGCTGGGCTACACCGTGGTGTTGACCCACGATGGCACAAATTTTCCGCAAGAGTACAATTTCAACGATAACAATATTTTCAGCGTAGACGAACGAGCGGCCTATGTCAATACATTGGACGTAGATTATTTCGTTTCGCTGCACTGTGACACCTTTGATGAGGACAGCTCCGTCGGCGGTATCCGGGTGTATTACTACGATTCTGCCGTAAAGACCGCTACCTATTCCGATGCCGTGGCAAACTCCATCAGTGCGTATTTGGCAAAGGAATTTCCGGAGGACAAGGTACCCAGTGTCCACGACAACCAGTCGTATCTGGTGCTGCGAGAGACCACCATGGCAGCGTCCTTGATCGAGATCGGCTTCATCTCCAACGAGACAGATGCCGAGAACATCCAGGATGCCGCATGGCAGGAAAAGTTTGTTGCCGGTGTGGCCGCTGGGATCGACGGGTATTTCTCATTATATCAATGACGAGGCAGTATCATGCTAATCAATCTGGTCTACAGCATCAACGCCGTTTTCCCCATATTTATCTTAGTGATCTTGGGGTATGTGCTGCGTCGCTTCGGTTTTATCTCAGAGGAATTCTGTGACGTGTCGGAGCGAGTCGTATTCAAGATCGCTCTGCCGATCATGTTGTTTTTGGATGTGGCTGGTTCCTCCATGGACGTGATCGGCGATATGCGGCTGATCTGGTTCTGCGTGGTCACGGTGACGGCGTCGTTTCTGCTGGTCAGTCTGTTTGCCCGGTTCTGTATCCGGGATAAAAGCAAGCGAGGTGCCTTTACCCAAGGCTCCTGCCGCTCCAACTTTGCGATCCTGGGTGTGCCCATTGCCGAGAATATGTTCGGTACCGTCGGCGCCCAGACCATCGCCATTGTCATGCCCTTTGTGATCCTCATGTTCAACGCCTATTCCGTGGTGATCCTGACGCTGTTTTCCGACGACGAGAACACCAAGCTGGACAAAAAGCGCATTCTGGGGATCTTCAAAAACATCGTGACCAATCCGCTGATCATCGGGGTTGTGCTGGGTCTGCCGTTTTTGTTCCTGGACTGGGAACTGCCGGTGATCGTGAACAAGAGTCTGAACTACCTAAGCGACCTGTGTACACCGCTGGCGCTCATGAGCTTGGGCGCCAACTTCAAGCCTGCCAACCTGAAGGGAAGAGTGGGCTACGCCATCGGTTCTTCGCTGTGCAAAACGGTGCTACTGCCGTGTATCATGGTGACCATCGCCGCACTGCTGGGATTCCGGGACGTGGCACTGGGTGTGGTGCTGATCCTGTTCGGTGCACCCACCGCCGTGTCCAGCTACATCATGGCAAAAAAAATGCACAACGACGGTGAGCTGGCAGCACAAATTTTGCTCCTGACTACACTGTTGTGTATCTTCACCATCTTCATCGGGATATTTATCCTGAAAACATTGCAACTGATATAAAATTATAAGGAGACAATAGATATGATCAATCTGGAAAAAGAAATCCGGGAACAGCCTGCCGCTCTGGCCCATGTGCTGCCCGCCAATATGAACACCATCGATGCCATCGTTAAGGAAGCCAAGGACGCCGGTGTGTCCAGCATCTACTTCGCTGCCAGAGGTACCTCTGACCACGCTTGCGTATACGCACAGTACCTGTTCGCCATTCTCGCCGGGATCCCCTGCACCCTGGGTACGCCTTCCGTATTCACCAAGTACGGTGCCAAGGTCAACCTGAAGGGTATGCTGGTCGTTGGCGTGTCCCAGTCCGGTAAGGCAGAAGACGTGCTGGCCGTGCTGGAATCTGCCAATGCCGACGGCGCCATCACCGTA
>CAZLED010000096.1:0-8279 GCA_964558485.1 uncultured Ruminococcus sp. | reverse complement strand
GGGAAACGGCATCCTCGATCGTCCCATCCATGGCAATGGCGGTCTGTGGTACATCTGTCAGCCAGTCCTGCCAGCCATACAGACCCACCGCACAAACACCGGAGGACGACAGCGCTGCCTCCATTTGCACAGGGGAACCACACAGCGCCACAAAGCGGATGGCATCGGTGGCAAGAGCTGCCATGTGCTGTGCCATTTCGCCGGCCAGTGTATCGCCAAACCCACGCATATCGGCGAGGACCACGTCGGCATAGGTTCGTTCCCGGAGCGACAAAAGGGTGTCTATGTAGGCTGGGATGGTCTGCCAAAGATGCTCGCCTCGCCGCCAGATCAGCTGCTCTGTCAGGTATACCGGCACAAAGGGTTCAAACAGCACCGGGTCGCCGCTCTCTCCGGCCAGTGCGCCCAAAAATCGTGTATAATGCGGATCCATATCGTTCTCCTGTACTTTGCGTTAACGCTGCGCAACTTTATGATTTGCTTCTCATTATACCATATCCTGTCGAAAAAACAAGCCCCTTTCCGGGATTTTGTGAAAAAAACGACATCTGCTCACAGGGAAAAAAGACGATATTTTTCAAAAACGTTTGCATACCCTCTTGACAGCACTGCCAATGTATGGTATAATCCAACTGTACTAATACAAGTAATACAGTTAACACGAGTGATACAGAAAATATCCATCACAGAAAGGAGCGAAGCATATGCAGTATATCACCGTGGATCTGCGGGATCGGAAGCAGCTGTACGAGCAGCTCATCGACAACATCCGCAAGCTGATCCTGTCCGGGGAGATCCGTCCTGGTGAAAAGCTGCCATCCGTCCGGGCCCTTGCCAAGGAGCTGTGCATCAACCCCAATACGATCCAGAAAGCCTACAACGAGCTGGAACGACAGGGCGTGATCCTGACCTTGCCTGGACGGGGCAGCGTGGTGTTGGCAGAGACCGATGACCTGCGGAAGGAGCAGCTGGTCATGACCGAAGAGGCGTTGTCGGCTATCGCCAGAGAAGCGGTGTCCACCGGCATCACCGAAGCCGAATTTCTCGAACTGGCAAAGAAAGCCTGGGAGAAAGGGAAGAGCATCACAGAAACAAAAGAGAAAAACGAAGGAGGAGACGTGCAATGATCCATGCAGAATCCATTTGCAAAACCTTTGAAGCACCGGGAAGCCAGGTTGTGCGCAGCCTGCAGAACGTATCCATATCCGTGGCAGACGGCAGTATCTACGGACTGATCGGCTCCAATGGTTCCGGCAAATCCACCTTGATGCGTGTGCTTTCCGGGATCTATCAGCCGGACAGCGGTACGATCCGGTACGAAGGCGAGCCGGTGTGGGAGAATACCGCCGTGAAGCAGCAGATCGTGTACCTCTCTGATGACCCGTATTTTCTGCCCCACGCCACCATGCACGACATGAAGGCCTTCTACCAGAGCCTGTACCCCACCTTCTCCGAGGAGCGATATGCGGCACTGGTAGAAAAGTTTGGACTGGAACCCAGACGCCGCATCACCACCTTTTCCAAGGGTATGCAGAAGCAGGTCTCCATGCTGCTGGGACTGTCCTGCCGACCGCAGTATATGTTCTGTGACGAGACCTTTGACGGCCTGGACCCGGTCATGCGGCAGCTGGTGAAAAGCTTGATCATCGAGGATGTGGCAGAACGGAACCTGTGCTGCGTGGTGGCCTCTCACAACCTCCGGGAAATGGAAGACATGGCCGACCACATTGGCCTACTGCACAAAGGGGAGCTGCTGTTCGAGCGAGAGCTGGACGACATTCGCACCAACATGGTCAAGGTGCAGGTGTCCTATCGAAAGGACGAATGCGACCGGATGGCAGAAAAGCTGCGGGAACTACAGCCATCGTCCCTGGAACGCCGGGGCAGCTTGTTTACGCTGATCGTGCGTGGCTCGGAGGAAGGACTGTCTCCCTGGTTCCGGGAAACGTCGCCACTGTTCTGCGAGTACATTCCCATGACGCTGGAAGAGATATTTATTACAGAAATGGAGGAGAGAGGGTATGAATTCACCAGTCAGATCCTTGGATAAACCGAAAAACCATCTGTCCTGGCTTCGCTTTGGACTGAAACAAAACTGGCAGCAGTTCATGTTCTACGCCATCGTCATGCTGCTGGCCTGTGTGGTCACCAGTATCATTGGTGTGGACAGTGAAGTAACCGACCTGCGCCGGTACGGTGGCTCTACGGCGATACTGCGCGGCAGCAGGCTGTTCGTAGAAGTGTCGGCGATCTTTGCGGTGGTGTCCTGCGTGCTGGGTGTATTCGCCGGTATGAGCGCCACCGGGTACGTCAATTCCCGTCGGGCTGTGCATTGCTACCATAGCCTGCCTCTGACCAGAGATGCGCTGTACGTGACCGGCAGTGCCGTGCAGGGGATCTATTATCTGGTCTCCGGCCTGGGCGCTATGCTGATCGGCACCCTGTGCATCGCCATCCGTTTGGGCATAGACGGCGAACATTTTGGCAAAGGTATGATGCTGATCCTGGCCGGGATCGGTGGGTATCTGGTGGTGTTCAGCCTGTTTCAGCTTTCCGGTTCGCTCACCGGTACCGCCATCTTCCGCTTCATCGTAGCCGGACTCATCGCCTTTCTGCCGATCCTGCTGTATGCGCTG
Source organism: uncultured Ruminococcus sp. (assembly GCA_964558485.1). Classification (GTDB taxonomy): domain Bacteria; phylum Bacillota; class Clostridia; order Oscillospirales; family CAG-272; genus UMGS1696. The sequence goes on along the minus strand of CAZLED010000096.1, from coordinate 5,643 downwards.
GTGATCCTGGCAGTGGGGTACGGTATGGACCACATCATAGTGGACAACTACACCAGCGATACCACCATGCGGTTCCTGTGCCCGGCAGTGAATCTCTATTACGTATTCTGTGCCGCCGCCAGAGAGATCGATTCTGTTGTGGCTGGCGTAAGTTACACGAACCTGCAAGCGCTGGCACAGGTGGGCACCCTGTATCTGACCGCCGCTGTCTACTACGGCCTTGGCTACTACTTCCATCGGATCCGCCGCAGTGAGCTGTCGGAGAATTCGCTGATCTGGAAGAAGCTGCGCTCCATCGTCAAGTATCCGGTGATCTTTGTAGGTGGTGCCGGTGGTGCGCTGTTCTTCCGGGCGCTCATGGGTGCCGGCGGCTCCTGGACACTGTTCGGTTGCCTGTGCGGACTGGTGCTGTCCTTCTTACTCATGAACGTCCTGATCGCCCGGAACACCAAAAGTATGTTCCAGGGCCTGACGGGACTGGGGGCAACGGCCGTGGTGGTCGCTGTGTTCCTGGCGGTATTCCTGTACGACGTGTTCGACTTTGATACCTTCATGTATCCAACAGACAAAGTGGAGTCCGTCACGATCCAGTGGAACAGCATGACCCTGGAGCTGACCGACGAAGACGACATTGCCGCCGTGATGCCGTACATCCAAAACATGACCACAGGCGAAAACAGCGAAGCAGATAGCAGATACGCAGACCTGACCGCATTCTATATCGACACCGACAAGGTGATCGGACAGGACAGTGGCGAAGCAGAGCAGATGCTCAAAACGCTGTACAAGGACCGTTACCTGACCGCTGTTGATAGCACTACGCAGAAGGGGATCTACAGCTGGATGAGTGGCAAACTGTTTGATGAACTGTGTTATATAGACGACATCGATGTTGTCCGGAAAGAAACAGCTGTAGCGGAAACCGAGGCTGTGCGGGACGTTGTGCAGTATCGGTACGACCACGAGTATGGCGGCGACTACAGCTATACGCACTATCGCCTCCAGGTCAGCGTATATCCGAAGCATGGTCTGCCGGTCCATCGTTGGGTGCGGTGCAAGGAAATCTCCCCGGATGCAGCGATCTTTGATAAGCTCGAAAAGATGACCGCCTACCAGAACCAGTACCTCGATCTGGCAACGGTGTCTATGGATGCCGTATACGATCTGAGCATCGAATTTGCGGACGAATCCATGTGGCTGATGCTGGGCTCTTCGCTGATCGATTTCCCGGAGGCCTCCGCTGCTTATTACCAGAAGCTGGAAGAACTGATCCATGCTGCCGGACAGTTTGACACCTCTATGACGAATACCCCTGTGATCGGTACCTTGCAGATCAGCTATGGTGGCAGCTATACCACGTATTCCCTGTACGCCGGTATGACCACGTTCTGGAACGAATGGCTGTCCTTCTGGGATGAAATGCCGTCCTTCCTGTCAAGCTACGGTGTTCCCGCAGACGTCATGTTTGCCAGCAGTATGCGAGAGTACTACGACCAGCTCCGGTATACGGACTACACGCTGTACGAAAGTGGCGAGACGATCATGGATTGGGTAACGGACCACTACACCGGTGTGTACGTGATCGAAGCGGATACCGGCCGTGCGCTGTACATCGATGATCCTGCGGATATTTTGGACAAGACCACGTTGACCAACGTGTATGGTCCTGCCGGTAAAGTGGAGCAGGGCTACCTGGTCGTGGCACGCAAATATTCCACGGATAACCTCAAGGACGGCAAAATGACCGTACCCGATGGCAGAAGCATTGCCGGCGAATTCCTTGCCGGAAAGGTGCCCCAATTCGTACTGGATGCCTTTGCTGAATAATAGGTAACGCTCGAATATGTAAAAAAACGACAGTCCCACGTAGCTGCGTAACAACGAAGGGCTGTCGTTTTTGTAGCGTTAATGCAGTCAACGCTGAATCATTCTGGATCGGCGCCTGCTATCGTTTTAGTACGCTTCTTCCACACGGGGACGGAACAGCAGTGTGATGCACCAGAGTCCTGCCAATGCTACCACACCATAGATGATCCGGGCCCAGAGCGCATCCTGTCCGCCAAATAGCCAGGACACAATGTCAAAACGGAAAAGTCCGATGCTGCCCCAGTTCAGGGCACCGATGATCACAAGGATCGTTGCGATTCTGTCAAGCATAAGTTTTTTCCTTTCTTAGGCACCACTGCACAATTCACGGCTAACGCCTTGATGGCACATCTGCTTGCATCTTTTCCGCCAGTCTTCACAAATTCGCCTTGGCTTACGAATGTAAGCCTGCGGCAAATTTGTATTGCCTTACGAAAAATCTGCCGACGCATCTGCACCATCCGAACTGTGCGGTGATGTCCTATACAATCCAATTGGGTTTCGGTGACAGTATGCCCGGGATCGGCGAAAAGTACACAGCAAAAACGGGAATGAAACATGAAAATATCTGCCAGACGAGGGAAATAATACCGTACGGTTTGCATATGGTATAGCATCCTACCAAAAGGAGAAGAGCATATGCTTGCGTATCTGTTATCGATCCTGGCCGGTTTTTCGTTCACCGCACTGTCTGCCGCCTCGGGACAGCAGTTTCCGCCACCGCTGCCAAAAGAGGAAGAAGACAAACTATTTCGAGAGTGGCGTGACAACGGAGACATGGCAGCCCGGGAGAAGCTGATCGAACACAACCTGCGCTTGGTGGCACACGTGGTGCGAAAATACTACGCCGCCAGCCCGGACAAAGACGATTTGGTGTCCATTGGCTCCATTGGGCTGATCAAGTCCATCGATTCCTTTGACCCGGACAACGGCGCCAGGTTTGCCACCTATGGAGCACGGTGCATACAAAATGAGATCCTCATGTATTTTCGTTCCCGGAAAAAGCTGTCTCAAGAGGTGTCCATCCACGATACCATCGATACCGACCGGGACGGCAATCCGCTGACCTACATGGACGTGATGGGCACAGACGATACCATCGCCGACGACATCGACGCCAAGATCAAGCTGGGCAAAGCGGCAGCTTTCATCACAAAGGGTCTGGACGACAGGGAACGGCAGATCATCACCCTGCGATACGGGCTGACGGGCGAGAAACCGGTGGCACAGCGAGAGGTGGCAGAAATGCTGGGGATCTCCCGGTCATACGTGTCCCGGATCGAAAAGGCCGCACTGGAAAAAATAAGACGGGTGCTATAACAAAAAGGCATACGATCGCTGCACCGTATGCCTTTTTGTATTGTTATCCGATGATCACGACATCACCGCTTGGCGGCGTCATGGCATCATTCCAACCGGCAAGCCGACGGGCCAGCACCATGGCGTCGGCTCTGGTCATGGTGCCGTCTCCGTTCAGGTCAGCAGCCGCAGGGAAGTCGATGGTCACGTGGTAGCCACTATAGTATTGCTGCAGCAGTGCCAGATCCGTTCGATCCGACAGACCATCGCCGGACAGGTCGCCGGTCACAACGATCGTCAGCGTATCCACCACAGCGCCGTCCACCGTTAAGGATACCACACATCTGGTGCCCACAAAAGCGGTATCGGAGAGGGCAGCACCGGTGGGCGTGGATACGGTGATGGCATGATCCGTATCGAACTGAGCCACAAACGCAGCCACTGTGGTAGCAGCAGGCACGTTCGACAGGGTACCGCCAGTGATACGATATGGAGAGGAAGGAAGCAAGGTTAAGGTGGGATTTCCTTCGGGTACAAAGGTTGCAGTGTTGTAGCCATTCCACGTAGGCGAAGTCCAACCGGATTTGCCGGCAATGTAGTAGATAGTGAAGGTGGAGTGGGTGTTGGTGAAGGTGTTGGAATTTATGGATGGAGCATTGCCATAGAAGTATACACGGCGTAAAGCAGTGCAATTTGCAAAACAGGAATACCCCAGAGATGCTACTGTCTTGGGAAGTGAAATTTCCTTAAGACGTGTACAATTCTGAAATGCGCAATTATCTATGTACTCTAAATTCTGCGGAAGACATATACTTTGCAAAGCAGTACAGTTTTTGAACACATTGGCACCCATATTCGAGAGTGCAGTCGGGAGTGTGGCAGTTTCCAGTGCTGTACAGCCTTCGAAAGCTGAAGAACCAATGGAGGTCATTGTTACAGGAAAACGAATACTTTTCAGAGAAGTGCAATGAAGAAAAGCATTCTCGCCAATAGCATGGAGTGTGGAAGGCAATGCAATATCCTTCAAGTTTGTTGTGCCGGAAAATGCATTGTCAGCAATACTATATGTTCCGTCGGGAACGATGTACTGCGTTCCTTCACGCTGTAGTGGATAATTCACCAGTTCCAGCTTTTGTGAGCTTTTATCGAAGAAGAATAGGACGCCATCTATAGCACGATACCCCATGTTATCTGTGTCTTGCACGGAGTATGCTATGATAGACGGAAAGTTTATAAAGTGAGTATCCTTTGCGTAACGATTGATGTTGCCAAGTTCTACATACTGGATGTTTGTATCACAGAAAGCGTATTCGTCAACATTGCATTCGAGTCTGCTGATACAGAGAGTTGTCAGATTGCCGCAACCACAGAATGCATATTCTTCGATCGATGTGATACGATCACGCAGATCGACCTGTTTCAATTGGCAATTTTGAAATGCATAGGCACCGATCGCTTCAGTACCCTCCAAGACACGGTAACTTTCTCCGCTTTTGGATGCAGGATACCGTACCAATGTGTATGCTTCCAAATACGGATCATACGTATATAGGATACCATCAAAGGATACGTATCCTTCGCCATCGGTATCCTTTACATTATAGGCCCCGATCGTGTCCAATGCAAAAACGTTTTGCGGAATGTTGTGAATATTGTTTGTCAGACACACTGTAGTTATATTGCCTGTGTTTTGGATAAAATCATACCGGATCTGGCTGTCATTGGAAAATGTCACCATCGAAGTGGCACTTGCATAAAAAGCATTCCAAGGCAGATAGGTCAGAGCTTCCGGAAATACAACAGAAGCGATGCTGGTTCGGCGAAACGCATTTTTGCCGATGTGCTCCAATGATTGCGGAAATACGATCGTATCTAAAACGGTACAGTTCGTGAAGGCATTGCTTCCGATCGTAGTCAATGTGTCCGGCAGTGTTACATTTTTAAGATTGTTGCAGAAAGCAAATGTGAAAGGTGATATGACTGTCAGTCCATCGTTGCAGACAACCGTTTCCAGATTATCACAATCTTGAAACACGCCTTCGCCCAGTGTCGTAAGCGAATCAGGGAAAATGATGCTGTTCAAGCTGGCACAGTCCCGGAAAGCATTGCTCCAGATCATCGAGATTTCACTTGGAATAGAAATGCTGACGAGACTGTGACATCCCCGAAAGGCTTCACGACTGATGGCATCGAGACTATGGGAAAGAGATGCGCTTTTCAAACTGGTGCACATATAAAACACGCCTTCACCGATTCGATAAACAGAGTCAGGGAGAGCGATACTCGCCAGGCTTGTGCAATAGGCGAATGCGTAATTCCCGATCGTTTTCAAATTCGAAGGCAGTACAATTTCATTGAGAGAATGACACTCAAAAAAAGTGCGATCACCAATTGCGATCAGTTTGTCTGGCAGGTTGATGGCAGTAAGGTTGCTGCAGCCACGGAATGCATCCTGCCCAAGCATAACGATGCTGTCCG
>CAZLED010000095.1:0-8376 GCA_964558485.1 uncultured Ruminococcus sp. | reverse complement strand
GTACACACGTCTGCACAACGACGCCAACATCCTGTGTATGGGTGCCAGAGTCGTTGGGGAAGGTCTTGCCCTGGAGCTGGCCCACGCTTTCCTGGAAACCGGCTACGAAGGTGGCAAGCACGCCAGACGGGTCGAAATGATGATGGCACTGGAACAGAAAGACTGATCGTCCATAGAAACACAGCGTTCCGATGGGGCTGCTGTGTTTTCTTTTCCCCAAAAAAGTGGATGCAGCTATTGAATTTTTCAGTCGTTTATGGTATACTATATATACAGCCCGAGATTTGTAGGCTTAATTTATATAGAAATACCATAGGAGGTTGCATACACATGAAAAATGCGGTTATCACCATTGCGAGACAGTACGGAAGCGGCGGTCGGGAAGTAGGACTGAAGTTGGCAGAACTGACGGGGCTTAGCTATTATGACAAAGATCTGATCACGATGGCAGCACAAAAAAGTGGATTGAATCAGGCCGTTTTGCATGCAGCCGACGAAAAAGCAGCCAACAGCTTGCTGTACACACTGGCGCTTGGCTCGTCCACGTATCATGCCGGTGCAAGCAGTTTGCACGTGCCGCTGAACGATAAGCTGTTTACCGTACAGTCGGAGATCATTCGGGACATCGCCAAGGAAAACAAGGGTGCGATCATTGTGGGACGGTGCGCCGACTACGTGCTGGCTGACCACACAAATCTGCTGCGTGTGTTTGTCAGTGCGGATTTCGACAATCGTGTGAAGACCATCATGCAGCGCCATGACCTCAGCGAAGGCGATGCAAAGGATCTGATCGTCAAAACAGACCGGCGGCGTTCCAATTATTACAACTATTACACCGGCGGCAAATGGGCCAAGCTGGAAAATTACGACCTGATCGTATCCACCGACAAGATCGGGATCGAAAATGCAGCCAAGCTGATCCAATCGTATATGGAAATGATGTAACGGATTTCCCGGAACTGTTTCTTCGGAGACAGTTCTTTTTTTGTGTGCAATGCCATATATATGAGCATACAACGCTTGTACACAGCACAAGGGGAGATGAAGCTATGGAAGCTATGGAATCCGCTGCACAGGAGAAAATGCGGGAAGAGGCCATTTTGGCACGTCTGGATCCTGCGATTGCGGGTGGCATCCGGAAAGTGCTTCCGCTGTATCAGGGACGTCAACCGACCCTTTTGGAAGAGATACGGATCCGCATCCACCGGCCGATCCTGCTCACCCTATCCGGCCGATCCCATCCGTTGGAGCTGATATGTGACCAAGATATGATGCAGAGGACGGTACAAATGCTGTGCAGCCATTCGCTCTATTCCCATGCAGAAACGCTGCGAGAGGGGTACATTTGTGTGGCTGGTGGGATTCGTGTGGGTGTGTGTGGCAGAGCTGTTGTGGAACACGGAAGGATCACCGTGCTGCGTGACATCTCGTCCCTCTGCATTCGATTGCCGCACAGGATCCAGGAAGCCGGTCAGGAGATATACGATGCACTGGCAGCGAGATGTTTTCAGGATAGCGTGCTTGTGTTCTCACCACCGGGTATGGGCAAGACCACGGTACTGCGTGAACTGGCCGCACGTCTTTCCGATCCGCCACATCCGCTTCGGGTCGCCTTGATCGATACCCGATACGAATTGAACGTGGGTCTGGAGCATTGCCTGATGCTGGATGTTCTATCTGGGTATCCACGCAACCAAGGCATGGAGATCGCACTGCGCACCTTATCTCCGGATTACATCATCTGTGACGAGGTATCGTCTGCTGAGGACAGACAAGCCATTTGGCAATGCTTGGGCAGTGGTGTACGGGTCTGCGCCTCTGTGCACGCCGGAAGCCTGGAAGAGCTGCAAAACCATCCGCTGCTGCAGAACATTCCGACTTTGTTTCCTTGGTACTATGGGATCGATCAGGATCATACCGGCACATTGTATCCGGCACGGGGGAACCGACCATGACAAAAACGCTGGGGATCTTCGTGCTGCTGGCGACGGCTTGGTATTACAGCTACAGCCGGCAATGGTTGGGACAACGCAAACGGCAGCTGCTGGAAGAACTATGCGACCTGATGGAATGGATACAAAAGAATATTGAATGCTTTGCCAAACCGCTGGACGAGATCAGCCGTGAATACAGCAGCCCACTGCTGGCTAGCTATGGCTTTTATGAAAAGTGGCAAAACCAGGACCTGTCAACGGCCTTGGAAGCGCTCCCATATTTGTCAGATGCGGTACGAGAAGTATTGCTGCAATATGGAAAAAGCGTGGGGCAGGGATATAAAGAAGAGGAGCTGCGGCTGTGTCGATACACCTGTGAACAGTTGAACAAGCTTTTAACAAAGCAAAAAGAGGATCTACACGCCAAAAACCAGATGTACCGGACATTGCCGTTTTTGCTGGTTTTGTCCATTGTTCTGCTTTTGTACTGACAGTATCGGATGTACAAGTAACCAGAAAGGAGTGATCCCATGGAAGTATCTCTGCTATTCAAAATTGCCGGAGCCGGTATCCTGGTCGCTGTGTCGGCACAGATCCTGCAGCGTGCCGGCCGGGACGATCAGGCTTCGCTTCTGTCGCTGGCCGGCGTGATCCTGGTGCTGCTGTTGTTGGTGGGCAAGATCGGCGACCTGTTCACCGAGATCCGTACGATCTTTGGCATATGACGATATTCTGGAATGGCCTTGGCGTATTGCTGTGTGGTCTGGCTGCCGTTTTGGTATTGCGGGAAACAAGGCGAGATCTGGTGCCATATCTGGTACTTGCCATTTGTATTCTTTCTTTTCTGGCGATCCTACCGATCTTGCAGGAGACCTATGCCATGGTCGGACATTTTTCCAGCGATCTTTTGTATGGGGAGTCACTGCTGAAAGGTGCCGGTATCGCTATGCTGACCGAGATCGGCATAGAGATCTGTCGGTCCTTGGGGGAAAGCAGTATCGCCGGCTACGTCGCTCTCTTGGGAAAGGCCGAGATCCTGCTCATGACACTGCCACTGTATCGGCAGCTATTGGAAATGGCACTGGAATGGTTATGAAAATATACAGACATATGAGCGGCGTTTTGTGCTTTGTACTGCTATGGTTTTTGCTGTCCTATCCGGTACGAGGCGAGGTCTATGTCTATGATGGTGGAGTGGATACCGAGCTGGATAGCGCATGGACACAGTTTCTCGACACGCTGCCTGCCGAATTGCAAAAAGAAGCAGAAACTCTGTCACTACAGGACCAGGAAAGCTGGCAGGAATTTCTGACACCATCGTATTGGTTGGACAAGCTGGAAGCACTGCTTCTGGAAAAAGCGATACCGGTACTGAACAGCTTTACAGGACTGCTGGGTATGCTGTTGGTCTTGGCAGGCACACGGCAATGGAATGGTATGGGCACCGGGACTGTTTTCGCCTTTTGCAGCGATGTGTGTATGGCGCTTGCTATCTTTCACACAACCAAGACGGTCTTCACCTGGCTGCAAACCTTTGTGGAACAACTATGCCGGATCATGACAGGACTTTTGCCTGTGATGACAGCAATCTCCTACAGCGCCGGAGGAGTGACCACAGCCACCGTGGACCGCATGGCATTGTCGCTATTCATTACGGTACTCAATACGCTCCAACGGTGGTTGTTTTTTCCGCTGGGACAGGCGATCTTTGGGATCAGCATCCTCTCCACGGTGTGTACACAGGTCTCGCTGGGCAGCTTTGCAGGCAGCATCAAAAAGCTGTTTATGACGCTGTATACCTTCATGCTGGTGATCTATTCGTTCATTTATGGGATCCAGAACACACTTTCCAGAAGTGCCGACAGTCTGGGTCTGCGTACCGTTCGTTTCGCCATGGGCAGCTTCATTCCCATTGTAGGCAGTACCTTGGCAGAAGCCTTTTCTGCGGTACGAGAGGGACTGAACTACATACGCATAACGGCTGGGCTGAGTGGGATCCTGGTGCTGCTACTTTTTGTTTTGCCCATGGTGGTGTCGGTATGGCTGTATGATGCGATGCTGCAGTGTAGCCATACCGCGGCAGAATGTTTGGGCTGTACGGCGAGTGCCCGTATGCTGGCAGATACCCGTTCCATTCTGCAGCTGTTGTCGGCACTATCCTGGATGGCAGCGACCTTCTTTGTGTTTGCACTTATTTTGTTTACCAAGACGGCGGTGTTTGCTGGATGAATACCTATTTTCGTTCGATCGTATTGACGATGGCACTGGGCCACATATTCCTGCTGTTGACCGGAGAATTGGGTGGCGAGCATGCCAAGCGATTTTTGCGCTACCTATATGGCCTGATCCTGCTGTTGACGATCTTTGCACCACTACGCACCTGTGTGGAGGATATTTCCAAAATGGTCGATGATCTTCGCACCATGCTCACAACAGAAGGAACGGAGATACAAAATCAGAATGCTGCCACCGCAACGAGCACCTACACCTATGTGGCAAAGCGCATTGCGACCTACGTGACGGAGCAGTATGCGATTCCACAAGAAGATATATGTGTTACGATCTATACCGACGAGAACGGCGCTATGCAGCAGGTGGAGATCGGTGTGCGAAACTGTTATGATGCGCTGCAGCAAACCATTGCAGAAGAACTGCAGAGAATAACGGAGATCCCGATCACCGTGAAAGGAGGTTAGTATGGAACGCACAGAACGAGGGACATACCTGAAAAAGCTGTTCCAGAATCGATGGGTCGCAGGTGTTGGTTGTGTGCTGGGACTTTTTTTGCTTGTGACCAGCAGCTTCCTGCCGCAGAAGGACAAAGCAGAAACGAATGATTATACGATACAATATTATACAGAAGTATTGGAGCAGCGGATCACGGAGCTGTGTAACAACATCCACGGTGTACAGGATGCCACGGTGCTATTGACACTGGAATGCAGCAGCGAATATGTGTATGCACAAAACAGTACCGAAAACGGACAGGGCAGTGGTGCATGGGATTATGTGATCATGCAACAGGGAAATGGCGAGGAGGCCATTATGGTATCCGAGATATATCCCAAGATCCGTGGCGTAGCTGTGGTCTGCAGCGGCGGAGATACTGCCGAGATCCAAAGTACCATCACAGAGCTGTTGTCGGCCTCTCTTGGCATTTCCTCACACAGGATCCGTGTTGCAGGAAAATAAGCATATCCGGTGTCTGGCGCACATATAGTGTATCGACAGATGGAGTGGATCCACTGCTCCATCTCCATACCGAAACTACATCCACTTGAAGGAGGCAGCGATATGACAAAATGGGAATCGATCCGGGAAAAAGCAAAGGAACTGGTGCAGAAGGCCGGTAAAAAGACCGTGGTAACGGTGTGTACCGTAGCGGTTCTTGGGTGTATGGTGATCTTGAATGTGGTTCTGTTTTCCGGCAACCAAAGCAGCAAGGGAATGCAGCTGGCAGTTGACCTGACGGCAGACACAGCCACAGAGACTACAGAAGGCACCGTGGAACTGCAGGCTGGGCAAATGAGCGACTATTTCACCGCCATGTCTTTGAACCGGCAGCAGGCACGAGATGAAGCCATGGAGGTACTACTATCGGTAGCAGAAAGCCAGACGGCGTTGGAGGAAGCAAAAGAAGCGGCACTTCATGACATTAGCAAGATCGCAGCAGATATGGAAAAAGAGACCAACATCGAGACCATGATACGGGCCAAAGGTTTTACCCAATGCATCGCCGTGATCAGCAACGAGAACTGCAACGTGATCGTGGAAAGCGACGGATTGGAACCGGGTGAAGTGGCACAGATCACGGAGATCGTGTACGAACAGGCAGGGATCCATCCGACAAATCTGAAGATCGTGGAGAAAAACAACAGTGGTACGTAATGCCACGATGGAATGAGAGGGAAGAACGAACCGTAGCATACAGAAAAAGCACTACCAGACCGGCAGTGCTTTTTGCTTATTTTATTTCAACAACGATTTTTTGATCAGCCATTTTGGCCGCAGCCTTGGTAACAGTCCGGAGCGCTCTGGCAATTTTACCGTGCTTTCCGATAATCATGCCCATATCGTCCTCGGCAACATGCAAGGTCAGAACGATCTCGTCTTCCTTATTTTCTTCCGTTACCGAAACAGAATCAGGATTGTCAACAATAGCGCGGGCCATATCCTCTAAGATCTTTTTCAGATCCAGATCCAATGCCGGGGTCGCAGGAGCCACAGAGGTTTCCTCATCAGGAAGGGTCTCCAGGTCGTCCGCAGCATCGGTCACATCGGCGATTGCGCTGCTTGTGATTTCATCCATCATTACTTCAGCAGACCGTTCTTAACAAGGATAGACTTTACGGTTTCGGTGGGCTGTGCGCCGTTTGCCAGCCACTGTGCGATCTTTTCGCCTTCCAGCTTTACGGTAGCAGGCTCGGTCATGGGATCGTAGTAACCAACTTCTTCGATGAAGCGGCCATCACGGGGATATCTGGAATCGGCAACAACGATACGGTAGAAAGGAGCCTTCTTCTGACCCATTCTTCTCAGTCTGATCTTTACGGACATTTTTTGTTCCTCCAAAATGTGTTTTTAATATTGTTTTTGTCTTTCTATGGAAAAGCCGCTATTATAAGGAAAACGGCATTTTCATCTTACCTTTTTTTCTGCCTTTGCCATTCATGACGCCGGAGAATTGCTTGATGATCTTACTCATCTGGTCATACTGCTTCAGCAGCTTGTTGACCTCTTCTACAGAAGTGCCGCTGCCGGTGGCAATACGTTTTTTGCGGCCTGCGCTGATCACCTGCGGATGATCCCTTTCATAGGGAGTCATAGATAAGATGATCGCTTCGGTGTGGGCCATGACCTTTTCATCGATCTGGGCATCCTTTAGGGCACCCGGCTTTACACCCGGCAGCATCCCCACGATCTCTTCGATACTGCCCATATCCTTGATCTGTCGGAATTGATCCAGGTAATCGGTCAGGGTAAAGGTATTTTCCCGGATCCGCTTCTCCAGCTCTTCCGCTTTCTTCTCGTCATAGGACTGCTGGGCCTTCTCGATCAGCGTCAGTACGTCGCCCATGCCCAGGATACGGGACGCCATTCTGTCGGGGTAGAAGGGCTCGATGGCATCCATCTTTTCACCGGTACCGATAAACTTGATGGGCTTGCCGGTCACGTGTCGAACGGACAGCGCTGCACCGCCTCGTGTATCACCGTCCAGCTTGGAAAGGACTACACCGGTGATATCCAGCTTGTCGTTGAATGCGGTCGCCACATTGACGGCATCCTGACCGGTCATGGCATCCACCACCAGCAGGATCTCCGTGGGATTTGTCAATTCCTTGAGCCCGGTCAGCTCATTCATCAGCACTTCGTCCACGTGCAGTCGGCCGGCGGTATCGAGGAACACCATATCGTGACCATGGCGCTCAGCGTGTTCCATAGCCGCTTTGGCAATGTCCAGCGGTGAGATCTGCCCCATTTCAAAGACAGGCACACCCACGCTTTCACCCACTACCTTCAACTGGTCGATCGCAGCCGGACGATATACGTCACAGGCCACCAAAAGCGGACGCTTGCCCTGCTTCTTGTACATTCCGGCCAACTTCGCCGCATGGGTCGTTTTACCGGAACCCTGCAGACCGACCATCATGACCACTGTAGGCGGTCTGGAAGAGATCGTCAGCTTGGTGTTGGTCTCACCCATGAGTTGGATCAGCTCTTCGTGCACGATCTTGATGATCTGCTGGGCCGGCATCAAGCTTTCCAATACTTCGGCACCTACGGCACGCTCGGTAACGGTCTTGACGAATTCCCGCACGACCTTGAAGTTTACGTCGGCCTCCAACAAAGCCAGCTTGACTTCCCGCATTCCTTCCCGTACATCTGCCTCAGAAAGCTTACCCTTATTTCGGAATTTTTTGAACGCATTATTCAGTTTGTCGGATAAACTCGAAAACATTTCCATGATTATCTTCTCCTACACGAAAAGGAACTATAGCGTATTTGATCTAAAAGGAAAGGGTACGTACCACCGTTTGGATCTGCTCCAACTTGTCCCGTATGGGATCTGCCAGCGGTTCGGATAACAGGCTGCTTAGCTGTTCTTCCACGGTGCGGCGTTTGGCTTCCAACAGCTGTGTACGTTTTACCAACTGTAGCGAAGCATCCAATTCTCGCAGCTCGGCTTCGCTCTTTTTCACCGATTCCCGGATCCCTTGTCTGGAAATTCCCGTGATCTCTGCGATCTCTGCCAAAGAATAGTCTTCGTTGTAATAGTAATCCAGCAGTTCACGCTTTCGCTCGGACAACACCTGACCATACAGATCCACCAGCAGCGGGATCGTCATATCCTTCTCAAAAATCTTCATCACCACATTCACTGTAAAGCAAATCACTTTACACAGTATACCATAAAATCGCTCTTTTGTCAAGCACTTTTTTC
>CAZLED010000094.1:0-8440 GCA_964558485.1 uncultured Ruminococcus sp. | reverse complement strand
CGACATGGGCGAGCGCAACTTCACCTTCCGTCTGACTGCAGCACCGGAGGAAGCTTTAGAACGGCTGGCACTGGAATACAACGTTCCTGCCTATGCCTGCAACGTGTTCCCACTGGGCGAAAAGGGAACAACCACACCCTTCACCCTGTCCGTGGCGGACAAGAACGTCGTGCTTGTGACCATGAAGAAGCAGGAAAATGGGGACGCATACCTGCTCCGGATACTGAACAATTGGTCGGAGGACAAGCAAACGACCCTGACCGTGTGCGATACCGAGCTGCCTTTGCGCTTTGGCAGGTACGAAGTGAAGACGATTCGGTGGGAAGATGGCAAATTGACGGAAATTCCGGCTCTGGAGATATGAATATTTTATCAGGATTTTTTGCGGGAAAATACAGACAAACCGGCGATTTTGTGGTATAATACTGACGTAAGGCAAACCCTACCAATCTTCTACGATATATAAAGGAGTAAGCATATGAAAAAGATCTATACCGGTAAAACCAAGGACGTATACGCACTGGACAACGGTAACGTCATGCTCAAGTTCAAGGATGACTGCACAGGCAAGGATGGCGTATTCGATCCCGGTGAAAACACCGTAGGCCTGACCATCGAAGGGATCGGCAAGGCCAATTTGCAGACCTCCGTTTATTACTTTGAAAAGCTGAAGGAAGCAGGCATCAAGACCCACTATGTCAGCGCCGATGTGGAAAACGCCACCATGGAAGTACTGCCGGCCACCGTATTCGGTCACGGCCTGGAAGTGATCTGCCGTCTGGTCGCCACCGGTTCCTTCATCCGCAGATACGGCGAATACATGGAAAACGGCACCAGACTGGAAGGCGGCTACGTAGAATGCACCTTCAAGAACGATGAAAAGGGTGACCCGCTGGTGACCTGCGAAGGTCTGGCCGCACTGGGCATCATGACCCCTGCCATGTTCGAAAGCATGAAGGAACAGACCCTGAAGATCACCAAGATCGTAGCAGACGACCTCAAGACCATTGGTCTGGATCTGTGGGACATCAAGTTTGAATTTGGCTACAACAACGGCGAAGTGATCCTGATCGACGAGATCGCATCCGGCAACATGAGAGTCTACAAGGGTGACACCATCGTAGAACCTGTGGAGCTGACCAAGCTGATCCTGAACAGATAAGAACCCATAAACCCAATAGAAAAAAGCAGTCACCCAAAATGGCTGCTTTTTCTGCACAGGTGCTGCTGCCATGAAAAAAGCACCGTCTGCCCGGTTTTCCATGACAGACGATGCTTGCAGATACCGATATTATTTTGTTTTCTTGCTGCCCCGTAAGAAGAACAGCACATACAGCACGGCGAGCACCGTGAAGAGTACCGCAATGGCAGACACCACCTGCTGGGCATATACCGACAGACCAAAGAGCATATTGCCGTTTTCCTGGATGTACGACACCAGCCGGGACACGACCACGGTGGTCAAAAATCCCACGAAGCCGGATACCGCCTGAGACAGCGCCAGCGCATTGGAACGCATATCCGTCTTCACCAGATCGAACACCAGATTGGTCAGCGCACTGTTGATACCACCCATGGCCACGGCGTACAGCGCATAGTACAGGGTGTAGAACACACGACCATTCTCCGGCACCGTGAATACGTTCACCAGGAATCCGACACCGGCGATCCCCAGACAAATGCTCACCATGGACGCAAAGGAATTTTTGTCCGCAAACTTGCCCCAGAAGGTGGAAACACTGGCCCGAACCAGGCTGTACACGATGCTGAGAATGGACACGAACTGCAGACTGAATCCCAGCTCCTTGATGCAGTAGGTGCCATAGAAGGGCGTGGCGGCACTGCTGGCAATATACCACAGCACAAACAGGATCGTCACCTTCACCACATTTTTGTCCTGCAGCGCTGAGAGCATCTCTCGAATGGGATTTTGCTTCACCGGTTCTTCGGCAGCCGGGATCTCCACGGAAAACGCCATGGTCAGCGTATGCAGTACCATCAGCACGAACACGGTGATCCCACACAGCACAAAGGCGGTCTCGATCTGCCCGGCATCCTGGTAATGGTCAATGAGCGTACCCATGCCGAAGGAAAAGACCATGCCGGACAGCAGCGATACGATCTCCTTGTAGGAGGTAAAGACCCCACGCTTCCCGTCGTCCACCAGGGACATGAGCCAGCTGATCTTCAACGGATGGACGCAGTTGTAGATCAAATACGCCAAAAATATCGCCACGATAAACAGTGCGATCTTCACCTGTTTATCGGCACCGGACAGCGGAATGATGTACAGGAATAAAAATAACAGCTGGTTCACCACGGAGAGGGACGTGACAATGGTCTTCACCCGGCGCCGTTTGAGAAATACCGAAAAAAGCTGGAAGATACAGCCCAGGGAGATAAAGGACGACAGGATCCCGGTGAGACCGTCGGACATTCCCAGATGGGAGGTCAGCGTTGCCAGGTAGGAACCGGCAAACAGAATGGATATGAAATATTCCAGAGCAGCCTCGATGATGTATAGGATCCGGCTGCGCTGCAGTGCTTTTTCGTTCATGATGGATCACCTCATATACGTCAAAATACGATCGACCCTATTATAACAGAAACAGACCCCATTTGCAAGAGCCTGACCCAAAACGACTGCGCCGGAGCGAGAAAAATCTTCACCGCTGGGTGATGACTTTAAGCGAAAGCTACCGGTGTGTGGCCGTTTGAAATACAGATGCCTAAAAAGGAAAGGAAGACATATGAAAACGTGTATCATTGAAGCCCATAAAGGCGTGGGTACCGATTGCCCGGAAGAAACGCTCACTGCATTCCGTGCTGCCATTGCGCAGGGCTACGGCATGATCGAGCTGGATACCAAGTTCACGAAGGACGACAAATGCGTTCTGCTGCACGACGGAACGTTCAACCGCACCGGACGCCGGAGAGATGGTTCCGTGTTGTCCCAGGAAAAGCACATTGCCGACATGACCTTAGCCGAAGCCGAGGAGCTGGACTTTGGAGTCTGGAAGGATCCGGTGTTTACCGGTGAAAAGATCGCTACGCTGGAGCAGGCGCTGACTCTGGCCATGGGTGCAGCGATCCCCTTGAAATTTGACAACGTGCTCTGGTCCCATACCGAAGCACAGCAGCAGATCTTCTTCGATACCATCAAAGCGATGGGTGCAGAATACATCACCGAGATCACCTGCAGCAGCGTGGCCCAGATCCAGAAGGCACTGGCACAGCTGCCCGGTATCCAGATCCACTACGATGGACCCGTGTCGCCGGAGCGGATGGCAGAGGTAGCCGCCGTGGTGCCCAAGGAACAGCTGACCACCTGGATCCGGTTTGACAACAAGATCACCGCCTGGTGCAAGAATCCGGCCGTCAACGCAGAAAACGCAGCGCTGGTCAAGCAGTACGGCAAG
This sequence comes from uncultured Ruminococcus sp., assembly GCA_964558485.1. GTDB lineage: Bacteria > Bacillota > Clostridia > Oscillospirales > CAG-272 > UMGS1696. The sequence goes on along the minus strand of CAZLED010000094.1, from coordinate 5,021 downwards.
CTGGGCGTATGGCTCATCACCCAGGAAGAAGAAATGCAGACCGCTGTGGAAGCCTATGGTGCCGACATCATCGAAACCGATGGCACCCTGAAACCGTAAACGCATGGACAAAAAGCCTTTTCCAAAATCCGGAGAAGGCTTTTTGATTTTTGCGCAATTGTGGTTTGACATATCACGCAATGTGTGCTATAATGTAAGAGAATATATATCTCTCAGACGGATGGAACAAAAATAGATCTGGTAAAGGTCTTGTGTGATCGCAACAAAGCGTGCCGCAAAGACCGGACAGGGCAGGAGAATCACAATGCAGAAAACCATAGAGATCACGAGTAGCGAGATCACAGCCCGGCTGTTTGGCAGCTACGATAAAAACACAGCACGGATCGAGGAGGCCTTCGGCGTGCGGATCAGCAACCGGCAATCGATCAGCGACATAGGCGATACGATCCTCATCGACGGCGAACCGGAGGCCGTACAGCAGGCAGCAGATTGCCTGAACTATCTCAAACGCATCCTGTCTCTGGGCAGTGAGATCACCGACCAGAACGTGGACTATGTCATCGGCATGGTCAAAGATGGCAAGCTGGAGGAGCTGGCTGCCTTTGACGAGGACTGCTTTTTGGTCACGGTAAAAGGCAAGCCCATCAAGGCAAAGACTCTGGGACAAAAGCGATACGTGGACGCCATTCGCAAAAATACCGTGGTGCTGGGCGTCGGACCTGCCGGTACCGGAAAGACCTATCTGGCCGTAGCCATGGCGGTCAAGGCACTGAAAAACCACGAGGTCAGCCGGATCATTCTGACCAGACCTGCCGTGGAAGCGGGGGAACGCCTGGGTTTTTTGCCCGGAGACCTGCAAAGTAAGATCGACCCTTACCTGCGTCCCTTGTACGATGCTCTGTACGAAATGTTGGGGCCGGAGAACTGCGCAAGACTCATTGAAAAAATGACCATCGAAATTGCACCGCTGGCCTATATGCGTGGCCGTACCCTGGACGATGCGTTCATTATTTTGGATGAAGCACAGAACACCACACCGGAGCAGATGAAGATGTTTCTGACCCGACTGGGCAACGGCTCCAAAATCGTGGTCACCGGTGACCTGACCCAGACCGACCTGCCCTACGGACAAAAGAGCGGCCTGGCAGCAGCGGTACACATTCTGGAAGGCATCGAGGATATCGCCATCCACCAGTTCACCGAACGAGACGTGGTGCGGCACAGACTGGTGCAGAAGATCATTCTGGCCTATGACAAATACGACAGAGAGCGTGCGGTCAAGGCGAACGAACGCAAAGAACGGGAAAGAAAACAGTTCACACCTGCCCGGCGTATGGGACAGGACAGACGATAACGGGTAAGACAATATGAAAATACAGATCGACTGGTCCAATGACCAAGCGCAGTACAAGGTCGGTTTTCTGTTGCGGCATCGACTGAAAAAAGCCGTACGTGCCGCACTGACCTATGAAGGATTCAACAGAGACGTGCGTGTGTCCATCACCTTCACCGACAACGAAGGCATCCGCAAGCTCAATCGGGAATACCGGGAAAAGGATACCGCTACCGATGTGCTGTCCTTTCCCCTGTATTCCTGGGAAGACGATGACCAGCCGGAGCCGGATATGGCCGTGGAGCTGGGAGACATCGTCCTATCTTTGGAACGAGCCGATGCGCAGGCCAAGGAGTACGGACACAGCTTCCAGCGAGAGACGGCATTTCTGACCGTGCATTCGGTGCTGCATCTGCTGGGCTACGACCACGAAAGAAGCGAAGAAGAAGAAAAAGATATGTTCCGCAGACAGGAAGAAATCATGATCAAACTGGGTCTGCCCCGGAACGAAAGGAAATAATTATGGAAGCTAAAAATACAAAAACCGCCTTTATCGCCATCGTAGGCAGACCCAATGTGGGCAAATCTACCTTGATGAACCATCTGCTGGGAGAAAAGATCGCCATCGTATCTTCCAAGCCCCAGACCACCCGGAACCGGATCATGGGCGTGCTGACCCAAGACGAAAAGCAGTTCGTGTTTTTCGATACCCCCGGCGTACACAAATCCAAGAATAAGCTGGGCGACTTTATGATGAAGTCCGTCCGTTCCTCTGTGGGTGCTGCCGATGCGGTGATCCTGATCGCCGACGCCGGTCATCCTGCCGGAGACATCGAACAGCAGCTGATCGAGCAGATCAAAAAAAGCGAGCTGCCCTCCATGCTGGTGCTGAACAAGATCGACCTGATCGGCAGGGAAAAGCTGGCAGAGACCATCGCCGGGTATGCAGCCCTCCACAACTTCGATGCCGTCGTGCCCACCTGTGCCGAATCCGGCAAGAACGTGGACGCCGTGCTGCAGGAAGCAGAGCAGTTCCTGTACGAAGGCGAATGGATGTTTGCTTCCGATACCCTGACCGACCAGCCGGAAAAGCAGATCGCCGCCGAGATCATCCGGGAAAAGCTGCTGCGTACCCTGTCGGAGGAAGTGCCCCACGGTACGGCTGTCATGATCGAGGAGTTCACGGAAGAAGAAAATATGCTGCGGATCCGGGCAGAGATCTTCTGCGAAAAAGCGTCCCATAAGGGCATCATCGTAGGCAAAGGCGGCGAGACCCTGAAAAAGATCGGCACCTATGCCCGTACCGACATGGAAGCTTTCTTTGGCGTCAAGGTGTATCTGAACCTGTGGGTCAAGGTCAAGGAGAACTGGCGGGATTCGGATATGGCACTGAACAATTTTGGCTATAACAAAAAGGAAATCGACACCTGAGGAGGAGTTGGCATGGAACGGCTGGAGGTAGACGGGCTTGTGATCCGGGAGACCATCACCGGGGATTCGGACGAGCTGCTGAACATCCTGACAGCGGATCATGGGAAGATTGTCATCGCCGGGCGTGGTGTGCGAAGCCTGCGCAATCCCCATGCAGCCGCCGTGCAGCTATTTGCCTACAGTACGCTGCTTTTGGACAAGCCGAAAAACTACTACTACATTCGGGATTCCTTCTATATCGAAAATTTCGAGAAGATTCGCTACGATGTGGAAAAGCTGGCGTTGGCCACGTATATGTGTGACGCAGCAGCAGAATTTGCGCTGGAAGACGTGCCCAATCCCACACTCATGCAGCTCATCCTCAACGCACTGTACGCCCTGGCCTATCGGGAGGACATTCCGGACACCAAGATCAAGGCTGCCTATGAACTGCGTTTGATCAGCGAGGAAGGCTTTGCACCGGAGATTCGTACCTGCGGCCTGTGCCGGGAACCACTGCTGGATGGCGGTTATCTGGATGTGATGAATGGTCGTGTGCTGTGTAAGGCGTGTCAGGAGCAGTATGTACATTCCGCTGCCTACGCCATGGACGATGTCACCGCCAAGATCCATGTACGCCTGACCCCGGCTGCCCTGTCCGCCATGCAATATATCCTGGCAGCACCACCCAAGCGGCTCCTGTCCTTTCAGTTGGACAAAAGTGACCTGGCGGTGCTGGGCGTGGCGTGTGAGCGATACTTCCTCAACCATGTAGAACATAGCTATTCGTCATTGGAATATTATCATTCGCTACAGAAATTTCACCTGTAGGAATGACAGATGAGGCAATCGAAAATGAATCAAAAAGCGATCTATATATTGGAATTTGAAAAGATCCGGGAGATGCTGGCCGACTGCGCCCATACAGACGGGGCCAAGGAGCTGGCACTGCACCTGCAGCCATCCTCGGATATCGTAAAGGTGCAGAAGATGCAGCAGCGCACCACCGATGCCAAGAAGCTGGTGGGTATCAAGGGGCAGCCTTCCTTTGGCACCATCAAGGACATCCGACCGTCCATCGAACGGGCCGAGAAGGATGCCATGTTGTCCATGCGGGAGCTGCTGGACTGTGCTGCCGTCCTGCGCTGTGCCCGTACCCTGACCGACTATCGCCAGGGTGAACGCACGCCGGAGACCTCCCTGGACGAGATCTTCGACCGCCTGCTCCCCAATCGTTTGCTGGAAGAAAAGATCACGCGCTCCATTGTGGCAGAGGATTTCATGGCAGACGAAGCAAGCCCGGAGCTGTCCGACATCCGACGCAAGATCCGGCAGGTCAACGGCAAGATCAAGGATACCCTGCAGCAGTACGTCAGCGGCCAGTCCAAGTATCTGCAGGAGAACATCGTCACCTCCCGTGGCGGCCGATACGTGATCCCGGTGAAGGCCGAATACCGCAACGAGGTCAAGGGCCTGATCCATGACACCTCTCAATCCGGCGCCACCTTGTTCATCGAACCCATGGCCGTGGTGGAAGCCAACAACGAGCTGCGTACCCTGGAAAGCCGGGAAGCCCATGAGATCGAACGGATCCTGCGGGATCTGTCTGCCGGTGTGGCGGTGTCCGGTCATGCACTGGAGCTGAACTATCTCAACATCAACGAAATGGCGTTCCTGTTCGCCTGTGCGGATCTGTCCTACAAAATGGACGCTTCTCCGGCCCAGATCTCGAACAAACAGGAGATCACCCTGTACAAGGCAAGACATCCCCTGCTGGATAAAACCAAGGTCGTGCCCATCACCGTGAACCTGGGAGAGGGGCAGCAGATGCTGGTGATCACCGGTCCCAACACCGGCGGTAAGACCGTCACCCTGAAGACCATCGGGCTGTTCACCATGATGACCCAGGCTGGTCTGCACATTCCGGCAGAAGACAGCTCCCGGATCGGCATCTTTGACGAGATCTTTTCCGACATCGGCGACGAACAGAGTATCGAGCAGTCTCTATCCACCTTCTCGTCCCACATGAAGGGCATCGTCCCCATCATCGAGACCATGACCGAACGTTCCCTGATCCTGTTCGATGAGCTGGGCGCCGGTACAGACCCGGTAGAAGGTGCGGCACTGGCTATGTCCATTCTGGAAGAAGTGCGACAGTCCGGTGCCCTGTGTGCGGCGACCACCCACTATGCGGAGCTGAAATCCTATGCGCTGGAGACCGAGGGCGTGTGCAATGCCTCTTGCGAATTCGACGTAGCGACCCTGCGGCCTACCTATC
>CAZLED010000093.1:0-8506 GCA_964558485.1 uncultured Ruminococcus sp. | reverse complement strand
GCCGGTTACGAATATGTGGTCATCGACGACTGCTGGTCTCTCCGGGAAAGAGATGCCGACGGTAAGATCGTGGCTGACCCTGTCAAGTTTCCTTCCGGCATGAAGGCGCTGGCTGACTATGTGCATTCCAAGGGTCTGAAGTTCGGTATGTACTCCTGCGCCGGTACTCGTACCTGTGCTGGCTATCCCGGCAGCTTCGACTACGAATTCATCGATGCCAAGACCTTTGCTGACTGGGGCGTGGACTACCTGAAGTACGACTTCTGCTACAAGCCCAAGCTGGCCAATGGTCCCATCCTGTACAACCGCATGGGTATGGCTCTGAAGGAAAGCGGCCGTGAGATCCTGTTCTCCGCCTGCAACTGGGGTTCTGACGAAGTGGAAAAGTGGATCCGTTCCACCGGTGCCCACATCTATCGTTCCACCGGCGACGTGAACGACAGCTTCCGTTCCTTCAAGGAGATCGCTATGAGCCAGGTAGACAAGCTGGGCTACTCTGCTCCCGGCTGCTACAACGACATTGATATGCTGATCTGCGGTATGCACGGCAAGGGCAACGTAGCCAACGGCGGCTGCACCGATACCGAATACAAGGTACACTTTGCTCTGTGGTGCCTGTTCCAGTCTCCGCTGATGATCGGTTCTGACCTGACCAAGATCGACGACGTGAACCTGGCGCTGATGAAGAACAAGGAACTGATCGCCATCGACCAGGATCCCGAAGCTCGTCCGCCCATGATCGTCAACAGCGACAGAGAACGTCCCATCTTCTTCAAGCACTGCGCAAACGGCGAATACATCCTGGCCTTCTTCAACTTCTCCGACCACGATTCCGATGGTCAGTGGGGTGGCACCTGCGAATTCTACGACTTCGGTCTGACCGCTACCTCCGGCTATGGCCTGCACCTGCGTGACATCTTCACCGGCGAAGACCTGGGTCTGAAGGCTGAATACATGAACGTGTATGTTCCCTCTCACGACTGCAAGATCTTCAGAGGCAGACTGGAAAAGAGATAAGTCCCCATGATCGAGAATGTTCTTGCCCGTTCCATGGAGCCCGGAGACGGTGAACACTGTATGGAATGCGGCAGAGAGTTGACCCACGACGAGATCGGGCTGCACAAAAAAATGATCAACCGGGGCGCCACGCAGTACCTTTGCATCACCTGTCTGGCGGCGTATTACAGCACCACAGAAGATGCCATGCGAGAGCGGATCGACCATTTTCGCAAGCAGGGCTGTCTGCTGTTCCAATGATCGCAAATAATTGCATATGAAAACGGTAGGCTTTTGACCTACCGTTTTTGTGTTGCTATATATCATTTGCCGCCCAGCTTTTTCAGTGCCGGGATCAGGCAGCCGCCGATGGAATTGCCAAGGATCACCACCAGGATGAACACCACCGCTTGCAGACCGCCGTTTTTGGCTACCCAGAAATACGCCATGTCGGCGATGGAGTGCTCGAAGCCGGACAGGATGAACACCGGCACGCAGTAGATGATGCCCGCCATGGAACCCTTCTCCTTGAAGATGGCCACGGCACTGTACATGAGGATGCCGCAGAAAATGGCAGACACCAGCACCATGGGCAGCGGCTGGGCCAGCTTATTGTCCGTCATGGTCACAGCTACCGCCAGCAGTGCAGGACGACAATAGCCGATGGCCAGCCCAGAGATGAGCGTACCGACGGCGTTGCCGATGAGGCAGAATATTGTAGCCAGGATGTCGTTTTTGGTATGGGCGTTCACGATGTAGCCGATCTTACCGGTGAACAGCATCATGTCCAGTTGGCAGATCACCGTCAGGGCTACGGCGAATAGTACCGCTCCCACCACTTTGTTTTCACAGGACAGAAATACCGCAGCGCCGATCCCGATCATGAAGCCGGCGGCGATGCCGTTGCAGAGTGCTTTTTTCATAGGGTCATGGATCCTCTCTTGTTTGTAGTTTTTTTATAGTCAGCAAATGAGCCGAAAGCGATATTGTCGTTCTCGACTCATTTTTGCTTACGTTATTTGTTGTCATCCATGTATGCACGTACACGGTCGTCCATGGACTTTACAGCTTCTTCGACCGTTTGACTGTCGTTGAAGTAGGCGCTTGCCTCTTCCTGGATGATGGCAATGATACCGTCGGTCATCCGTGTGACCTTGGTGGCACCGGCAGCCAGATCATACACCTTTTGCCCCATCTCTTTGGTATAGGGCTGATTGGCCTGACGGTGGTAGGTGACGAATTCCTCGCCGTACTCCTGCAGCATATAGTCGTAGTCGTCTTCCGAATAGGTATACCAACCAGCATAGTACGCTTCGGAGCCATCCAGCAGCTTTTCAAACCGTGCTTTGGAGATGGGAAGATAGCTCTCGTACATCTCCAGATCGTCCTCCGATGTCAGCAGATACCGCAGGAAATCCCAGGCGCTGTCCTTGTTCACGGAGGTAGCACCGATGCCCAGCTCCAATGTGGGACGGACGATCGTGCCGCTGCCTTCGTTTGTCGGATAGCCGATCACCGTGGGGTTTTCCGCAAAGGCCCTGAAGAGGTTCCAATACCCACTCACTTCATAGATGTAGGCGGTTTCCAGCAGTGCCGTATCCTTGTAGTACCGCATATCGTACGCACGCATGAAGTTCGTTCCGGTATCCGTTTCACCGTCTTCGTAGTAGGCATTCAGGACGGACTTTTCCGGGTAGGTCTTCAAGTATGTGAGCAGCCGCATGAGATCTTCGGAGGCAAAGCTGGTGGTGCTGCTTTCCCAATCGATAAAGAGCTCGCCGCAATACTGCATGAGCTGCGCCAAAAGATCGTCACGTCCATAATCGGCAAAGGCACGCATACCATCCGGCATCGCTTCGATGGTGTCTAACATTTCCGACAGAGTCCATCCGGCTTTATCGCCCACATAAGCGGACTTGGCTGCCAGGGTCTCCAGACTGTAGTTGGTGATCAGAGAATACAGCTTGCCATTCCGTTCACAGGCCTTGAAGATGTTATCAAAGTATTGGGAACGATCGATGCCGTTGGCGCCGTCCATGTACGGATACAGATCCACCAGTGCACCTTTATAGTAGTATCGCTCTACAGGCGTAAAACGATCCAGCAGCACCAGGTCCGGTGCTTCGCCACCAAAAATATCTTCGCAGATCCAGTATGCGGCATCGTGCTCGCCATCTGCCATATAGCTGTAATCCTGGATGGCAATGTGTACGCCCTCGGTCTGCCGGTTGTAGCGCACCACGGCAGTCTCTACGCTATAATCATAGTAGGTCGTGGCAAGGGTCAACAGCACTTCTTCCGGCAGTTGATCGTCGGGAATCCGTTCCAACGTCTGCAGCTTGCCGCCGATCCTGGATATTCTGCCGTCGTCCAAACCGGTGTAATATACCAATGTGCCGTCGGCGGTGATCACCATATGCGTGACCTCGGACGGATGGATATCGCAGTTGAGGAAGTCCAGCACCTGACCCACATGACCATGTTCAAAATCATAGTTCAAAACGGCATCGTAGATACTGAAGTAGAGCAACCCGTCGCAGATCCCGATGGGGTCGAAATAACCGGGGGCACCGATCCAGGTCGGCGTGGCGGTGCCGGTTGCCGGGTCGAGAACATAGAAGTTCTGTTCATATTGTTCGTTATAGGCCGTGAAGTATATGCCCTCATCCGTACCATAGGTGCTGGCAAATCCCACAATGTCCTCCGGCAGGTCGATGAGATCGCCACAGGTCTCCGTTTGCAGATCATAGGGAATGAGCACTTCTTCTCGATTGATGTAGACGGTGTGTCCGGACAGTGCCACATCGACGACATAGAAGCTATCCTCGTCGGTCAGACCCAGTGCGTCCTTTGCCACGTTCAGATCGTACAGCTTTGTCACACTGCCGTCCGCCGGATCCAGCTCCATGAGCCAATAGCCGTTGTTGTCATACCAGGTCTCGTACAGGGCATAAAGTTTCCCTTCTCCTGCGTACAGCTTGGTCATGTAGCCGCTGCCCTCGTCGAATGGATCCTGGAACGGCACAAGGATTTGGTTGTCCCCGGTCACGTCGGTACTATACAGCCATGTTTCCGATGCATCGTCGTTTTGCAGCACGTACTCCATGTAGATCCGGTCACCGATGCTGACCATATCCTGGACATAGCCGGTGCCTTCGCCGATCTCGTCCGGCAGCGCAATGGGTATGCTTTGGTATACATTGGTACGCTTGGACTTCACCGGTTCGGTTGTAACCGGCTCGGTTTCGCTGTTCCCTTCGGTATCCGCATCGGTCGTTTCTGCTGACGGTTCGGTATCGCTTTCATCACTGTCCGTGTCGGAACCGGTCAGCAGTGCCGATTCCAGGTTTTCTAAAACTGCCGTTTTGATCGCTTCTTGGTCGCAGCCTGTAGACAACAGCATGGTCGCCGCCAAAAGCAAAGTCAGAGTCTGTCTCTTTTGCATTTGTATTCCCTCCGCTGTATTTAAAATAATGGTCGCTCATAAGTGGTTTGGGTCAGGGTCGCTTTTTGCTTTGTTCTCACACTGTTGCATCGCTACTTTGCAATGATCAGCTATTTTCTGCTACGTACACTCTGGCACGGCTGTTGATGATCCGGGCTGCTTCCTCGGCCGATTTGCCGCCGCCAAAGAAGGAGCTGAGCTCTTCCTTGATGATGGTCAGGAGATCGTCGTTTGTCCGAACGACCTTGGTGGCACCGACGACCAGATCGTAGGTCTTCTGGCCCTGCTCCAAGGTATATTTCTGATTGGCTTTCTGGAGGTACTCCACGTATTCTTCGCTGTACTGCTCACGCATATAGGTCAAGTCTTCTTCCGTGTAGCCGCCGTACCAATCCTGGTAGTATTCCTCGGATTCTGCCAGGCTCTTGTCCAGCCACTTCTTGGCAACGGTAAAGGAGTATACGGATTCAAAATAGTCCTCGTTCGTCAGCAGATACTTCAGGAAGACCCATGCGCTGTCCTTGTTCACGGAGGAAGCACAAATGCCGATCTCCAGGTTGGGCTGGATCACGGCACCGTTGCCGCCGTCGTTTGTGGGATAGCCGATCATGGTCGCATCTCCTGCGAAGGTGTTGTGGACATTGGTGTACCCATTCAGACGATAGATATCATCTGCATTGAACAGTGCCGCATCCTTATAGTACCGCATACTGTAGTTGTTCCAGAATTCTTCTTCTTCCTTGTAATCGTAGTTGTCGTAATCTACGGTGTCGTAGTAGGCATCCGTGATGGATTTTTCCGGGCAGGTCTTCAAAAATTCGATCAGGCGAATGAAATCCTCGGATTCAAAATTGGTGGTGCCGGTCTCCCAGTCGATGAAGATGTCGCCGCAGTAGGAGAACAGCCGCTCCAACAGGTCGTCTCGTCCGAAATCGCTGAAGGCACGCATACCCTCCGGCATGGCTTCGATGGCATCCAGCATCTGTGTCATGGTCCATCCGGACGTATCGCCTACATATGCAGACTTGGCAGACAGCGTAGCAAGGTTGAAGGAAGTGATCAGGGAATACAGTTTGCCGTTCTGTTCACAGGCCTTGAAGACGTTTTCCAGATACTGGGAACGATCGATGCCGTTTTCCTCGCTGTCCATGTAGGGGTACAGATCCACCAGCACGCCCTTGCTGAAGTAGCTCTCCACCGGCAGCTCGCTATCCAGTACCAGAAGATCGGGCACGTTGCCCATGGTGATGTCTGCATTGAGCTGGGTGACGGCACCTCCATAATTGTTTTCGGCGGTATTGTATTCGTCATAATCCTTGATGTTCAGGCGTACACCGGTGTTCTGCCGATTGAAGCCGATCACCACGTCCTGCAGATCGTAGTTGTAGTAGGCACTGGCGATGGTCAGCAGCACTTCCTCCTGCATCTGTTCATCGGGGATCCGATCGAGCACATGTAGGGTGTTGGTATTTTTCTCCGTTTTGCTGTCCCAGGAATTGGAATAATATGCCATTCTGCCATCAGCAGTCAGGACTACGGTTTTGACTTCGTCGGGATTGATGTCGCAGTTGATGTAGTTGATGACTTCGCTGCTGGTTCCGGTCACGGTATCGTAGGCAAGGATACCATCGTTTTTCGTGAAGTAGATCTTGCCGTCGTGGTCGCCAATGGGATTGTAATAGGTGATCCCTTCGATCTCCACTTCGGTGGATTCTCCCGTTGCCAGATCGAGGGCAAAGAAGGTCTGACCCTTGCCTTCGATATAGCCTGCATAGTAGAGGCTGTCGTCCATGGCGTACAGGGCATTGGTCCAACCGATTTTATCCGACAGATCGACGGCTTTGCCGAAAGTCTCGCTTTGCAGGTCATAGGGGACGATCTTAGCATCACAGTTGATGTATGCGGTATTGTCGGACAATGCCAGACTGTTGACGTAGAAATAGTCGTCTTCCGTCAGACCCAGTGCTTCCTTTGCGTTGGACAGGTCGTACTGCTTCGTTACACTGCCATCCACCGGATCGATCTGGTACAGCCAATTGCCTTCCATCTCACCCCAGGTCTCGTACAGGGCATAGAGCTGTCCATCCCCGCTGAGGAGCTGGCGCATATAGCCGCTGTTGCCCTCGAACGGCTTCTGGAACTGAACGAGCGTTTTGTTCTCCCCGGTCAGATCCGTGCTGTACAGCCATGTCTGCGAAACGTATTCGATGTAGTAGTCCTCGGTTTCTTCATCCACAGGTTCTTCTATGGCAATATCCATATCGTCATCCGTGACTTCCATGACTTCCTCGACTACTTCGACTTCCGTTTCTGCTACCGCTACCGCTGCTGCAAAACCCGGCTCTTGTCCGGCATTTGCTTCTTCCTCGGTACCATCGTTGTAGTGCTTGACTTCGACCTGCTTGGTGTACATCAGATAGATCGTATCATTCGAGCAGACCATATTTTGGATGTACGTGATGTCCTCCGGCAGCTCCAGGGGTGTGCTGCTGTACACATTGGTACGTTTGGATTTCACCGGGCCTGTGTTCTTTTTGCCGCAGCTTGTGGCAGCACCTGCAGACAGCAGCATCGCCGCCGTGAGCAGCAGGGTCATGATCCGTTTTTTTTGCATATGGTTTCCCTCCGTTTGTGATGCTATATGTTGGTTGTTTTGTACTTGGTTATGGTTCAGCCATTGCCGTTTATATAGGCTGTGACACGGCTGTCGATGGCTTGTGCGACTTCTGCGGCGGTGATGCTGCCGTCATAGAAGGGGATCAGCTCTTCCCGGACGATGGCCAGGATCTCGCTGTCCATCCGCATGACTGTGGTAGCCCCTTGGATCAGCTCGCAGACCTTTTGTCCCATCTCTTTGGTATACGCCTGCTCGACCTCGCGGAGAAATGCGGCATATTCCTGATTCTCCGGTGCTTCTGTATCGATATAATCGATAATGGAAGCGGTGTATCGATTGGGGTAGTATGTCTCGGCTTGGTCGATCATTTCATCCATGTATTTCTTCGTGGTGGAAAATTCCATCTCCTCAAAGAGATCGTATTCCTCGTTCGTCAGCCAATCTCGCAGAAAGTCCCATGCAAGTTCCTGGTGTTCGGAAGCGGCACAAATGGCAAGCTCCAGATCGGGCCAGAGCACGGCACCGTTGCCGCCGTCGTCTGTGGGATAGCCGATGGTGGTCACATCTCCTGCGAAATCCTCATAGACACTTTTGTACGTATACAGTTCGTAAAGTAGATTCGAAGAAAGCAGTGCCGTATCCTTGTAATACCGCATTTTGTAATCGTTTTGGAATTTGATCATATCGCTATATTCGCTATCTGCAAAATCCGAAGAAGCGTAGTATGCATCCAAAACAGATATTTCCGGGCAGCTCTTCAAAAATTCGAGAAAGCGAATGGTATCCCCAGCGGCAAAATGGGTCGTGCCCGTTTCCCAGTCGATGAAGAGGTCACTACAGCATACCAGAAATTTTTCCAGCAGTGCATCCCGTCCATAGTCGCTGAAGGCACGCATTCCCGCCGGCATGGCATCGATGGCATCCAACATTTGTGCCATGGTCCAGCCACTTTCATCCCCCACATAGGCAGGCTTAGCAGAGAGCGTTTCTACACTGAAGCGCAGGAGCAAAGAGTACAGCTTGCCGTCCTGCTCACAGGCTTTGAAGACGTTTTCGAAATATTGCGACCGATCGATGCCGTTTTCTTCGTCATCCAGAAACGGATACAGATCGGCGAACAGTTCCTTGCTGCAGCAGCTTTCGATCGGCATATTGTTGTCCAGCAGCACGATGTCCAGTCCGTTGCCGGAGAGGATATCTTCGTGTATTTTGGCGGCAGCACCGGTGTAATCGTTTTCCGGCGTATCGTATACGCTGTAACACCGGATATTGAGATGTACACCATCGTTTTGACGATTGTAGCGCACCACATGATCCAGCAGATCCTTGCTGTAGCTGGCACTGGCAATGGTCAACTGCACTTCCTCCGGCATTTGTTCGTCGGGGATCCGCTCGAGCCAATGCAGGCTGTTGGTATTCGCATCCGGTACGCTGCCGTGGTCGGTAGC
>CAZLED010000092.1:0-8516 GCA_964558485.1 uncultured Ruminococcus sp. | reverse complement strand
GTACAATCCTCCCGCAGTGCGTCCTGCAAAATGGTTTCCCGTTCCTGCATTTTGGCAAGGGTGACGGCATACTCCATCGATACACCGGTGACCACTTGACTTTCCCGGTCTGCCGTGGTACAATGATACCAACCAATATTCCGATAACGGAGGAACACATATGAACGAACATTTGAAATTTCACCCGGCGGTCTTCGCCGTAGAGAAGGATTACCAGATCCTCTTCCTCACCACCACCGACGGCATCGGCTGGATCGAAGTGGACGGCGTGCGCTACACCGACGAAGAATGCGGCCTGCTCCACTACGGGAAGATGCACAAAATCCCCGTGGACGGTGCCGCACTGGACAAGGCCGGTGCCTATACTGTCGTCTTTGTGGAGTACAAGGAAAAGCCGGTGTACTTTCCCAAGGGCGAAGAGGTGATCCGGGAGACCTACACCTTCACGCCGGTCACGGGAGACAAGATCCATCTGTTCCAGTTTGCCGACACCCACGGCCGTGTGGAGGTGCCGCTGGAAAACTATCGCCGGTATGTGGACACCTATGGCGACATCGATCTCTTGTGTCTGAACGGGGACATCAACGACTCCTCTGCCAGCATTGCCCATTTTGAGGTATCCTTTGCCCTGGCCTCCGGTGCTGTGGCCGGTACCAAGCCGGTGATCTACTCCCGTGGCAATCACGACACCCGTGGTGCGGCATCGGAGCTTTTGCCGGGCTATAGTCCTACGGCATTCCGTGGCAGCAGACGGGAGACCTTCTGGTCCTTCCGGCAGGGTGGCCTGTGGGGTCTGGTGCTGGACTGCGGCGAAGACAAGTATGACCACAACATCGAATACGGCGGCACCATCCAGTTCACCACCTTCCGGGACAGAGAAACGGCCTATCTGCGAAAGATGATCGCCAACCGGGAAACGGAATACATGGCACCCGGCGTAACCAAGAAGATCGCCTTCTGCCACGTGCCCTTCGTGGAAAACTTCGAGCATCCCTTTGACGTAGCGGCAGACGTGTACCAGGGCTGGGCCGATCTGCTGTCCGAGATGGGCATCGATCTGCTGGTCTGCGGTCATATGCACACCTGCTACCAGATCCCACCCCACACCGAAGGCAAAAAGGATGCAGCCTTCCCGGTATTCGTCAGCTCCAAGCCGGTGGAAAAGAATGCAGACGGCAAGCCCTACTACACCGGTGCAGCGCTGGTGATCGACGGGGAGACGATCCACACCTACGTGGTAGAGGATGGCGTGCGCACAGAGGAAGTGGTGTATTGATCACCGATTGCATTCTGCATCGATCATTCGTTGTATACACTGTTCGAAAACAACATAAAAAACGACCCCAATCTGCTTGAGGTCGTTTTCCTTGTGTGTATCGTTTTAGTAAACGCTGGTTCTGGCGAGTTTTCAACCTAATCAGCGTAAACTTATTCCAGCTCAACCTTCACAGGCATACCGGTCTCCATAGACTTGTTGCAGGCCATGGTGAATGCCACGGACTTGAAAGCGTCTCTGTAGGGAGAACGGATCTTGGAGCCATCGCCGGAGATAACGGCTTCGATGAAGGTACGGTCAGCGGCAACGCCTGCATCGTGGGTCTCCTTGTAGATCAGAGCACCACCGGCGGCGGTCAGAGCACCGTCACCCTTTACGATGAAGCCGTCGCTGGATTCCTCAGCCTTCGGGGGTTCTTCGCCGTAGATCACGGTGTCGCCCAGAATGCGGTGTTCCATTCTCTTGTCTCTGGTGGAGAACACGATCTTGGAGTCGAAGCTGTTGCCGGAGGTGGCATAGCAGCCCGTGGAGATCACGCCCAGTGCACCGTTGGCAAACTTCACAACGGTGGTGGACAGGTCGTCGGTGTCGTAGCCCGGCCATTCTTCGTCGGTGATGAAGCCACGGCCGTTGTAGGAGAATACTTCTACCGGTTCGCCAGCTTCGCCCATGAAGTACCGGATGATGTCGAACTGGTGGATGGTCTGTTCTACAGCCTGACCGCCGGACAGATCCTTCTTTCTCCACCAATGCACACCGGGTACACCACCGATACGAGAGCAGTCGATCAGCACTACCTGGTTTTCCTTACAGAACTTCAGCGCAGGCTGTACGATGTCGTCGGCATACCGGCACTGGAAACCGCTGGCCGTGATCAGACCCTTGGCTTCTGCAGCGTCCCGGATCTTTCTGCCCAGGTCCAGATCCAGCGCCAGAGGCTTCTGTACGTGGAAGTGGATACCTCTTTCGATCAGGTCAAATTCGATCTCGCCATGGCAGTACGGGGGAATCCCGATGAACACCATATCCGGCTTGGTCTCGTCCAGCATCTTCTTGTAGTCGGTGTATGCTTCCCCACAGCCAGCCTTCGCCTTGAACGCTTCTGCTCTTTCGGGGATCAGGTCACACCAGCCCACCAGATCCACGATGTCCTTGAACTGCATAAAGTGGCTCAGGTGATATTCGCCGATACCGCCGCAGCCGATCAGAGCAAGTCTCTTCTTCATTTGTTTTTCCTCCAGTTTTTTCAAAGTAAGAGATCAGAAGTCAGATGTCAGAAGTGGTACAGACCTCCGTCTTTCCACGGACAGGATGACTTTGTATCTCTTAAATAGTTCTAAAATCCTAAATATGTTTCATACGGTAAGAGATCGAACCGGAAAAGGATGTACCTTGTTTCTGACTTCTGACTACTTACCTCTGCCTTCTGCCTTTACTCAGTACTTGCAGATCTCGCCGATCTCGCTGTTGACCTTGGCATAGTAGTCGTCCCAGCTCATATCCGGGAAGGCCTTGAACACTTCGCCTACCAGGTAGCCGTTGTAGCCAGCGTCCCGGAGTGCCGGAATGATCACCTTCCAGTCGGCGCTGCCGTGGGTGATGTCTTCCCAGGTACCACCGGAGTTCAGACCGCCGGCACGCTTGTAGTCCTTCACATGGACCTTGCCGATCCGGCTGCCCAGGGCTTCGATCCAGTATTCCGGTACGGAGAAGGCCAGCATATTCCCGGCATCCAGGTATGCACCGATCTTGGGCGAATCCACCGCATCGATGAAGGAGGCCATGTCGTACGGAGACAGGAAGAAGCCGTTCCACACGTTTTCCAGACCCACGAAAATACCCAGCTTTTCGATCTCGTTCTTCTGGGCCTGCATGAAGGCGATGGAATTCTTCCGTGCGCCGTCCAGGGTCAGTGAACCACCCATGCCACCGGGTACGGTCAGAATCCCGTCAGCACCCAGCTCGGTAGCTGCTTCGATCTGCTTGTACAGAAGTGCCTCTGCGTCCTTCCACTGCTCCTTGATGCCCATCTTTCCACCCCACAGCGAGGTGGAAATGCTGCACACCGGCAGGGCATACTTTTTCGACAGCTCCCGGATCGCAGCGTAGTCGGCAGCGGTGGTTTCCATGGACAGACCATGTGCGGCACCCGGTGCGTCTACGTTCAGCTCGATGGCTTCAAAACCAGCTTTTGCCACAGCCGCAAAGGTCTGCTCCATATCCAGAGAACCTTCGACTGTCCAAGCGTTTAATGCTCTTTTCATACGTTTCACCTCACAGGGAGATTATTTTTTATTCATTTATCCAGCATTTCTCCGAAAAGTGCGAAAAAAATGGTTCGACCCCTTTCCCTACAGAGAAAACTGTGCTATAATAACTATAATCAAATTTCGCCTTTTACGCAAGTCCCTATCCGCTTGTTTTTATGGACAAATCGACTGTTTCCGCCACTTTGAGACGGATATGCCGTAGGAAGGTCGAAATCGAAAACTCTGCCTCTGTGATCATGCAGAACAAACAGGAGGCTGCCACGATGCAAAACCGCTCCTTTTATCGGGATCTTGCGCAGACGGGCCAGAGCCAGCAGATCGATGAAGAACCGCTGGTGGTCAATTGTGCCGGTCTGTGCTGCTTCGATACACCCTTTCACACCTGGAACCGGGAAGGACGTGCCGACTATTATCTGCAGCTGGTGACCTGTGGGACCCTTGCTGTATGCCTGGATGACCGGGTACGGGAGATGCACGCCGGTGATTTTCTCCTGACCAAGCCACGTACGCCCTATCGCTACTTCTATCCCCACACCGACAAAGCGTGGACGAATGTGCCCACTATGGATGCTGCCTGTACCACGGCTATGTCGCAGGACGCACCACAGAAGATGCGGTACTATTGGGTCCACTTTACCGGCTTCCACGCTGGCCGACTGTTGACCCGACTGCACTTAGAGCCCGGCGTGATCTATACCACCGGTGCCGAAAATAACCACACGCTCACAGCACTGCCCGACGCCTTTGAGCGGCTGTTCGACGAATTCACCGACCGTCGCCGGGGCTTTGACGATGCCTGTGCTGCGGAGCTGACGGGGATCTTGGTCTCTCTGTCCCGTGCGGTCTCCACCGGCAGCCACACCACGGAACGCACCCTCTCCACCATTGCCTGGCTCCACAGTCACTTTTTGGAAAACACGCCGCTCAGTGCGCTGGCCGCCATGGAGCATCTCAGTGAGAGCCGCTACCGCACCGTGTTCCACCAGCAGACGGGACTGTCTCCCAGCGAATACCGGATCGCTCTGCGGATGCAGCACGCCTGTGACCTGCTGTTGGGTTCCTCACAAAGCATCGCCGAGATCAGTGCCGCCTGTGGCTACAGCGATGTGCTGTACTTCAGTCGGCTGTTCAAGCGCAAGATCGGTATGCCGCCGGGTATGTATCGCAACCGATCGTAACGGTACACAAACCATACGTAGAAAGGACAATGTCATGCGTCTTCTCCATATAGCCGACCTGCACCTGGGAAAGCGGATCGGTGAATTTCGACTCCTTGCCGAACAGGCTGCCCTGCTTACCTGGGTGGTCGATACGGCGATCGAACAACAGGTACAGGGGATCCTGTTGGCCGGGGACATCTACGACCGGTCGGTGCCGCCGGTGGAAGCGGTCGCACTGTTCGATCATTTTCTCACCCGGCTCCACGCAGCACACATTCCCCTGTTCGCCATCAGTGGCAACCACGACTCCCCGGAACGGATCGCCTTCGGTAGCGAACTATTCGAGGAAAGCGATATCTATCTTTCGCCCGTGTACGATGGGCAGATCCGCACCATTCCCTTGGAAACCGACACCGAACGGGTCTACATCCATCTGCTGCCCTTTCTCAAGCCCATCCACGTGCGCCTGGCGTTGGGCTTGGATGCAAGCGAAGATACCGAAGGCGAGGTCAACGGAGACATCGAGGACAGCCACGCACTGTCCTACACCGATGCCATGGCGGCTGTGTTGTCCCGGCTCACGCTGCCCAAGGACGGCTGCAACATCCTGGTATGTCACCAATTTATCACCGGCTCTGTCCGCTCGGATTCCGAAGAGGTGCCGCTGGTGGGGACCCTGGACGCCATCGATGCTGCCCTCTTTGCCGACTTTGACTATGTGGCATTGGGACATCTGCACCGGTCCCAGACCGTGGCAGGACAGGAGAACATCCGCTATGCCGGCACCCTGATGCCCTACGCCTTTTCGGAAACCGACGAGAAAGGGTGCATTTTGCTGGACACCACCGATGGACTGCACACCAGCTTTTTGCCGGTGCCTGCCGGTCTGACCCGTACCCTGGCCACCATCGAAGGCACCTACGACGACCTGATCCGGTTGGACTACCGGGAAAGCTGCCCACACCGGGACGACTATCTCCGCATTCTCTTGGACGAAGACACGCCGGTGCCGGACGCCATGGCGAAGCTGAGCACGGTGTATCCCCATGTGGTGCAGCTGCAATACAAGGGACAAAGCACTGTCATCACCGCCGACGATGCGTCTGTGCCTGCCGGGGAAGTTTTGACACCGGACAAGGTGTTTGCCGCGTTTTTTGCCCGGCAGAACGACACGACCCTGACAGACGATGATTACAACTACATTTGTAAACTGCTTGGAGAGGAGGAAGAGCCATGCGGCCACTGAAGCTGACCCTGCACGCCTTTGGTCCCTATACCCAAGAGACCACCGTGGACTTTGCTGCGCTGGGGGACAAGGGGCTTTATCTGATCACCGGAGAGACCGGCGCCGGCAAGACCATGCTCTTTGACGCCATCACCTTTGCGCTGTACGGCGAACCCAGCGGCGGCAGTCAGAACACCAAAGAAAAGGACACCGGTGCACGGAGCGTTCCCATGCTTCGCTGTCGTTCGGCAGAACCGGGCGATAGTACCTTTGTGGCGCTGACCTTCCTTTGTCAAAACAAGCAATGGTACATCAAACGGATACTGGGGAAGGAACGAATCAGCCGATCCGGGGAGCGTACCTTCGCGCGTTCCTCGGATGCGGATATGGTCTGCCTGGACGACCCGACCATAGCGCCTGTCACCAAGGGCAAGGACGTGACCCATGCGGTGGAGACGCTGCTGGGTCTGACCCGTGACCAGTTCCGGGGATGCGCCATGATCGCCCAAGGAGAATTTCGGGACATCCTGTTCGCCAAGACGGAGGACAGACTGCTCCTGCTACGGAAGCTGTTCGGCACCCATCTGTATGCCCGACTCACCGATCGGCTGGCAGCAGAAACGACCCTTGCCAAGGCAAAATACGAGGAGACCGGTATGGCATTGCGGCAGCTCATCGATCGACTGCAGGAACCGGGTGTCTCGCTGCCGGAGGTACTGCGTGAGCCGCTGCTCCACCGGGACGAGCTTGCCGCCGTGCTGACCGATATGGTCACGGCAGATACGGCAGCTATGGCCGAAATGGAAGCGGCCGTACACGAAGCGGAGGCAGGTCAAGATGCCCTGACGGTGCAGATCACCAAAGCAGAAGGGGACAAGGCGCTGCTTACCCAGAAGGATGCTGCCACCAAGGCCCACGATGCCGCTGTGAAAAGCCATGCACGCTCCTATGCCCTATGGCAAACGGCCTGCCAACGTCTGCCGGAAGCCAATGAGAAGCGCCAGGAAGCTGCCCGACTGGAAACGCTGCTGCCGCTGTGCAGAGAGCTTGCCGGTGTCCGAGAACGTACCGAAGCTCTGGCACAGACGATCGCCATCGACAAAGCGGCGCAGGATGCTCTGCAAAAAAGACTTGGTGACATCGAAGAAAAGCTATCCCACGTGCGGCAGGAGACGGAAAACGCCGGACAGGCACGGATGGTACTGGGTGAGACCGAAGCGGCCTGGCAGCGTGGAGAGCACCGCAAACAGTCCTATCAGGCACTGCTCACCGCTTGGGAGACCTGGCAGAATGCGGTGTCTCTCTGGGAAGCGGAGGCAAAGGTGTACAAGCAAAAACGAGCACTTGCACTGCAGGCAGAGGATAACTACAAGCAGCTGCAGCAGGCGTATTTGGATGGACAAGCCGGAATCCTGGCACGGTCTCTGCAGGATGGAAAGCCCTGCCCGGTCTGCGGCTCCACCAGTCATCCGGCGCCTTTTTCCTACGACGGTACCCTGCCCACCGATGCCCAGCTGCAAAAGGCACAGAAGGCCAAGGATAAGGCGGACAGCGAAGCCGTTGACGCTTCCGAACGAGCCGGTATCCAGCGTGGGAACAGTGAGCAAGCCATGGCGGCCTTTCGGGAACAGGCGGCGCTTCTGTGGGACGAGGACACCACTGCCCTTGTCTGGTACGATCCGGCCGGTGCCAATGCCCTGTGTACCCGCACCAGAGCCAGCCTGGACGAGCTGACGGCAGCACAGGACAAGGCGACCACGCAGCTTGCCAGGCTGAGAAAGGCTGCCGATCGGTACCAGGATCTGGTGGACTGTGTGACCCGTGGAGAGGCGCAGCTTGCCGATGCGACCAAACGGTTCCAGGATGGGGACACAGCGCTCTCTGCCAAGGAAGCCGAGCACAACAGCCTACAAGGACAGATCGCCACGCTGTCGGCACAGGTACCGGCGCTGCCGGTGGACGAGCTGGAAAAGCGGTTTTCGACCCTTTTGACAGAAGCGGAGGAGATCGAGAAGGCCTGCAAGCTCCACGAGAAAAAGCAAGCGGAGGACGAACGGTCGGTAGCTGCCACAGCCGCCCAGGTGGAGACGCTGACTGCACAGGCCGAAGGAAATATCGCCCATCTGCTGCCCACGCTGCTGACCCAAAGACAGGCCGGAGACGTGGCACTGCGGGACCTGCGGCGGCAGGAAGGGATACTGGTCAGCCGGCTCCGGATGCGGCAGGACGTATGCGACAAGCTGCCCGGCTATGTGGCGGCATATACCAAAGCCGAACAGGACTGGCGCCGGAAGAAGCGGCTGTCGGACACGGCATCCGGTACGCTGACGGGACAGGAAAAGATCAATCTGGAGACCTATGCCCAGCTGCATCTGTTTGACCAGGTCCTGCGGCGTGCCAATCTGCGGCTGCTGACCATGACGGACGGACGCTATGAGCTGCTGCGCCAGGAGACGGCTGACAATATCCAGACCCGATCCGGCCTGGAGCTGGACGTGGCCGATCACTACAACGGCACCACCCGGAACGTGCGCACGCTGTCCGGCGGCGAAGCGTTCAAGGCGTCCCTGTCCTTGGCGCTGGGG
>CAZLED010000091.1:0-8899 GCA_964558485.1 uncultured Ruminococcus sp. | reverse complement strand
TATTTCTTGACCAATGGTTTTAAATCCGGCAATTACGCGAGAAAGCGCATTGCCACACTGCCACGTCCGGCGCCTTCGGTCTCTGTGCCCACCAGCAGCGTCCCCACCACACGATCCTGTTCCCAAGCAACAAAGACCCGTTCCCGGACGTCCGGTTCGTAGGCGCTTTTGTGGGTATAATAGGGTGTGAATTCCGGATAGGCTGCCTCGGTGCAGGCAAGGACGGCAGGCATATCCGCCGGTGTGGCAAAGCGATATTGTACCCCATCCACCACGGCGCCCACCGGTTCGATGTCATCCGGCAGGTCCCGGAGCGGAAAGCGCATATCGAAGCAGTTGCTGTCCTCCCAGCTGTGGACGTAGCCACGGTGGGCAAAGAAGGTGACCGCATGGGTGTCCAGTCCCGGAACCAGGCAGGCCGGCTGTAGAGGTTCTTCGTAGAGCATTTGGGAAGTGGGCACGCCGGGCAGCAGATATTCGTCACCGGCACCCACCACGATGGTGTCGTACCCGGCCTGTCGAACGGCATCTTCGGCTTGTGTCAGCAGCTGAGAGCCTATGCCACGGTTCCGGTATGCGGGCAGCACCCCCAGCATATAGACGGTGTTTTTGTGCAGCACCAGAGCACCCACCACGACGTCCTGTTCCCGATGGGTGAAGATCACATTGTCCGGCGCGGAAAGTACGCTTCTTACATAGTCAGGATTTCGTACTGCGGTGGGAAAGCAGGCGGTGAAGATAGAAAGCAGTGATTCGACCATGGCAGGCTCCTTTAGGATTTTTCGAACAGGGAAGTGTATGCGGCGGCTTCCTTTTCCCGGAGCGCATCCAGTCTTGCCTGTTCGATCTCCACGGTGGCAAGGATGGAATCGGCGATCTCCTGCCAAACAGACTGCCGGTTCTTGTCCAGAAAGATCTCATGGCGCAGACCGGGGAAAATGCGATCATCGATGTGGGTGTAGCCCATGTCGGAGAGGAAGGTCTCGCCGTCCAGTGCCCATTTTTCGCCACCGGCAATGGGATCCTTTTCGCCGGAGAACAGCCAGATGGGCAGGTCCGGTCTTGCCACATCCCAGGAAGCGGGACGATACATATCCCGTACCAGGGTGAGCAGAAAGCGATAGGCGGAGATGGTCAGCATCTTGGCACAGCTGGGGTCGCTGCTATAGCGCGCACGATTTTCTTCGTCCTCTGTGAGCCAGAGAAAATAGCCCTTCTCCCCGGCACGCCAGAAGCTTCGGTTGTAGTGGAGCAGGCTGTAGGCGCCCAAAAGGAAGGGTCGTCCGGCTTCCCCGAAAAAGAGGGACAAAAACCGGACCCAGCCCAGCGCCAGCGATAGAGGGAGCGCAGGTTCTCTGTGGGGCAGACCGGCCAGCAGCAGACCAGCCAGGCGTTCGTCGTATTGTCCTGCGTAGCTGCCGGCTATGAGGGCACCCATACTAAAGCCCAGCAGGTACCGGGGCAGTGGATCGATGGAGGGAATATCCTTTTCGCCGATCTCCATGGTGGCGCAGTCGGGAGCCTCTTGGAAGTAGGAAGCGTATACGATATCCACATCGTTATGGAGGTATTCCAAGGGTTCTTCGCCCATATAGGTCACTCGTTCGTTTAAGCAGGAGCCGCCATGTCCACGCAGATCATGCATGACGACGGCAATGCCACAAGAAGCTAAGTATTCAGCAAATGGAATGTACCGGCCGATATGCTCGTTGATGCCATGGATGAACTGGACCAGGCACAGCGGATGCTCGGGCACCAGCCGGGTCACGAATAGGGACAGCAGCCGTTCATTGGCGATCTGTTTGCCTTGTTGTCTTTTGCGCAGTTCCTTTTCCGTGAACGCTTGCTGCACGAAATATTGTTCGATTTTGTAAGTTTGCATGGGACTCCTTTTCCCTCGTTTTTGTTTTGTACTGGCGTTGGGCTTATTTACTTTTTGTCCTGCCCAGGACATGGGATGCCTTACGCAGGCGGCGCCCAAAGGGTAAGGGGAAGAAGGAAAACTTCCTCGTCAGTTTTTCTTCCCCTTACCCTCTGGGGACTCCCATCCCCATCACGATCGACTCGAAAAGCACTACCGCAGTTTACTACCGTTTCCTCTGGAAGCAGGGCATTACGCAGTAGATTTGGTTTGGCTTGGGAATCCCGTTTTTGATCATGCTGCCGCATTAGGACGGTTGGCGTGGCTAAGAATATCGCTTGGCGCTGGACGTGTATCAAATACCAATGAGGAATACCGAATTGTTCGACTGGTAATGTGGTATGTCTAATACCCATATCGCACATCGAAAATAATATATACACTGGGAACAATTTCGTTTTCCCATACGTCAGCCACTACTCCGAACGATTTGCGTGAAACCAAACATACGCCAAAGATTTACGTTGCACCACCAGATACCGCACGTCTTGCACCCCGTAACCCTGCGGTTAACCTGATCAAAAAGTGGTAGTTTCAACCAAACGTAATTTACTGCCGAAGGTTACGCTTCCAGGGAAACCGTCCGTCAACTGAAGTAGTGCTTTTCGAGTCGATTAAGAGGATGGGGTGGGAGTCCCCAGAGGGATAGGGCATTCTTTCCGATACTAATCGGAAAACAACACGTTCATGCACTATGCGCTAGTACAAACTAAAACCGAGGGAAATGGAGTCGTTCCATGGGGCACCCCCATAGGCGAACCTCACCGGTAGCTTTCCTTTGTACCGCAGCGGTTGTACACCTCTTCGAACCAGTGCTCTTCGGTTGGAATGGGTCGTGCGTCCTGCCAGGCACAGATGCACTGGGGACCGTGGGTGTTGTCTCGGCAGATGCGCACCTGACCGAGCTTGCGCTGGTGCTTGGTATCGATGGTGACGGTGTCGGGGATCTGTTTGTCTTTCGGCAGGATCAGATACGAGCCACGGGACAGACCGCCGTCCCGGATATAAAACTGCATGGAAGCCAGCACCGCCAGCCGGGTCAGCAGCGTGTCCAGATGGATCTGCAGCTCCACCAGCGCCGGGACATCGTTGGCCGTCAGCGCCTCTGCTTGCTGCAGTGCCAGAAGGGTATCGTTGTACAACCGGTCGATCGCTTCCGGATCTCGCAGAAAGGCGGCACATCGATCCATCCGCTCCCCGAACCGTTGGCGCAGTGCCAGAATGTCGTCCACGGTCATGCCGGTGCCGGGTCGAAGACGATCCGCCAAAAATACCGTGTCCGTGAGCTGGGCCGGTGTGATGGCAGCCGGGGCGTCGTTGTACACGTGAACAGCCTTTTCTGCCGCACGATGCGAGCTGACCTGGGTGGAGTTCAGGGCACTGCCGCCGGGTCTGCGGACGCCAAAGACGCCGTTTGCTTCCCCACAAATGAACAGCCGGGGCAGGGTAGGGCTTTCGTACCAGATGTCCCCTTCCAGACCACCGTTCATATGCTGGGCACAGACGCCGACTTCCAAGGGTTCCACCGCCAGATCGATGTCGTGATCCAAATATAGCTGGTACGCCTTTTCGTTCATGGCACGGAGCCGGTCGATGGGACGTCCCTTTGTGGCGTGGGAATTTACGAGATATTGGTAAGCCTCCGTGCCGATCTCCGCTTCCGTGACCTGTCCGCCTACAGCCACACCGGTGCCGTTGGTGGTGAAATCCAGAAACACCCGGCGACCGGCAGCGATCTCTCGATACACGGCAATATCCACCCAAGAGGAGCTGCTGCCCTGTGTGGAGCCGATGGAGGAAAGTTTTTCCGGAGAGAAGGGCCATTCGTAGCCTTTGCGGAAGACGGCGTGGGACAGGGTCACCGGATCCGGGAAGGTGTCAAAAAGAAATTCCCGCACGTCCGAGATGCCATCTGCAGCGGTGGAGTAATACCGTGGTATCACCTGTTGGTAGGAGCCGGACACGTTCCAGCGAAATTGGATGGACGCAAGCCCATATTGGAATTCGGTCATGTTCACGCCGGACGCACCAGCCGCCAGAGCGGTTCCCAGTCCGCAGGTCTGGCTTTCGGGATAGACGGATTTGTGGTACAGCGATGAGGGACCACCCACTGCCCAGATCACTGCCGGAGACGCAAAGACTGCGATACCAGCCGGGTTGTCCGCCGTCACTTCTTTTGGGCTGATGCAGGAGATGCCACAGGCCTGTCCGTCTTTGGTCAGGATCTGCACGGCTCGGTACCCATCGAAGACCGTGACACCGGCGGCTCGTGCGGCGTGCTCCAAGGCTTCGGTCATTTTCTTGGAGGTCAGAGGACCCAGCGAGGTGGCACGGCTTTTTTCGTCGTGGTCGGTGCGGTAGCCGGGGTATTCGCCATATCGGTCGTGGGGAAAGGGAACGCCCAGTGCAATGAGCTTATAAAAGCCCAGCAGGGACCCACAGGCTTCGGTCAGTGCGATATCTCCATGCATGGCACCACCGGACACATAGTCCTCGGCCATTTCCAGCGGCGAGTCCGGGTGCAGTGCGGTGGTGGACTGCTTATAATAGGTCTGCTTATCGGAGCCGGTGTTCCGTGAGGTGCCCATCATGACGCCTTCCGTCACCAGCACCACATTTGTGCTTCCCTCGGTCATGGCCGTATGGGCAGCGTTCCAGGCAGCGGCGCCACTTCCCACCACGCATAGGCCACAGGTGTACACCGGCACACGCCCGGCATCGGACAGTATCGTTTCCGTTGGGGTCATCGCTTTCTCTCCCTATCCCATTTTGTTGCGGTTCTTTACCCATATGATACCACGTTTGCCGGAAATTTACAAGGGCTTTTGCAAAGTTTTTTCCTTTTTTCTGACAACGGCTCCGCACAAATGCATTTGTGTATACCGCATAAAATGGGTTTGTGCATATCGGTACAACTTGGCAAGACGTACAGACTTTGCGCAGAGTCGTAAAGATTTACCAAAAAGAGAAAAACTCTGGGCAAAAACGCTTGACATCGGAACCACTGTGTTGTATAATAATGGTAAGAAGCCGCTTTATCTCTATACCAAAGTGTGCTGATCCTATTTGCGATTTCTTTGAGGAGGAAACTATGAAACTGAAGAAGACTCTTACCGTGCTGCTGGCTGGTCTGATGCTGGTCGGTGGTGCTGCATCTGTGGCTGCGGAAGCACCGGTGTATACCGATAAAGGCGTGGTCATGAGCTACAATGGTTATTACGACAACGGCTGCTACTATCCCTACTACTGCGGTTCCTACTATCCGTATTACTATGGGAACTACTACGGAAACCCCTATTGTGGCAGCTATGAGAACGGATACTTTTATAACTATCTGTATGATAGTTGTTGGATCTATGATGGTGCCAAGCTGGAGGCGTTCTGGAATCCCATCACTGGCCGGTATGACAACTGCACCTGCCCCTACTGCACCGGTCACGCAGACCTGTCCGGCTACTATTGGGTGAACGGCGTACAGTAC
This sequence comes from uncultured Ruminococcus sp., assembly GCA_964558485.1. Taxonomy (GTDB): domain Bacteria; phylum Bacillota; class Clostridia; order Oscillospirales; family CAG-272; genus UMGS1696. Next base: position 3,497 of record CAZLED010000091.1, on the reverse strand, counting down.
TGCGCCAAGGATTACTACATCCACTATGCACCCCACACCGTGACCGCTACGAATGTTCCTTCTGTGGAATATTCCAAGGAAACCGGCGTTACCAAGTATGAAAGCTCCATTCCCTCCGGCGTGATCAAGAAGAGCAAGACCACTACCGAAGAGAAGGAAGGCAATGTGATCATCACCGACAGTGGTGTGACCGTGAAGAATCCGGCTCTGCTGGGCAGCTACAACAAGTACAAGACCCTTTGCGGTACCTACTATGCCTATGACAAGGTAGACCTGGGCACGTACTTCAACAAGAACACCGCCGCTATGCAGCTGACCCTGGGTGAGATCCAGACCTTTGGCACCGGCTTCAAGATGATCTCCTCCAACAGCAACGTGGTGAAGATCTACACCGACACCAACGGACAGAACATGAAGGCCGTTGGCATGGGCAATGCAGACGTATATCTGTACACCGCCGGTGGTGTGCCGTTCATGAAGCTGTCTGTGTCCGTGACCAATGCGCTGTACGGTGGCTTCCACGATGATTACATGGATATTCAGGTTGGATCCTGGAGACTGGATAAGGCTGGGGATTCTACTTCTGTAGTCGTAAAGGTAAGCGAAGACCGGAAGGACGATCCGGTGAAGCTGTCTGTGGTACAGGGCAACGGCTATATCAAGGATGGTATGCTGTACGCTTCCGGCAACGGTCCCATCGTACTGAAGGCCTACAACACCAAGAGCACCAGCATCCAGGCCTATGCCATCGTATACGTAGGTCAGTATGTGGACGCCATCTATGACGGCTACTGGACCAACAACGGCGGCAACATCTCCTGCAACTACTGGAATCCCAATCTGTGGAGCGGCAGCTACAAGATCAACGGCTGGGTACTGACCGACACCGGTTGCTATCTGCCTGTTGTCTCCAAGGTAGAGACCACCACCGAAAAGCCCAACGGCGACAAGGTGACCACGACCACCACGGTTTACAGCGACGTATACGACCTGCTGTACGACAGCTGCTACGGCAACGTAGATACTCTGTATGCACTGCTGCTGAAGAACGGCAAGCTGAACGGCAGCTACGGCTCTCTGTACCAGGCAGCGCTCCAGGAGATCCTGGAAGACATCGCCGAAGACCTGGCAAAGCAGTACCACTGAGTGGGGACACGGGCACTGCTTTTGGCTGAGTAGTGGAGCGAACCACAAGAAGTCAGAAGTCAGATGTCAGATGTCAGATAATTGCTGATGGATGTCAGATATTTGATGTTAGAAGTCAGATATTGGTTTATGGAATACCGTATTCTTTTGGGGTACGGTATTCTTTTTTTGCCCTAAAGAAAAGATACCGTACCTTTTCTCGATACGGCATCTTTTTGGTATGTTGGCTTACTCCATTCGGTCGTAGTAGGCCTGCAGGGTTTTGTCCCTGTCGGTGGTGGCAGCCTTGAGCTTGCTGTCGTACCAGGATGCAAAGTCGGTATTGGTTTGCGTGGTAAAATCGGCAAAGTGGCTGGAGTATGCACCACCCATAGCGGTGTTGTAATAGCCTAAGTCAAACACACGGTTGGCAACGATGATATCCAACATTTCAGCAGATTCTTCGTCACGGGAGTCACGGGTCTTCATGGCTACTTCATAGTAAGACGGGATCACGTATTCACGACCCAAAATAGCCAAGGCTTCCAGGATCAGGGCCGTGCGAGCCGGGTCTGCATTGGTGATGGGAATGACAAACAGGTTCGTACCGGCATCTACGTTGGCAACATAATTGTCGGTCTCGATCAGCTTCGGCCAAGGCAGGATCCCAAAGTTCTGCTCCATTTCACGCAGCTTCAATACGCTGGAAATATTGACATCTACAAACATGGCGTGTCCTTCCCGGAACAGCTTGGTGGAGGATACATTCAAAGCATCTGCTGAAGTGGTATCGATATAGGCACAGTTTGAACCCAGAAGATCAAAATATTTCTCAAACATAGAAACAGAGCGTTCGCTATACACGGCAAAGTCATAGGTGTCTGAACCTTTTTCGATCACACGAGCACCGGCAGAATAGAAGGCCTGGATGGGGCCTATCCACTTGTAGGTGGTATAGCCGTAAATGTCGTCATCGTTGATCTCGCCATCGCCGTTCAGATCCCGGCAGTAGGTCTCTGCCATGCTGGCAAAAACATCATATGTCCAGCTGCCATCCCGAACCATATCGTAGGGATATTCGATGCCATTTTCGTCGAAGTAATCCTTATTGAAAAGCATAGCATTGGCAGCACCAACGGAACGATAACTGATGTCACCGATCATGCAGAACAGACCACCGGGCATCTGGAAGCTCTCTACAGCGTCCTGATCCCAATAGCTTTGGGTCAGATCCAGGTAGGGCAGCGTGTTCCAGTCCAGTACCAGCCCTTCGTTGGCGTACTGATGCCCAATACGGGGATGGGGAACAACCAGGTCATAGGCATCTTCACCGGCCAAGATCAGCGGCTTTGCGTCGGCCTCATAGTTCCCGTCGGAGGAAGGATTGTAGGTGATGGAGATATTATACCGGTCAGAGGTTTCGGTATTTCTCTTGAATACGGCATCGTTGACGGTCTCACCAGTCAATTCTTCTGCGATTTGGTCAGCGATCCATTCTTCGTGGTTTCGAATGAGCATCCGGAATTCATAGCCTTCGTAATCCATGCTGGGCAGGCTTGATAGCGGATCGGTGGTCTCCGTTTCGGTGGGCGTGGTGTCTGCATTTGCTGTGGTGTCACCGGTGTCGGTGGTGTCGGTGCTGCCACAAGAGGAAAGGGGCAGGGTCATGAGCAGTGCCAGAAATAAGCACAGCAGCTTGGTTTTGCGTTGCATAGTTCGTCCTCGATTCTGTTTTTTTTTCACTATTCCGTATTATACGTCATATTTCGAGAAAATGCAAGAGGTTTTTTCAAAAAACATAAAAATAGTGAAATCGAGCACGCTATGCAGAAAACCTCTCACATTCTTCCTTCGTAGGCTTCTAGGGTCTCCTGCTTTTTGGCTTCGGAGGCTTTGAGCTTGCTGTCGTACCAGGACGTGAAGTCACGGTTGGCTTGGCCGCTCAGATCCGCAAAGTGGCTGGCATATCCACCACCCATTTCCTCATTGTAATAGCCTAAGTCAAAGACACGATTGGCAAGGATGATGTCCAGCATCTCCGCAGATTCCGTGTCACGGGAGTCACGGGTCTTCAGCGCCACATCATAATAGGCAGGCACTACATATTTGCTGCCCAGGATCGCCAGCGTCTCCACCACAAGGGATGTCCGATCCATGTCCGTCACCGTGATGGGCACAAAGAACAGGTTCGTGCCGGCGTCTACATTCGACCAGTATTCGTCCGTCTCGTTCAGCTTCGGCCACGGAATGATCCCAAAGTTGGCGTCCATCTCTCGCATATTCAGCACGGAGGTGATGTTCACATCGATGAACATAGCTTTTTGTATACCGAAAACCCCCGGCTAGGCCGGGGAGTTCAGGAAAGGTTACAC
>CAZLED010000090.1:0-9008 GCA_964558485.1 uncultured Ruminococcus sp. | reverse complement strand
GCATTCTACGGTCTGCGCCGGAGTGAGGCAATCGGTCTGAAATGGGATGCCATTGACTTTGAGCAGAACACCATCACGATCCGACACACCGTAACCTCGTGTGATCTGGACGGCAAGCGCATTTTGGTTGCATCCGATACCACTAAGACCAAATCGAGTATGAGAACACTTCCGCTTGTTCCGTTCATGAGAGAACGCCTTCTCGCTCTGAAAGAAGAGCAGCAGGAAAACCGCCGTCTGTGCGGACGCAGCTACAGCAAGGACTATCTTGCGTATGTATGTGTCGAGTAAACACCGATTAACCTTAATCAGTGTTTACTCATCGAGATTGGGGACCTGATAAAGCCTCACTATGTTACCGAGAGCTTTCCGAAGCTGCTCAATGCAAACGGGCTGAGGCACATTCGGTATCACGACCCCGCCATAGCTGCGCATCGCTGCTTTTGGCGAACGGTGTTCCGATGAAGCAAATTCAGGAATGGCTTGGTCACAGCGACTTTTCAACAACGGCAAACATTTACGCACATCTGGATTACAGCTCGAAGCTGACTTCGGCTGACGCAATGCCGGGTGGCTTGGGCTTTTCTTAGAACTAAAAAAGAAAAGCCAGTAGCCGGAAAAACCGACTACTGGCAAGGTTTCTGGCGGAAGCGGTGGGATTCGAACCCACGGACCCTTGCGGATCAACTGATTTCGAGTCAGTCCCGTTATGACCACTTCGATACGCTTCCGTATCGTACACCTTGTACCATATCATTATACCACATCCGCACACGTTTTGCAAGGGCTTTTTGAAATTTTCTCGTGAATTCTCTCCCAATGGGTTTTTTCATGCTGGAGAAACGATATACCATACGGAAACAAACGTATCCACAAACAAAATATACGTTCGCATATATCCCCCGTTTTCCCCAAGCTTCACACAATTTTCAAAATCCATCTTTCCTGCAAGCCTTGCTTTTTTCTCCATTCTATGCTATAATAATATGTCAAGATCGATTATATCGGAGGAATCTCATGAAACATACAAAACTGATCACATTGCTGCTCAGCATGGCACTGCTGCTGCCTGCTGCTATGACCGGCTGCGGCCAGGAAGATGTGCTGCATTACCGCTACGATTACGACCTGTCTGCCTATATCACCTTGCCGGAATACAAAGGCCTGCCGGTGACAGAGGTCAGCGCTACCGTGTCTGAGGAGGATATCCAGAACCAGATCCGCTCGACTGTGCTGTATTTTGCCCAGGACGTGGAAGTGGACAGAGCCGCCAAAATCTATGACACCGTTCACTTCTCCTGTACCGCTGCCTTGGATGGTACCACCATGGACGACTACTGCCTGGACGAGGGTTCCCTGAAGCTGGGCTTTGCTACCTACGGCGAGGACGTGGATGCCGCATTGACCGGTGCGAAGGCCGGCGATACCGTGGAAGCAGACCGAGTCCTGTCTGGCATTGGCGTGGATGAGGAGCTGGTAGGGAAGACCCTCCATTACACCTTCACGGTCACATCCGTCACCGAGACCCAGGAGCAGGAATACAACGACATTTTCGTCAAGGCCTATCTGGGCTACGACTCCGTGGCAGAATACGAACAAAGCGTCCGGGACAGCCTGAATGCCTCGGCACAGACGACCCAGCTCAGTGCCTACGTGAACCAGACCTGGACCACCGTGGTGGAAAATACCGTGGTGCTGCAGTATCCGGAGAAGGAGCTTACACAGATCGCTGACCAGCTGGTGGCAGATGTGAAGGCCTACACCGAAGCCGCCGGCGTCAATTTCGATAGCTACGTGGAAGCCATCTACGGCCAGACCGCCGACGAATTCATGGCCTACGCCAAGGAAGTCGCCCAGGCCCAGGTGAAGGAAGATATGATCGTCTATGCCATCGCCAGAGCCGAAGACCTGACGGTGACGGACGAGCAGTACCACGCATATGCCGTCATGTACATGGAGCAGATGGGCTATTCCACCGAAGCCGAGCTGGAGCAGCACTACACCACCGGCGCCATCAAGGAAAGCATTTTAGGTGACGTGGTCAAGGAGTTCATCGCCAACAACGCCACCGTAACACAGTGACACCGCAATGTACCAAAAAGGACACAGATCATAACGAAACTGTGTCCTTTCTTTTTATTCGTTTGAAAATTAGATCATGCTATACTTCTGGACTCACTTGACCACATAGGTATTGGCATCGAAGTCCACTTCGATTACCGTGCCGTCGCTCCAGGTGGTGCGCTGCTTCCGACGGGTATTTTTGAAACGATGGAAGAAGCCATTGAGGCTGCTTCCGCCGGGTATCGTCTAAGAACTCATGGCGTACCATCTGCGCTTTTGCCAGCTTGCCAGCGTTGGCACAGGCTTCCTTCACATCGGCGATCTGCTGCTCATCTGCGGTGATGGGGCAATATACCGGGTCACCATTGAGGATGGCGTGGATCCAGGGACAGTCGTTGCCGGGAATGCCCCAGCCACCACGGGTCGCCTTGCCACCGAACCACGGGATCACCACGCAGTCGTGATATACCAGGTTGAACAGTGGGATCGGCACACCTACCGGCTCGGATTCCATAGAGCCCAGGCTGGAGGTGAAGAACGGTGCATGGTGGCACAGTACCTGGGACTTCATCATACAGCCCAGCGTTTCCTCGGAGCTGGGAATGATCCCACGGGCGGTGAGGATGTCCAGGCATTCGTTCCGGTACTGAGCACACTGCTCACGGGTCATGGGATGCTCCGGATTGTGGCATTCGTCCAGGAACACCACGGAGAACACGTCCAGATAGGAGCCTTCGATGGTGATGCCCAGCCGTTCGAATTCGTCATAGTTCCGGCGCACATATTCTCTGGCCAGAGATGCACACAGCCAGGAGTGAGGACCACCATACCAGATAGAGCAGAACGGGTGCGAACCGTCCAGATTCTGCACGGCGCTGTTCATGTCAAAGCTGGGTGCATCGTAGTAGTAATCCCGGTACTGGTCGTGGATCCCGAAAATGTAGCCCAGTTCTCTGGAAGTCTCCGAAAGCTTCTTCATACCCTCGGTACCACCGGCTGCTTCGTGAGGCGGCAGCGGATCCGGATGCAGGTTGTCGTAGCCGCGGTTTCCCCAGCCGTCCAGATGGATGTACGCTCCCTCCAGTCCCTTGTCGTGCAGGGCACAAAGCTGTTCGCCACGGGTCGCAAAGGTGGTGTAATAGTCGTTGAGTTCAGGCTTGTCCTTGGTGTAATAGTCGGATTCCGGAGAGATATGTACAGCAATTATATCGGTGACGATGGGGGCACCCAGCAGCCGTTCCACTGTGGGGTTGGCCAGACACTTTTCTGCCAGCGTGTAGAACTGTCCATGTTCCTTCAGATATTGCCGATAGCTGTGGGCAAAATCGTTGTAGTCGCAGTCTTCGAAGAACCGGTACAGCATCTTCCGGGGATAGGCCATTTTGCCCAGGGAAGGACGGAACAGGGGCTGTACGTTTTCGCCATCCAGCCAGTACTTGGCATCGTAGGATGTGTCGTAGATGGCCAGATAACCGCTGTTGTCACGCACCTGACCAAAGATGGGCATATACGCATCTCTCTCATAGATGATACCGTCACAGATCTTGATGGGAGAACCGGCCGGGATCAGTGTGCCTTGCATCCGGGGCAGAACCGTGTACCCATGACCGGGCTCGGTGCCGTTGAAGTCCATAGCTGCCGGGAAAGATACGACCTGTACCTGACCGGGTGCATCGCCTTCCATGCGGTTTACGAAAAATACATCGTCACGGGTATACTCCACGTACACCAGCGTACACAGCTTCAGACCGCAGGACAGGGTGTAATCCGCACCATAGCCGTGCCAGGTACCGGTCTTCCGTTCGGTGAACTGCATTTCAGCCTCGTCTAAATAATAGATGTTGCCGTCGGTCAGCTCCACATAGGGTCTGCCGGACATGGTCCAGACAGCACCGCCTTCCAGCCGGATCTCAAAGGTGGCCTTGGCCGGATCGGCAATAAGGGTCAGCTTTTGCCCTTGAATAGTGAACATACTTATACTCCTTTTTTGAGGGAATTATACTAAGATCCAGAGAAACAGGATCGATAGTTTCAGGTGTCGATGATCTCCACAGAGGCACCTACCACACCGGTCTCCACAGGCTTGCCGTAGGTGTTGGCCGCACTGCCGGTGACTGTCCATTCTACCGTGTTCTCCCCGTCGTGCAGGAAGGACGTGATGTCCAGGCGATAGGGCTTGAACAGCACCGTGCCAGCCGCTTGCCCGTTGACGGTCACATCCACACGGTCGTGGACTTCCCGGAAGCAAAGCCGGGCGTGGTGGTTCTCCATTGGCGTGTACAGGAAGGTGTGCCGGGTATCCGACAGGGAAACGATCTCGCATAGTGTCTCCTGCGTATTCTCACCCAGCTCCGGCAGCACGTCTGTGTTCATGCCAAGGACCACCGCAGACCAGGGTGCCAGCTCTACCGGGAAGGCCAGCCCATCCTCGTGCATGGCAGCGTATACCGGCTCTGTTTTGCCCGTGAAGGGATCGAATCGGCGGCAGGCTCCCGAGCAGTCCGTCACCAGCTGTCCACGGACAAAGCTGTCTCCTTCGTTTACCAATAGGAAGAAAGGATAGCCACTCTTGGTCAGGTGTACAAAACGAACGCTGGTGCAGGGCGTATTCGATGGGGTGACCTGGAAGTACGAGGTCTTTCTCACGTTCTTTTTCATGTAGTCCCCAAAGTCACTGCCCCGGTACATCTTCCCACCTTGGGTGACAAACTCGCCGATCTTCATCACCAAAGAGGGTGTCAGCCGCAGTCGGCTGTCGATCAGCAACAGATCATAGCTGTACCGGTCGATCCGCAGGGTACCATCGTGGACATGGACGACCTCTTCCAACTGTTCCATGGTGATGTAGTTGAAGCTGTAGCCCATTTCGTACAGGGACTGTACGGCGTGCACCGGCATATAGTCGCCATCGCACAGCACCGCCGCATGGGGATTGTTGGTGTTGGTGGTGTTCAGCCAGCTCATGCGCTTGATGTAGGAGGCAAGCGGCTTGTACACATCCCAGAACACCGTATGGGGTCCCACGTCCGGCGGTCGTTCGTTTGTCTGCAGCGGCGTGGCCAGAGAGTAGTAGAAGGCGTGGGGCACGATCATATTGACGCCACGGGCAAAGAGGAAGTTCAGGTACCACAGCAGCTCAGCCGGCGACAGGTCCCAGGGATTGTCCTTTTTGCCGCAGACGCCAAATACTTCGCACAGGTTCCGGGAGATGCCACGGTGTCTTGCCATATCGGCACTGCACTTGGCCAAAGCGGAATCCGGCGCAGTCAGCTCGTTGCCCGGTTCGATCATGCGCCAGACCAGATCCTGTCCGGGAATGTCAAAGGCTTCCTCCATGCCCATATCCTGACTGGCCGCCGGATGTCCGGTGAGCGCCACCCCATGGTGGAGACACCAATCCTGTAGGGGCTTGTAGTAGCTTGTACGCAGACCCTGCTGCAGCGCCATATGGTAATGGTATTCCCCATCTCGTCCCCAACGTTTTTCGGCCGCCGGGAACAGCAGGGCAGCCAGCATTTTCGCATCTCCGCCGCATTCCCCGAAGGTCTCATGGAAATCGTAGGTCCAGGCAATGCCGGGCGTGCAGATGATCTTGCCGTCCTCGTCCCGTTCCAGCTGCCCCAGCTGGGGACATCTGCCGGTGAGAGAGGGCTCGTCGGTGAAGAATGCGGTGATGGTGGAACCAAAGTCCTCATGCAGCCGCTTGTAGTATACTTCATGGGTCGAAGCAATAAAGGCCGCAGTGGCTTCGGGATTGAGCAGGTCTGCCGCCAACGGTGCGTTCGGCTGTCCGTCGTCCTCATCCGGCGTCAGTCCCCGAATGGTACCCTTGGTGAAGCCCAAGATAAAGTCGTACCAGATATAGTCATCCGGTACAGGCGTCGTATCATCTGCAGTGCGTACGTCGTCCAGCTTGCCGTTTTCGTCAAAGTGCAGTGCCATCCGCAGCTGTGCATCTTCTCCGTCCCCTAAGGTGTAGGAACCGGTGGGTCGTGCATACAGCATCCGGGCAGCAAACAGCGGATTGGCAGCGGCTACCATCCCGTGGGCCGAACCGGACGGATACATGGCTTCATCGTACAGCACCACCAGCATACGCCGCTTTTTGGCCGCAGCCACACAGGCTTCCACCAGATCCAGGTAGGTCTCGCCCAGGTAGCCGCCGTCCACGGACATACCCAGTCTGGGATGGATCACAAAGCCGTTGACGCCTTTTTTATGAAAATCGTCCACTTGCCGCAGCAGCTCGTCCTTGTCCAGCCGGTCGTTCCAGAACCAGAAGGGCAGGGCAGAAAAGCTGTTGCCGGGACGAGCAAACATTTCTGTTAATATATCAAACATATGGTACTCCTTCGAACATATCGTGGGGGCATACAGCACACCCACTTCTTATCATTATATAGATTGGGCCCACATTTGTCAAGAGGGTTTTGGTGAATTTTGCCATACTTACAAAATAACAGTTTTTTGTAAAACTTTTCGGTAGCCTATTGACAAAAGAGCAGGGATATGGTATCATATACATAGCGCAGTATATTGCGAAAAAAATGGGGGAACGCACCCCGGCTCGCTGCAGATGGCCAGCACTTTTTTTATAGCATGGCTTTCTTAGACGCACCGGCTGGATGCATCCGGACAACGCATTTTTGGGATACGTGTAAAAATGCTTGTCACCCAAATTGGAATGAAGGAGAATCTATGGACGACCCGGACGAGGATACCGCTTGTATCAACCTCCACCGACGAACCTACAATAGATGGAATACGGCATATCTGTATGCGCTCCGTATGCACTACAGGTATGTCTTTTTGCGTCTAAAACGGTTTATGACCTGATGTTTTCAGCCGAACGGAACACGAAACCTGTATGATTATACAGACATATACCATGTATATACAATTCTATCGGAGGAAACACATATCATGACCATCGGTGCGCAACTGCTATTGCAGCTTGTACTTATCATGCTCAACGCCATTTTCGCCTGTGCGGAGATCGCGGTATTATCGGTAAACGAAGCCAAACTGACAAAATTAGAAGAAGAAGGCAATAAGAAAGCCAAAAAATTACGGAAGCTGACAGAAGAGCCCTCTCGGTTCCTGTCCACCATCCAGATCGCCATCACCTTAGCCGGGTTCCTGGGATCTGCATTTGCCGCCGACAACTTTGCCGACCGGCTGACGAATTGGATCCTGTCGATCAACCCGACCCTGCCGTCCGGTGTGATCAACAGCGTATCCGTTATCGTGATCACCATCATCCTGTCCTATGTGACCCTGATCCTCGGTGAACTGGTGCCCAAGCGTGTGGCGATGAAAAAATCGGAAGCGGTGTCCCTGGCGCTGGCCCCTATGCTGTACGGCGTAGCAAAGGCGTTCCGGCCTGTCGTGTGGTTCCTGACCGTATCGGTGAACGGCGTGCTGCGACTCATCGGCATCGACCCCAATGCAGAGGACGAAGAGGTCAGCGAAGAAGAGATCCGCCTGATGGTGGACGAAGGGGAATCCAAGGGTGTCATCGCCGAAACGGAAAAGGAAATGATCCAGAACGTTTTCGAATTTGATGATCTGACCGTGGACGAATTTGCCACCCACCGGACGGACATCTGCCTATTGTGGATGGACGATGACCTGGCTGCCTGGGAAAAGGAGATCCACGAATCCCGGCATTCCATTTACCCCATCTGCGGCGAGACCAAGGACGATGTGATCGGCGTCATGTCTGTGAAGGACTATTTCCGCTTGAAGGAGCAGGGCAAGGACGTTGTGGTGCGGGATGCTGTGAAGGCGCCGTTCTACGTGCCGGAAGGGATCCATGCCGACGTGCTGTTCCGGAAGATGCAGACCAGCCGCAACCACTTTGCCGTGGTGCTGGATGAATACGGCGGTATGTTCGGGATCGTCACCATGAACGATCTGCTGGAGCAGCTGGTAGGCGACCTGAAGGACGATGTGACCGTGGAGGAAGAGATCCCCATGATCACCAAGATCGCAGACGACACCTGGGATGTGCAGGGCATTTGTCCTCTGGACGATGCTGCCAAGGAGATCGGTATCGAGCTGCCCATCGACGAATACGACACCGTCGGCGGCTACGTGTTCTCCAACTATGGTGAGGTTCCGGACGACGGCACCGCATTTGAGATCGACGTAGACCGACTCCATGTGAAGGTCACCAAGATCCAGGATCACCGGATCGTTGCCATGACCGTGACCCTGCTGCCGGCACCGGAAGAAGAAACCGACGAAGAGAAGCCGGAGAAGTTCACGAAGAAGAAAAAGTCCGACGATGACGCCGAGGACGACGAATGAAGGCAACTATCGTTAGCTTCCAAACGAATCAACGAAAGCAAAGGAACGAAAGCATATGAAAATTGCGATCATCACCGGGGCATCGGCCGGGCTGGGCAAAGAATTTTTAGCCGCCGCTCCGCAGTTTTTCCCGGACATCGACGAATATTGGCTCATTGCCAGAAGACAGGATAAACTGGAAGAAGCTGCCAAATTGGTCCATACGCAATGTCGGATCTTCCCCATGGACCTGACGCAGATGGACAGCTACAAGCGGCTGGAAAAGGAACTGCAGGCGCTGACTCCCACGGTGGCGTTGCTGGTGAACAACTCCGGCTGTGGATTTTTGGGCAACGTTGGCGAAGGCGAGCTGGAGAAGCAGCTGCAAATGATCGACCTGAACCTGCGAGGTCTGACTGCCGTGACTCACGTGACCCTGCCGTTTATGACCAGGGGAAGCCGGATCATCAATGTGTCGTCCATTGCATCCTTCTGTCCCAACGCACGGATGACCGTGTACAGCGCAGGCAAGGCGTATGTCAGTGCCTTCTCCTACGGGGTCAGCGAGGAAGTGACCGATCGTGGCATCACGGTAACTGCCGTATGTCCCGGTCCCATGGATACGGACTTTATCACCCTGGGTGCGATCGAGG
>CAZLED010000089.1:0-9250 GCA_964558485.1 uncultured Ruminococcus sp. | reverse complement strand
CCCCGTTCGCCTTCCTTGACCGGCAACAGCTTCTTTTGGTTCCACAGAATATGTCCCTCTCCGTCACAGAGTGCGGCAGAGGTGGTGTAATTGCTGGTGTCCAGTCCCAGATAGAGTTCTTTCATATATTATACGTTCGCTTCTTCTGCCGTCGGTGCAGGATCGGTTGTGTTTTCGGCGTTTAACTGTTCCTCATCGAAAGCTTTAGTGTCCGATTGTTCGGCGTCCGATATATCGGCAGGCGATTGTTGGTCGTTGAAAAGGCCATGTTCAAGGGCCACCCGGTGCAGGATCCCGTTGATGAAGGTCGGTGCAACATCGTCGTCGTATTCCTTTGCCAGCTCCACGGCTTCGTTGATCAGCACCTTCGGCGGTGTGGACACCTGGGCGAACAGCATTTCAAATACGGCCAGACGCAGGATCGAACGGGTCACCTTTGCCATACGGGAGACCTTCCACTTGACGGCGTAGGTCTCGATCTCCTTATCGATCTCTGCCTGATGGCTGGCTGCACCCAAGAATGTGTCCACGATGTAGACATTGTAGGTGCTCTCAGCGGCTTCTGCGCTGGCCTGCAAAAATTCTCTGCCATCCAGCTCCGGGTAAAATTCCTTGGTATACAGCAGGGTAAATACGGTCTTTCTGCTGTTGTGTCGATTCATATGTGTTTTTTCTGCCATGATCCAAATCCAGCCTTCCTCTATCCGATTGTACAGGGCGTACCTGTGTCATTTCTATATGTCATAGTTCTATTCCGTATAATTATACCATATCATTTCTGCTTATGCAAGTCTTTTACCGAATTTCCCCTGTGTGGTTTTTTCATAGAATTTTTCGATTTTTTCGTTTGCCGATATTGCATTTGGCATTTTGGGTCGTGACAGCCGGTCTGATCCCCCGGTACCGGTTTGTCGGTTGCAGGGGCAAATCACAATTTGTCAAATTTATCAAGGAAAGTTCCCGGTTCTCCATCGCATTCTTCACGCTTTGTGAATTGATTTTTCTATCGTTTTGTAGTATAATGGTATATTGGTGGTGTGGTATCTGCACCGCCATGCAATCCACTATTATAAATGAAAGGAAAACACCATGTTAAAACGGCTTGCATCGTGCGTGAGAGAGTTCAAAAAGCCAACGATCCTCACGCTGATCTTTATTATGGGTGAAGCCATCATTGAAGTGTTGATCCCGTTTGTCACGGCTGAGCTCGTCAACCGCATCAAGGGCGGCGTTGCCATGGATGCACTGGTCAAGACGGGGCTGCTGCTGGTCCTGATGGCCTGTCTCTCCCTATGTTGCGGCGGTATTGCTGCCCGGACCTGTGCCAAGGCTTCTGCCGGATTTGCCAAGAATCTGCGCAGCGATATCTTCAAGCAGATCCAAAGCTTCTCCTTTGAGAACATCGACAAGTTCTCCTCCTCTTCCCTGGTCACACGTATGACAACTGACGTCTCCAACGTACAGATGGCGTACATGATGATCATTCGAACCGCAGTCCGGTCTCCCATGATGTTCGTTTTCTCCATCGTTATGGCGTATGTCATGGGTGGTGCACTGGCTACCTCCTTTGTCATCGTGATCCCGCTGCTGCTCTTCGGGCTGCTCACGGTCTCCAAAAAGGCGATGCCTGCCTTCCGTGCTGTGTTCCACAAATACGACAACCTGAACGAATCCATTGAAGAGAACGTGCGAGCTATGCGTGTGGTCAAGGGCTTTTCCCGAGAAGACTACGAAAAGAAAAAGTTCAATGCGGCTGCCAACGACATCTGCCAGGACTTCACCAAGGCCGAACGGATCGTAGCCCTGAACTCTCCGCTGATGCAGATCTGCATGAACATCAACATGGTGTTCATCCTGTTTATCGGCTCCAAGCTGATCATCACCAACCAGGGCACCACCATCGACGTGGGACAGATCTCCGCTATGCTGACCTACGGTATGCAGATCCTGATGGCCCTGAATATGCTGTCCATGATCTACGTGATCCTGACCATGTCCTCCGAATCCATGAAGCGTATCTATGAAGTGCTGATCGAAGAAACGGCGCTGACCTCTCCGGCAAACGCTGTGACCGAGGTACAGGACGGCTCTGTGGAATTCCAGAACGTAAGCTTCAAGTATTCCAAGGAAGCGCAGAAATATGCCCTGTCCGATATCGACTTGCAGATTCGCTCCGGCATGACCGTGGGGATCCTGGGTGGCACCGGCTCCTCCAAGTCCACGCTGATCCAGCTGATCTCTCGTCTGTACGATGTGACCGACGGGTCTGTGAAGGTCGGTGGCAGAGACGTGCGGGAATATGACCTGACGGTGCTCCGGGACGCTGTTGCTGTGGTGCTGCAGAAGAACCTGCTGTTCTCCGGTACCATCAAGGAAAACCTTCGTTGGGGCAACGAAAACGCCACCGACGAAGAATTGGTGGAAGCCTGCAAGCTGGCCCAGGCCGATGAGTTCATCCGCTCCTTCCCGGACGGCTATGACACTTGGATCGAACAAGGTGGTACCAACGTTTCCGGTGGGCAGAAGCAGCGTATCTGTATTGCCCGTGCCCTGCTGAAGAAGCCGAAGATCCTGATCCTGGACGACTCCACCTCGGCTGTGGATATGAAGACCGATGCGTTCATCCGGGCCGGGTTCAAGTCCTTTATCCCGGAGACCACCAAGATCATCATTGCCCAGCGTGTGGCTTCGGTGCAGGATGCCGACATGATCCTGGTCATGGACAACGGGAAGATCGTGGCAAGAGGCAACCACGACCAGCTGCTCCAGACCAGTGAGATCTATCGTGAAGTATATGAACAGCAAACCAATGGAGGTGATGATCGTGACTAAGCAGGAAAAGCCGGTCACCAAGCCCGGTTCCCGGAAGATCAATTTTTCCACACTTGGCAGAGTTCTGAAGAAGCTCTTTGCCTACTACCCTGTCCTTGTTCCCACCACCATTTTCTGCATTCTCTTTGCCGCCATTGTTTCGTCGATCCCCTCTCTGTTCCAGCAGAACGTCATTGCCGGGATCGAAAAGTGGTATCTCTCCGGCGACTGGGCTTCGGCGCAGAAAGAGATCGTTCCCTATATCGTCGTGCTGGCGTGCCTGTATGTGGTATCGCTGGCAGCCACCACGGTGCAGACCCAGCTCATGGCGTACCTGACACAGGGCTTTTTGGACAAGCTCCGCTGTGAGATGTTCGATAAGATGCAGGATCTGCCCATCAAGTTCTTTGACACCCACAAGCACGGGGACATCATGTCCTACTACACCAACGACATCGACACTCTGCGGCAGTTGGTTTCGCAGGCGTTGCCTTCCCTGCTGCAGGCCGGCTGCGTGGTCATCACGGTGTTCTGCTGTATGCTGTATTTCAGCGTATGGATGACGCTGCTGCTCTGCCTGGGCGTGGTCGCTATGGTATTTGTTTCCAAAAAGCTGGGTGGTGGTTCTGCCAAGTACTTCGTTCGCAACCAGAAGGCGCTGGGTCTCACCGAAGGCTACATCCAGGAAATGATGAATGGTCAGCGTGTGGTCAAGGTCTTCAACCATGAGGACAAGAGCATTGCAGAATTTGAAAAGATCAACGATGCCCTGTACGAAGATGCCTACAAGGCACACGCCTATGCCAATATGCTGGGGCCCATCATCTCCAACATTGGTAACATTCTGTACGTTTCTCTGGCACTTTTTGGGGGCATACTGCTGCTGTTGGAGGTTCCGAACCTTTCCCTGTCCGGCAAGGCACTGAGCATCAGTATCGTGGTCCCCTTCCTGAACATGGCAAGACAGTTCACCGGTAACGTAAACCAGCTTTCTCAGCAGATCAACGCCATTGTCATGGGTTGTGCCGGTGCGGAGCGTGTATTCTCTCTGATGGATGCAGAGCCGGAAGCCGACGATGGATATGTAACGTTGGTGAATGCCAAAATCGATGCAAACGGCAACATCACCGAGACCACCGAACGTACCGGCAAGTGGGCCTGGAAGCATCCGCATGGAGACGGTACCATTACCTACACCGAGCTGAAGGGTGACGTTCGCCTGACCGAGGTGGACTTTGGTTACGAAGAAGGCAAGACCGTTCTGCACGATGTATCGGTCTATGCAGAGCCGGGGCAGAAGGTGGCGTTTGTTGGAGCTACCGGCGCCGGGAAAACCACCATCACCAACCTGATCAACCGGTTCTACGACATTGCAGACGGCAAGATCCGATACGATGGGATCAACATCAACAAGATCAAAAAGTCCGACCTGCGCCGCTCTCTGGGTATCGTCTTGCAGGAGACCAACCTGTTCACCGGCACGGTCATGGACAACATCCGCTATGGTCGGCTGGATGCTACGGACGACGAATGTATCGCTGCTGCCAAGCTGGCCGGTGCCGATGACTTCATCACCCGTCTGCCGGCTGGTTACCAGACCCAGCTGACCAACAACGGCTCCAACCTGTCTCAGGGACAGCGGCAGCTCATTGCCATTGCCCGTGCCGCCGTTGCCGATCCGCCGGTCATGATCATGGACGAGGCTACCTCTTCCATCGACACCAGAACCGAGGCCATCGTACAGCGGGGTATGGACAAGCTGATGGAAGGCCGTACCGTATTCGTGATCGCACACCGGTTGTCCACCGTTATGGACTCTGACGTGATCATGGTGCTGGACCATGGTCGGATCATCGAGCGTGGCAACCACGACAAGCTGATCGAGGAGCGAGGCACCTACTACCAGCTCTACACCGGTGCTTTCGAATTGGAATGATCGTTAACGCTGATCTATATTGACAACGTGAACATAGTGGAAAATGGCTTTGCTTTTGCTTATGGTCAACCATTGCTTGGTTACCATAGCGAGCAAGGCCATTTCTTTATGCAGATTTCCCATTTTGTATTGACAAGCGTCCGTCCATATGCTACAATACAGCTATACCTTTTTGGAAAACCCACAAAGTGAGGAATTTTTCATGCTACAGAATATCACATTGGAAATGAGCCTGAAGCCCTTTCGGCAGACGGATCCGGCATCCATCGAACAGGTTTGTCGGCAGGTGTTCACCGATTGGCGGCCACTGGTACACGATGTGCCCTGCGTGTCGGTACTGCTTTGGTCCGCAGACGGCAGCGAGCTGTTGGACTATCGTGGCGACCTGGACGAAGCTTTCTCCTGGGCCATGTACATTGGCGGCGCCAACAATCGGGAAGCCAGCCATTCTGCCATCGACCCGGACGGACTGGGACTCCACTCCCGGTGCTATCGGATGTGCGACGATCCACCGGTCATGACCTACCGGATCCTGCAAAATATTGTGGCAACGCTGAAGCAGGTCGGTAAGGAAGTGCTGGGCAGTGACAAGAGCATTCGTGTGGGCACCACCTTTGATCCCGGTCCGGAGTTTGCCCGTTCTTCCTTCAAGTACGAACGACACAACGAGATCTGTCTGGGCAACGACATGGGGAAAGCCACCATGGTCTGCTCCTATGCCCGACTGCACGGCGATGACACCCACTATGCTGCCTACCCCAACGGGATCCCGGAAGGTCTTCCCTTTGGTACCTTCTTTGGGGCCCAGAGCCGTGTGTTCTTGCAGAACATGGGCTTTGATTATATCTGGTTCTCCAATGGGCTTGGCTTTGGACGAGAGACCTGGTCGGCGCTGGGTGCGATCTTCGATGGCAAACGGTTCCACGAAGAGGAGCTTGCCGGGGTTCGACAGGATGTGGTGCAGTTCTGGCAGGATTTTCGCCGGGAGTGTCCGGGCTATCCCATCGAGACCCGTGGTACCAATATGTCCATGGGCATCGACTTTGCCACCGACGGCGTACCGCTGCGTACCATTTACGACGGCGAATACGATCTGCTGCCGCCGCCGAACTCTCCGTGGGCTGCCATCAACGGTGACTTTGGCCTGGAGCTGATGGGCTATATGTCCCGGATCGCCGGACTGCCCCACGACACGGAAAATATCCGGCACCCGTACCTGTTCCGGTTTTACATCCACGACATCTGGTGGGCCAATTCGCCATGGTACGACCGGTACAACAGCCAGCCACACGATATCTATCTGCCGCTCAGCGTGGCACGTCTGGATGGCCAAGGGAGCATCGAGCCGCCGACCCACTTGAATCTGCTCTCCATTGACAACGTTTTCGGAGATATGCCGAAAGACTGCATCAACGAGCCGATCCCCCATTTGCGCAAAGCCATGAAGGATGCGCCGGATGCCGTCTCGCCGGTGGTTTGGGTATATCCCTTTGACGAATATAACCATGCCCAAACCGGTGTGGAGCTGTCCGAAATGTACGCCGGAGACTGGTTCATCCGGGGCGCCATCAACGATGCCTGTCCCATCACCACGGTGGTCTCCACGGACAATTTCTGCAAGCATCCGCTATCGCTATATCAAAACAGCATTTTGATCACGCCGGTGCCGACCACCGATTCGGCCTTTGCGAAGCGGATCCTGCGGTATGCCAGCGAAGGTGGGCGTGTGATCTTCTATGGCAATACCAGTCGGGCCACAGCGGACTTTCTGACCTATTTCCAGTTGTCCCATGCAGAGCCGCTGGACGGTGCGCTTCCCCTTTCCATCGATGGACAGGCAGCCGGTACGATCCAGGTGGACGCCATTCTCTCCGGCGGTGGTGTGTCCACGGTAGCTACGGCAGCGGACGACAGCGGCTGGGCTACGGCAGGAGATCGGTGCATAGCGACGCAGGTACAAAATGCCATCTGGCTCCGGGGCATTGTGTCCAAGGCGTACAACGTAGGAACCCCTATTGGGGAAAGCTTCCTGCGGTTGGCACTGGACAAGCTGGGAATCCAGATCCGGCTGGACAAACGAGATGGTGTCAAGCCGCCGGTGCTTATGACCCACCGTCACGATGGTGCCTTTGTGTTCTCCGTGTATTCACCTTCCACCACCGTAAAGACCCGTCTGCACTTCCCCTTGGGTGCGCCGATCCTGGATGGCTACGAGACGATCCTGGAAGATGGCTTTGCCACCTATCATTTTCCGAAGGCCGAGCATCGGGAATGCCGCGTGTTCGTAGAACAGCAGGATGGCGTGGTCAGCTGCAGTGAGATCCCACCGGTCAGTGCCCAATATCGCCGTCGTGTCGAGGTAGACGGGCTGCAGGATGCCACGGTGCGCTTCTTTGGCGAAAACTATTGCAAGACCGATCTGCAGGTACTGCGCAATTCCCACCGGGATTTCTATTTCGTCACGCAGCCATTTGAAGGCGAATATGTGACGGATGGGGATCTGACCTGGTACGAAGTGCGCCACGTGACCGGCAAGCTGACCTTCTCCATGCCCTTCCCACCGGACAAGCTGCCGCCGCAGGAATTGGTTTGATCGATTTTTTATAATAAAAAGATCCCTCGCAGTCTGGACGATTTTCTGGGAAATCGTCCGCTGGCTGTGCGGGATCCTTTGTTTTGGGTATGGCTTATTTGACCAGTTCCAGCACCTGTTCCTTGGGGATCAGACCTACGGACTGGTTCACGGGTTTGCCGTCCTTCAGCACCACAAGCAGGGGAATGCTGGTGACGCCAAAGGCTTCGGCCAGATCGGCTTCCTCATCCACGTTGACCTTGGCAACGATCAGCTCCGGGTTTTCTTCGGCCACTTCCTCCAGGATGGGACCCAGCATACGGCAAGGTCCGCACCAGGGCGCCCAGAAATCCACCAGAACGGTCTTGTCGGTTTTGGTAGCTTCGGCAAAGGTATCGGCGGTCAGATGCAAAATAGACATAAATTCTTCCTCACTTTTCATACTTGATATATTTTTGCAGCGCATTTTGGGGATCTTCCCGAATGGCTGTCAGCGCTTTGGTAACGGCAGCGGAAAAGCCGGGGATCTGTCCCAGGTCTTCACCCCAAAAATCGCACCGTGCGCAGGCGGCTTCCACATATTGCGCCACAGGTCTATGGCTGTTTTCGGCAAAGAATGTCAGCACCTCTGCGCTGTCCCGAATGGTATACGGTGTGCCATCGGTGCGTGTGGCGTGCAGGCCGTCACTGTGCAGGTCATGACCGGTGTAGAACGCCAGCAGTGCCGCAAAGGAGAAGGTCAGGTTTTGGGGCAACGTGCCGGTTTTATGGACCCAATCCCGCAGGGTAGGCAGCACACGGGTCTTCCACTTGGACACAGAGTTCAGCGAAATGTCCAGCAGTCTGTGGTCGATATAGGGATTGGCAAATCGCTCGTACACAGACTGCGCAAAGGACAGCACCTCGTCTTTGCCAAGGGGCACATAAGGCACGATCTCGTTCTCCACGGTGTGGCGCAGGAAAGCGTTGGTGACCGGATCCGTCAGCAGATCCCGGACGATGGTCTTGCCGCACAGCCAGCCGATAAGCACGGTAGCCGTATGGGCACCGTTCAGCACCCGAACCTTTTGTTCTCTGTAGGCACGCAGGTCTTCGGTGATGGTCACCGGCAGGCCGCCATGGACAACGCCATGGACAAAGGGCAACGCTTCTGCCACATCACCAGATGCTTCGATGACCCACAGACCATAGGGTTCCCCGGTGACCAGCAGTGTATCCCGGTAGCCCAGCTGTTTCCACAAAGTTTCGGCTTCCTTGGTGGGAAAACCGGTGACGATACGATCCACCAAAGTATTGAGAAAATGGCAGTGCTCTTCCAGCCAGGTGAAAAAGGCTTTCGGCAGTTGCCAGATCTGCGCCATTTGCACCACGCATTCCCGGAGTCTTGTTCCATTGTTTTCGATCAGCTCACAGGGCAGCAGCACCACGCCACTGTCCGGAGAACCGGCAAAGGCTTGATACCGGGCGTATAAAAACTTGGTGATCTTGCCGGGGAACGAGGATGGGATGCCTTCCATGGGATCCTCCGGCACCAGCGTGATCCCGGCTTCGGTGGTGTTGGAAATGATGTAGCGCACCGTGGGACATTTTGCCAAAGCGGCCAGGTCATCCCAGGTGTTGCTGCCATCCAGCACTTCTTTTACAGCTGTAATGATCTGATGGGTATGGACCACCTGTCCCTGTTCTCTGCCCCGCAGCAGCACCGTGTAAAGATGATCCTGGGCAGGAAAGTCCGGCAGTGTGCCTTGCATTCTCGGCTTGACAATGGCAATGCTGCCGTCAAAATCGGTGGTCTCGTTGCATTTTTCCACCATGGGTCCCACAAAGGCACGCAAAAAGTTGCCTTCGCCAAACTGGACGATGCGGATGGAAGATGTGGTCGTCGTGACACCCGGCACGGTGCCGTTACAAAGTCGTGGCAATGGTTCGGT
>CAZLED010000088.1:0-9320 GCA_964558485.1 uncultured Ruminococcus sp. | reverse complement strand
CATGGAGCCGTTTTGCCGGATGTAGTCTTCGTACCCCGACAAGGTCAGCACGTCCGTCAACACCTCGGAGGCAGATTTTGTCTGTACATCCAGCCGCAGACCGTCCAGCAGCGCCACCAGGGTACCCACGCTGGAACGAGCAAACACCGGGGCAGTCTGGTATCGGCGCAGGGCTTCCAGCAGCGAGCAGCCGTCGTTTTGGGCGTAGGTGCGCAGTGCGTTCAGCTTCGTCTTGCCAAAGGAGCGCCGTGGGGTGTTGATGATCTGCACCAGTGCTTCGTCGTCGTCGGACAAGACCAGCTTGGCATAGGCCAGGGCATCCTGGATCTCCATCCGTTCGTAGAAGCGCACACTGCCGTACAGTTCGTAGGGGATACTATGCGCCATCAGTGCCTGTTCTACAAAGCGAGAAAGAAACCCGGCACGGTACAGGATCGCCATGTGCTTGTAGGGCATCCCGCCGGTGCTGAGCTTTTGGATTTGTTCGATGAGGAAAGCGCCTTCTTCCTTTTCGGTCTTGCCATGGAAGTGGAGCACCTCGGGACCCGGCACCCCGGCGGTGAACAGGTCCTTGGGAATGCGGTTTTTGTTTTTCTCGATGAGGGTGTTGGCGCAGGTCAAAATATGTCCGGTGGAACGATAGTTTTGGTTCAGCAGTACCGTTTGGGTACCGGGAAAGGTTTTGTCGAAATCCAGCAGGATAGACATATCCGCCCCCCGCCATTCGTAGATGTTCTGGTCCGGGTCACCAACTACGAACAGGTTTTTGTGGGTATTTGCCAGCATGGACAGCAGACGCAGCTCCCGGGCAGAGGAATCCTGGAACTCGTCCACCTGGATGTAGGTGAGCCGGTCAGCCCATTTGGCAAGGACCTCGGGATACCGGCGAAAGAGGGCAAAGGTGAAGGCGACCAGGTCGTCAAAGTCCAGACTGAAGAGCTTTTTTTGCCTTGCCAGATAGCGCCGCACGATCTCGATCTCCACAGGCTCCGGTGGTCTTGCCGGGTCGGTGGGCAGCACAGGGATCTGGTCGATCTGCCCATCGATGAGGGCATACACGTAGCTGTCGTCGGCCTTGCTGCGGTGGACAAGGGCTAAGATCTTCTCGAAGGTGGCACGATCCATCTTCAGATCCATTTCGGCGTATATTTCGGACAGCAGTCGTTTCTGGTCGCCTTCATCCAAGATCAGAAAGGATTGGGGATAGAACAGTCGAAAGATATCCTCACGCAGCACCCGGACGCAGAAGCCGTGGTAGGTGGTGATCAGGGCATTGTCGTAGCCGTCCCCGATGAGCGCCCGGACACGCCGTTTCATTTCGCTGGCCGCCTTGTTGGTAAAGGTGACGCACAGGATCCCGGAAGGATGGATCCCAGCCGCCTTGACCAGGTAGGCATAGCGATGGGTCAGCGTCCTGGTTTTGCCCGACCCGGCCCCGGCAATGATCCGCACATAGCCTTCCGTAGCCGTGACCGCCGAAAGCTGTGCCGGATTCAGTCCTTTGAACAACGTCTGCATCTGCGTGATCTCCTTTGTAGTGGTGTCTGTTATGGCTATAGTATACCACAAACGGGCACGCTTTGCAAGTCAAAAGTAAGAAGTCAGAAGTCAGAGGTCAGAAGTCCCCTCATCCTTTGTGGGGAACAGCACATACATGTGCGCTTGGCTGTTCCTGCGGTAGCCATTTTGTTTTTTATATTGGTATCGGTGTGGAATCGGTTTGGTAAATCGAAAGTAGGGCGGGATGACCTACCCTTGGTATCACTAACGCTCTCGGCTGACGACATCCCGCCGTCGTGTGTCCACAACCGTATGTTATTGGTGTTGGATACACGTGTGTTTTAGGTTGCATATTTTTGTATGTCCGTTATCCCATAACATTTGGATAAAACCATTACGATATGGATGTTCGTATATCCATTCCCCATGATGTTGTATGAAACCATTTCGACATGGACGTTCGTATATCCGTTATCCCATGTCGTATGGTCAAGGAATTACGACGGTGGGATGTCGTCACCTGATACCCATATGGTGCAGGCATAACACATTCGACGGCGGGATGTCGTCACCTGAAAGCGCCGTGAATACCAAGGGTAGGTCATCCCGCCCTACATTCGATTTACCAAACCGATTCCACACCGATGCCAATATAAAAAACCAAAATGGCTACCGCAGGAACAGCCAAGGCAGTTCCCTACAAAGGATGAGGGGACTTCTGACCTCTGACATCTGACCTCTCACTTCTGACTTTGCGCAGCACCACTTCTGACTTCGCAAAAACACGAGAAAACGGGAGCTTTCGTGGAGCCAAATCAAAATAATCGGAATTTTTTTTGAAAAAGCTCTTGACAAAGGGACGGCGGCGTGGTATAATATCAGCGTTCGTGAAAAGAAACGCATTTATGGAGGAAAAAGCAATGTCTACCTATATGGCAAAAGTCGAAACCGTGGAACGCGGTTGGTATATCATTGACGCAGCCGGTAAGCCCCTGGGTAAGACCGCTGTGGCCGCTGCCAATATTCTGCGCGGTAAGCATCGTCCCGAATTCACACCCCACGTGGACTGTGGTGAATATGTTGTGATCATCAACTGCGATAAGGCCGTTCTGACCGGTAAGAAGCTGGACCAGAAGTTCTATCGTACCCACTCCGGTTACATCGGTGGTCTGAAGGAGACCGGCTACCGCAAGCTCATGTCTACCCGTCCCGAATTCGCTATGGAACTGGCTATCAAGGGTATGCTGCCCCACAACACCCTGGGTCGCAAGGCTATCACCCGTCTGAAGGTGTATGCAGGTCCCGACCACAACCAGCAGGCACAGAAGCCCGTTCCCTACGAAGTTGAACTGTAAGAAAGGACAGGTGTAAAGAATGTATACTAGCGCAAAGCCTTATTTTTACGGCACCGGCAGAAGAAAGAGCTCTATCGCCCGTGTTCGCCTGTATCCCGGTTCCGGTAAGATCACGGTAAACGGCCGTGACGTGGAAGATTACTTCGGTCTGGAAACCCTGAAGCTGGTCATCAATCAGCCCTTCGGCGTGACCGACACCGTAGGCAAGTACGACATCGTAGCCAACGTTACCGGTGGTGGTATCTCCGGTCAGGCCGGTGCTATCCGTCATGGCGTAGCTCGTGCCCTGCTGCTGGCTGACGACACCTTCCGTTCTCCTCTGAAGAAGGCCGGTCTCTTGACTCGTGACCCTCGTATGAAGGAAAGAAAGAAGTACGGTCTGAAGGCCGCTCGTCGTGCTTCCCAGTTCTCCAAGAGATAAGTTCTCAGAAAAGAATATTTCAAAAACAAAGCCACCTCATATCGGGGTGGTTTTGTTTTTGCTCATACGAAAACGATACGACTATGCGACTATCCGAAGACTGCACGGACGATCCTTCCCAAACCGGCAGCGGTACTTGTGGCAAACGGAAAAGGGAAGTGTACTATGGATAGAAATGAAAAGCCCCTATCATACTTGCGTACAATAGGGGATGTTTTCAAGCTAATACCCGGATTCGAACCGGGGACCTCATCCTTACCAAGGATGTGCTCTACCAACTGAGCCATATTAGCATCCAGGAACCTTTTTGAGGTTTGCCCTGCGACGTGTATTATTATATCACATCCTTCGCCGCTTGTCAATACCTTTTTGCAAATTTCTTTTATTTTTTTTTGTGTTTAACCAAAGCACCAAAAAGCGGCCTATACAGCAACAAGAAAAGCGACCTGCCTATGTACAGACAAGTCGCTCTATGTTGGATTTAACTGCTGGTGGGTCGCAGATCACTTGGTCTGCAGCTGGGCAACGCTGTAGCAGATCTCAGCCATGTCGTAGCGGTTGATCGTGCCGTCAGCCTTGTAGGAAGCCTCGGTCACCAGCTCCATAGCAGAGGCCACGTCGTAGGCGGTCTTGGCGTTCACCAGCGCCTTGAATACCACGTTGCCGTCCTTTTCCAGATTCCGTACGAATACGTTCAGCATCTCGCAGGCACGGGTCCAGGTGGCGTCTACGGACAGGTCTTCCTTTTCCCCGATCAGGCCCTTCTTGGTAGCCCACGCCAGACGGTCGGAAACAGAGTCCAGGGTGTCGTCTACGTCAGCCAGCTCGGCAAAGTAGCAGGCCATAGCCCGAACGGTCACGTTGCTCTTGCCTTCAAACTTGTTGGTTTCCAGATACTTATTGGGAGAACCCATTACATCGATCTCGGTCACATAGGCAACGGCGTCCATGTGCTCCTTGGCAACATCGCTGTAGGGGCAATCCCAGACGAAGGTCGCCTTCACCACCATGTCAGCGCACATACGGCCTACCTCATAGGAGGAGACAGCACCCACGTTGATGCCATTGATGGTTACAGATTCGATCTTGTAGTTGTCGCTCATCGGCACGAAGCGCAGGGTCACCTTGTCGGCATAGGTACCGATCAGGCTGGAGAACTGCCCCACAGACTTGCCGTTGACCACAGCATACACGCCGCCGTTTGCATTGGAGCTGGCGGTGATGGTGTACTTCCGGGTCACGTCGATCCGACGGAACACGGCCTGGATGGTGTAATTCGCACGGATGTCGCTGAGGGTAAAGCCTTCGGTGCTGCCGATATTGTAGCCGTTCAGGTACACTCTTTCCACCACGTAGCCGTAATCCGGTACGATGGAGACCTGCACGGAGTCGCCGTACTTGACGCTGTAGGTGCCGTAGCAGCCGGTAGCCGCATCCACAGAGATGGAACCGCCAACGCCGGCTGTGGTGGTGATGGTGTACACAGCATCGGTGGGCAACAGGGGCTTGAGCGAGCTGGACTTCACTTCAAACATACCGTGGCTGGCGCAGTACGCATAGGCCTTGTAGGTCAGGCCATCGGAGGTGCTGTAGAACACCTGACAGATCTTGCCGCAGGTCTTGCCGTTTGTCAGCTTTTCCGGGCAGGTCACAGAGTAGCTTGTGGGGATCGTGGTGTCCGGGGTCACGCCCATAGCAGAGTCGATGGGATCCGAATCGGTAGAGGGCAGACCGGGCTTGCTGCAGCCACCGTAGTTGTTCAGCAGATACCAGTAGTACCAGTTCTTGCCGAGGATGGTCTCATACACATAGTCGTTGTTGGGCTGGGAGATGGAGCCGCCTGCCAGTACAGCACCGGACAGCGCGAACATCATCAGTCCTGCCAACAGCAGAGAGAGGATTTTCTTCATGGTTCATACCTTCCTTTGGATAATTTTTGTCACCATTTTTTGGTCAGGGCAACGGGGATCAACGCAAACCTTACGCAGCGCTGACTTATGAATAGTATAGCACACTGTTCCTCTGTAGATGTTAACAAACTATGAATTTTAGCACCGGATCATAGCGGACCCAGAGAAACCAGCTTGTATGGGGATAGACGACAGCCTCTGGAAAAAGTTCCCGGACGACATAAAAATGATGCGGAAAAATTTCACAAAATCGATACATCCCCGTTGCCGCCGATCGTCACAGCAGCGTGATCCTCCGGCGGTCGTTTTCCAGGATCCCTTCCTTGCGCATGGCACGCAGCTCCCGCATCATGGCACTGCGATCCACACAGAGATATTCTGCCAGCGCCGCCAACGACATGGGCAGCGTGATGGTCCTTGCACCGGTCTCACGGGACAACGCCGTAAAATAGGTCATCAGCTTCTGCCGCATGGTGCGCTGGGAAAGGATGTCCGTGTAGGCCGAAAGCTGCCGGGTCTTTTCCGCCGCCAACTGGAAGAGATTGGCAATGAGCTGCCCGTGGGGGTCACAGGAATGGGGACAGGGTCGGATCACGTGCTGCCAGTCCAAGAACATCACCTTGCACTCCGTGTCGGCCTGTACCACGCATAGCCTGTCCTCGTGGGGCAAAAAGAACAGCTCCCCAAACACGTCTCCATCGGTCAGGGTCTCCATCCGGGTAGAGACGCCATCGGCGTCCGACAGCTCGATGTGGGCGCTTCCTTCCACCAATATGCCGATCTTTTCCAGCTTGGTGCCCAGCTCAGCGATGTGCTCCTCGGCCTGAAAGGTGGTGATCCGCATATGCATACAGCTTGCCAGCCGCTTGATGCCACTGTCGTCGATCCCGTGAAATAGTTGTGTCACACTCGTACCTCCACAATATATGCCATTTTTGATTTGACAAACACCAATATATGGTGTCGCTTTTTCCCTTATTTGAAATTATACCACAGAACTGTGATAAATGCAACAGCATTCTAAAAAAAACTGTGCTATAATAAATGGCGCACCCACCTGTGGTACCTCGTGCCAGTACGACCAAATAATAGCTCGGCGTTACAAATCGGTGTGCGTATGACAGCCATACACGTATGACATACATACAAGTATGATAGACAAATAAAATAAGTATATATATAAATATGATAGAGATGAAGAAGGGGAACGTATGAAGATCATCAAGCGAAGCGGAGAAGAGGTCAATTTCGACCGAAGCAAGATAGAAGCAGCCATTGCCCGTGCCAACGACGAAGCCGGAGACAAAAAGGAATTGTCCAAACGGCAGATCGAGTACATCGGTCTGGTCATCGAGGACTATTGTGCCGCCATGGGAAGAGCCCTGTCGGTAGAGGAGATCCAGGAGCTGGTGGAGACCCACATCATCCTGCAGGGTGCTCCGGAGACAGCCAAACGGTACATCCGGTATCGGTACAGCCGGAACCTGCAGCGGCAGAACAACACCACCGACGACCGGATCCTGTCCCTGATCGAGTGCAACAACGAAGAGGTCAAGCAGGAGAACGCCAACAAGAATCCCACGGTCAACAGCGTCCAGAGAGACTACATGGCAGGTGAGGTGAGCCGGGACCTGACCAGACGGCTGCTGCTGCCACCGGACATCGTAGAAGCCCACAACGAAGGCATCATCCACTTCCACGACATGGACTACTACGCCCAGCATATGCACAACTGCGACCTTGTCAATCTGGAGGATATGCTGCAGAACGGCACGGTCATCTCCGGCACCATGATCGAGAAGCCCCACAGCTTTTCCACAGCCTGCAACATCGCCACCCAGATCATTGCCCAGGTGGCATCCAACCAGTACGGCGGCCAGTCCATCAGCCTGACCCACCTGGCACCCTTTGTGGATATTTCCCGGAAGAAGATCCGTGCCCAGATCGAGGAGACCATTGCGTCCTGCGGCGGCACCGCTACCGAGGAGATCATTTCGGAAAACGTGGAGAAGCGGCTCCGTGAGGAGATCCGCAAGGGCGTGCAGACCATCCAGTACCAGGTGGTGACGCTGATGACCACCAACGGCCAGGCGCCCTTCATCACCGTGTTCCTATATCTGGGCGAAGCACGGAACGAGCGGGAAAAGAAAGACCTGGCCATGATCATCGAGGAGACCCTTGAGCAGCGGTACCAGGGCGTGAAGAACGAGGAAGGTGTCTGGATCACCCCGGCCTTCCCCAAGCTGATCTACGTGCTGGAAGAGGACAACATCACGCCGGACGCACCCTATTGGTATTTGACCAAGCTGGCTGCCAAGTGTACCGCACGGCGTATGGTGCCCGACTACATCTCCGAAAAGATCATGCTGCAGAACAAGATCGACAAAAATGGCGAAGGACACTGCTACACCTGCATGGGCTGCCGTTCCTTCCTGACACCCTATGTGGATCCGGAGACCGGCAAGCCCAAGTACTACGGTCGGTTCAACCAGGGCGTGGTGACGCTGAATCTGGTGGACATCGCACTGTCCTCCGAGAAGGATCTGGAAAAATTCTGGAAGATCTTCGACGAACGGCTGGAGCTGTGCTACCGTGCGCTCATGTGCCGGCATAAGCGGCTCCGTGGTACTTTGTCCGATGCGGCACCCATCCTGTGGCAAAACGGCGCATTGGCAAGGCTGAAGAAGGGTGAGACCATTGACAAGCTGCTCTACGGCGGCTACTCCACCATTTCCCTGGGATACGCCGGTCTGTACGAGTGTGTGAAGTACATGACGGGCAAGAGCCACACCGATCCGGAAGCCACACCCTTTGCACTGGAAGTGATGCAGTACATGAACAAGGCGACCGCACGCTGGAAGGCCAAGGAAAACATCGACTTCTCTCTGTACGGCACGCCCCTGGAAAGCTCCACCTATCGCTTTGCCAAGTGCCTGCAGAAGCGGTTCGGCATCATCCCCGGCATCACGGACAAAGCCTACATCACCAACTCCTACCACATCCACGTGACCGAAGAGATCGACGCCTTCTCCAAGCTGGCCTTTGAAGCCAAGTTCCAGGCGCTGTCCCCTGGCGGTGCCATCAGCTATGTGGAAGTGCCCAATATGCAGAACAATCTGGAAGCGGTACTACAGGTGATCCGGTTCATTTACGACAACATCATGTACGCCGAGCTGAACACCAAGAGCGACTACTGCCAGGTCTGCGGCTTTGACGGAGAGATCCAGATCGTAGAGGACGACGGCAAGCTGGTGTGGGAATGCCCTGCCTGCCACAACCGGGACCAGTCCAAGATGAACGTAGCAAGACGGACCTGCGGCTACATCGGCACCCAGTTCTGGAACCAGGGACGCACCCAGGAGATCAAGGAACGGGTACTACATCTGTAATAGGCATATACCAAAATTAAATTCAAATACCCGGTGACACAGTCTCGTGTTTCACCGGGTATCCTTTATTTTGCCTGCTCCCAAAGAACTATCTGCCCACATGCCAGCGTCTTTGCCAGATCGATGAGCCGCTGGTTGGAGGACCCACGGAAGGACAGGGTGATGTCGTGCTGCTCCTGCACAAAGGGACCGTCCACCAATACGTTCACCAGCGTCAGCAGCTCGTCCGTCACCGCACAACGGGCACGGCCCTCCGGCAAGAGCAGATCGTCTTCCAGCAAATAGCCGGTGTAGCACCAGATCGTCTTGTGGGGGAACCGGCGGCGTACCTCACGGACAAAGGGCAGCAACGCCGCCTGGTTCACCGGCTCCAGTGGCTCTCCACCCAGCAGCGTCAAGCCACCGATGTAGGATGGAGACAGAGCCGTGTACAGTCGCTCCGCCGTCTCCGCAGTGAAGGGATCTCCGTAGGCGAAATCCCACGCCATGGCATTGAAGCAGCCGGGACAATGGTGGGTACAGCCGGACACAAAAAGCGACACCCGCACGCCCGGTCCGTTGGCAATATCGCAGGGCTTGATCGCAGCATAATGCATATTCATTTCTCCTTTGACAGGTGGTGCTTCTATTATACAGGCTGCGGCGGAAAATTGCAATCGGTTTCTCCAAAAACTTTTTTGAAAAAAGTCGAAGAAATTTGCAAAAAGGTATTGACAAGCGGCGAAGGATGTGATATAATAATACA
>CAZLED010000087.1:0-9442 GCA_964558485.1 uncultured Ruminococcus sp. | reverse complement strand
CCCTATTAATCGCCTCGAAAAGCAGCACTTGCGCTTGACAGACATATTCTCTGGAGGCAGGGCATTTCGCAGTAAATTTCGTTCGGCTTGGTGATCCCGTTTTTGATTGGGCTGCCGCAGGGGTACGGGGTGCAGGACGTACGGGTTCTGGTGGGTGCAACGTGAAACGATAGCGTATGTTCGGCTTCACGCAGAACGGTCGGAGTAGTGGCTGACATATGGGAAAATAAAATTGGTCCCAACGTCTATATTATTATCGATATGCGATATGGGGTATCAGATATACGAAATATACGCATCAAAATGTACGTTTGAACCATACCAATACAGACATAGACGTTCGACGGCGAGATGTTGAATACCAATGTCCATAACGTGCATACAAAAATATAGACGGCGGGATGTCGTCAGCCAAGAGCGATGAGAATACCAAGGGTAGGTCATCCCGCCCTACATTCGGCGTACAAAAACGATTCTGTAGCGACACCAATGAAGAAATCCGACAAAACCATACGTCAGCCACTACTCCGTACGTTCTGTGTGAAGCCGAACATACGCCGGCGTATGGAGTTACTCCATGGCTGCGCACGCCCAAGCGCAGTTTGATCCCCAAATGTTGGACACCCCTTGCCCCTCTAAAAAAATTCGAAAAATTTCGCAAAACCCCCTTGCACTTTTCGCCGCTTTATAGTATAATAGAATCAATCGAAATTATGTTCGGAAAGGTGTACCAGATCTATGAAACAGACGAAGAAAAAAACCACCACAAACGAAGTGGGTTCTACTCCCGAAGAAAAGAAAAAGGCTCTGGAAACAGCCATCAAACAGATCGAAAAGGACTATGGCAAAGGCGCCATTATGAAGATGGGCGAAAATTCCCAAATGGCTGTCCAGGTCGTCTCCACCGGCTCCGTGGCGCTGGATATGGCACTGGGCGTAGGCGGACTGCCCAAGGGTCGTATCATCGAGATCTATGGCCCTGAATCCTCCGGTAAAACCACACTGGCCCTCCACTCCATTGCCGAGGTGCAGAAGCTTGGCGGGGAAGCGGCCTTCATCGATGCCGAACACGCATTGGACCCCGTCTATGCCAAGGCACTGGGCGTCAACATCGACGAGCTGCTGGTGTCTCAGCCCGACAGTGGGGAACAGGCGCTGGAGATCTGCGATGCCCTGGTGCGCTCCGGTGCCATCGATATCGTGGTCATCGACTCCGTAGCCGCTCTGGTTCCCCAGCAGGAGATCGACGGCGATATGGGTGCCTCCCATGTGGGTCTGCAGGCTCGACTCATGTCCCAGGCCCTGCGGAAGCTGTCCGGTACCATCGCCAAGACCAACTGCATCGTCATCTTTATCAACCAGCTTCGGGAAAAGGTCGGCGTCATGTACGGCAACCCCGAAGTCACCACCGGTGGTCGTGCCCTGAAATTCTACGCTTCTGTCCGGATCGACATCCGGAAGTCCGAAGCCTTGAAGAAGGGTACCGAGGTCTACGGCAACCGTGTCAAGTGCAAGGTGGTCAAGAACAAGGTGGCGCCTCCCTTTACCGTAGCCGAATTCGATCTGCTCTACGGGATCGGTATCTCCAAGTCCGGCGAGATTCTGGACATGGCAGCAGAGCTGGGGATCCTGGAAAAATCCGGCGCCTGGTATTACTACGATGGCAACCGCATCGGTCAGGGGAAGGAAAACGCCAGACAGTATATCGAAAACGACCCGGCCCTGATGGCAGAGCTGGAAGAAAAGATCAAGGCCATGGGTACCCCGAAGGAAATGGAACGGGACGAAGACGACGAGGATCTGGACGAGGACGATCTGGATATCCGTCTGCTGGATGAGGACGATGAAGCCGACGAAGCAGAGGAAGCAGACGACGAAGACGAAGATGCACTGGACGAGGATGCGCTGGATCCCGATGCCGAATAACGCATGATCTCTTCCATTCATTATACGGACTACCGCAATCTGGCAGACTGCACCGTCACCTTTGCACCCGGTGTCAATGTGCTCTGGGGCATGAATGCACAGGGAAAATCCAATATTTTGGAAGGCATATACTACTTTGCCCGTGGGAAATCCTTTCGAGGTGCCCACGACCGGGAGCTGATCCGGTTTGGTGCACCCTTTGCCCGGGCTGAGCTGACCTGCCTAAGAGACGGCCATACGCTGCCCACCACCCTGGAAGCCTATCTGCCCCGGACCGGCAAAAAGCGATTCACCAAAAACGGTGCGCCGCTGTCGTCGGTGGTGGAGCTGATGGGGAATGTGCGTGCGGTGCTGTTTTGTCCGGCGCACCTGGCCATCGTCACCGGTGGTCCCCTGGAACGGCGCACCCTCATGGACGTGGCATTGTCCCAGCTTTCCGCTGCGTATCTGACCCATCTGCGCCGGTACGCCAGGCTGCTGTCCGATCGCAATGCCCTGATCAAGCTGGCAGCGTCCGGACAAAATGTGACCGAGCCGGAATGGGAAGTCTATGCCGAGCAGCTCAGTCAGCACGGTGCCCAGATCGCCGCCTACCGAAGCGAATATGTCTCCCTGCTGTCCCAGGCGGTCACGGACTACTTTTCCGCAATGACCGGCGGTGCAGAGGTACCGGTGGTCACCTACCAGAGCCACGCCACAGCCGAGGACGACCCTGCCTATCCTATGTACCTCACCGGTACCGTGGGAGAGGGCAGCGTCCAGGCCATGGAAGAACGGCTCCGGGAACGGCTGACCATCCACCGGGATCGGGAGATCGCTGCCGGGATCACGCTGTTTGGCACCCACAAGGACGACATCCGTCTGCTGCTCAACGGCAAGGAGATCCGGCTCTACGGCTCCCAGGGACAACAGCGGAGCATGGTGCTGGCCATCAAGCTGGCAGAAGGCGCCATCTCTGCCCGGTGTGCGGCACTCCATGGCGGCGAATCCCCGGTGTATCTGCTGGACGACGTGTTCTCCGAGCTGGACAGCCGCCGCCGTGGGTTTCTCATGGAGGAGCTGGGCCAGCGGCAGATCATTGTCACTTCCTGTGAACCGGACGTGATCACCGCCAAGGAACGGGTCAGCTTCCGGTGCATCGCCGGTGGACAGGTGACGGACAACGACGGATCCGGCG
This sequence comes from uncultured Ruminococcus sp., assembly GCA_964558485.1. Lineage (GTDB taxonomy): Bacteria > Bacillota > Clostridia > Oscillospirales > CAG-272 > UMGS1696. The sequence goes on along the minus strand of CAZLED010000087.1, from coordinate 6,339 downwards.
ACCCGGTGTGAAGAATCCAGACGTAGGAGGCATATATGTTTCTGTTGTCTTTGCTGGTAGAGGAAGCCAATGTGTACGTGTCCGTAGGCAACGAGGATGCCCACGAAGACTTCATTCTTTCCCCAAACCGTTGGAAAAGGATCGCATCGACCTACGGAGTCGGCGAGGTGGACATCGGCGATGGGGAAGGACCTGTCCCCGTGACGCCTGGGCTGTACGATGCCATCGTAGAGGAAGCCGGGATCACCAAAGCTGTACGGGACGGCGCAAAGGTGCTGTCCGGTAGTGCCAAAAGCCGCCGGGAGCTGATCCATACCCTGTGCGACCGTGGCAGCAGTCGGACCCATGCCGAAGCCGCCGCCGATTTTCTCACCAAGCGTGGCTACCTGAACGAGACGGAACAAGCGGAGACCTTGGCAAGATCCATACTGCGCCGGAACCACTATGGAAAAAATCGCATTCGTGCCTACCTGTGCAGCCATGGCTATGCGGCGGCGGCGGTGAACCAGGCTCTGTCTCGGATCGCACCGGATGCCTGGCAGGAAGGCTGTGCGACTCTGCTGAAACGAAAATTTACACCATGGCCTGCCGACCAGAACGAACAACGGAAAGCCTATGCTGCTATGGGCCGCTGGGGCTACACACCGGAGGAAGTGCGTGCGGTACGGCGGCTGGAAATGGAACCATAAATATACGAAAAAAATCTATACCAAAGGAATAAAGAAGTTATGGCAAAAATTGGTTTTGTGTCGCTGGGCTGCTCGAAGAACCTGTGCGATACGGAGATTATGTTGCACCACCTGATGGAAGCCGGACATGAGATCACACCGGAGGAGACCGAAGCCGATGTGGTCATCGTCAACACCTGTGCCTTCATCGAAAGTGCCAAGAAGGAATCGATCGAAAATATTTTGGATATCGCCTGGCTCAAGGAAAACAAAGACCTGAAGGGACTCATCGTCACCGGCTGTATGGCAGAGCGGTACCGGGAACAGGTGCTCACCGAAATGCCCGAGGTAGACGCCGTACTGGGCGTGGGCAGTATCCATAAGATCGTGGAAGCGGTGGATTCTGTCCTGGCCAACGCCGGTAAAAAGGATACCGAGCGCTACAGCAGCTTTGAAGACAAGGAGACCTGTCCCATGGGCGGCGATCGGGTGATCACCACCGGCGACCATATGGCGTACCTGAAGATCGCAGAAGGCTGCTCCAATCGCTGTACCTATTGCGCCATCCCGAATATCCGTGGCAAAATGCGCAGCCGTACCATGAAGGACATCATCGAGGAAGCCACCATGCTGGACGCCATGGGTATCAAGGAGCTGAACATCATTGCCCAGGATACCTCCGCATACGGCATCGACCTGTACGGCCACTATGCACTGCCGGAGCTGCTCCGGGGCATCTGCGAAGCCACCAACATCCCGTGGATCCGTCTGCTGTACTGCTATCCCGATAAGATCACCGACGAGCTGGTGGCAGAGATCCGGGACAATCCTCGTATCGTGAAATACATCGACATCCCGATCCAGCACATTGACGACAACGTGCTCGCCCGTATGAACCGCCACGGTGGCAGTGCCATCATCCAGGACGCCATCGCCAGACTGCGGCGTGAGATCCCGAATATCGTCCTGCGCTCTACGGCCATCGTTGGCTTCCCCGGAGAGACGGAGGAAGAATTCAACGCCCTGGCGCAGTTTGTGAAGGATACCAAATTTGAGCGGTTCGGCGTGTTCACCTATTCCCGGGAAGAAGACACACCTGCCTACGACTTCCCCGATCAGGTGGACGAAAAGACGGCCAACAAGCGGCTGGACATCCTGATGCGCACCCAGAACCGGATCAGCGAACAGTTCAACCAGTCCCGGATCGGTACCGTGGTACACGTGCTGTGCGAAGGCTTTGACCCGGTGGCCGAGGCGCACTACGGTCGTTCCTATGGAGAAGCTGCGGACATCGACGGCAAGATCTGGATCACCTGTGACCGGCCGGAGCTGCGGATCGCCGAAGGGGAAATGCTGGACGTAAAGATCACCGATGCCCTGGATTATGACCTGGTGGGTACCCCCGTGGTGCTGCTGTAAGGGAGGATACACATGAATCTACCCAACAAACTCACCCTCTTTCGCCTGTGCATGGTGCCGGTGTTCCTGGTTTTCCTATGTGTACCCCTGCCCATTGGCGACACGGCCCTGCGGCTCATCACGGCTGCCATCTTCGCCATTGTTTCTCTCACCGACATGATCGACGGGAAGATCGCCCGGAAATATAACCTGATCACCGACTTTGGCAAGTTCATGGATCCGCTGGCAGACAAGTTCCTGGTGATCTCCGCCATGCTGGGGATCCTTGCCAAATACGACGACCTGCGTCCGGTATTCGTCTGGGCTGCCGCCGTTGTGATCTTCCGGGAGCTGGCAGTGACCTCCATTCGGCTGGTGGCGGCACAGAAAAGCGGCATGGTGGTGGCGGCAAGCTGGCTGGGCAAGGTCAAGACCGTGACCCAAATGACCTGCATCCTGTCCATTCTGCTGGAGCCTGTGATCCTGCCGTTCCCCCTGTTCACCGAAATGCATCTGCTGTCCTACATCACCATGGCGGCTATGACCGTCATGACCCTGTGGTCGGGCATCGATTACCTGAAGACGTATTGGAAGTTCCTGGATCCGCAGAAATAAGAAAGGGAGACCTATGAAAAAATACGAATATGTATCGGTGGATATCGGTTGGTTCTTTGGCTCCGGTACCATCGAGCATCGGGAGATCATCGACCGCTATGCCAAAATGGGCTTCACCTACAAGGGTTACATTCCCACAAAGATCAACGGTGAGGGACGTATGAAGTCCATTGATCTGATCTTTGAGATCGAGGAGGACAAATAATGGAACAGATCTATACCATACCGGTCAACGAGGCCTTTGAAGCGGTGGCCAAGCCGGAGACAAGCTGCAAGTGTCCCTTCTGCCTGATGTACAACCGGCTGGAGAAAAACGAGCTGGATCTGATCTTGGGCGCATCGATGATGGAACCGGACGTGCGGCTGAAGACCAATGAGATGGGCTTTTGCGACACCCACTACGGCCTGATGTTCAACCACGGCAAACGACTGCCCCTGGCGCTGATGCTGGAATCCCATCTGGACGCCATTGCAAACGAATTGACGGTGGGTGGACTGTTCCCGGCCAAGGCAGCGGAGAGCGCAGGGAAGCGGCTGGATAAGTTAGACCACGAGTGCTACGTGTGCGGTCGGATCGAGTACAACTTCACCCGGATGGTGGAGACGGCAGCACTGCTGTGGCAAAGCGATTCTGCCTTCCACGAAAAGGTGAAGAACGTGCCGTACTTCTGCCTGCCCCACTACGGGCAGTTCATTCGGGCAGCCAAGGAGCGGCTGTCCAAGAAGGACTTTATCCAGTTCTACAGTGAGATCGCCGAGGTGGAGAACAAGTACTTCACCAGTCTCCGGGAGGACGTGAGCTGGTTCTGCAAGAAGTTCGACTATCGCTACACCGACGAGCCCTGGGGAAATGCAAAGGATGCCCCGGAACGCGCCAGAGCCTTTTTGTCCGGTACCCTGCACGTACAGGAAGAGGAAGACCCCACGAAGAAAAATTCTGGGGGACTGACGTGAGGGAAGAAGGAAGAGGTCAGATGCACCAACAAGTTGGTGAGCAGAAGTCAGAAGGAATGCCGTTCCATGATGACCGAGATCATGGTGATCAACTATAGCAGTGCAGCATGATCTCTAACAAAATACCCCATATCCCGGTGAGGCGGCGTAGGTCTGCCGTTCACGGAGGGTATGGGGATTTTTTTGGTCATCTACACCAAAATATATTCACTATTCACAAAAAACCTATACCCATGTCGCATATCTTTGCTATACTGGAGCCAGTGGATGTATCCGAAGAAGGGGGTCTATGTATGTCGAATTCGATCCGTTCCCGACTGCCACGGTATCTGTGGTGGCTGGGGATCGCCTATGCACTTTGTCTGTCTCTCCACCCGTACCTGATCGGCTGCGGCTGTTCCGATGTGGGTGTACACACCTGTGGCATCGTCCGGTATTATGCCTGCATCGGTGCCGTGCTGTGGATGTTGTTTGTACCGCTGGGATTGTGGCTCTATCGCAGGGCAGAGAATATGTCCATCTTTTTCCTGATCCTTTTGTTCGTGCAGCTGTTATGTACCCTGGTGCTGCTGTACACGCCGGTGTTGCTGGGTGACGCTGTGCTGGACTTCACGATCCGTATGGTGCTGTCGCTGCCGCTGGTGCCCTATGTGGGACTGACCATGGTCCTTGGTGAGGATGTACTGCTGACGGTGGTGTTTTTCTATCTCCTCTGTGCGGCGGTCTATGGGGTGTACCTGTATCGCAAAGAACGGCAAAAGTAAAAAGCAACAAATTGTTTCTTGACAAACGACTGAAGTTGTGCTATTCGGATAGAAAGCAACATGACGGAGGTAGGACAGGTATGATGGATAAAAATGGCAGCACCCTTGCCGCACTGCGCAAAAGCCGGCACATGACCCAAAAGGAGCTGGCAGACATACTGCACGTGACCAGACAGGCAGTGTCCCGTTGGGAAAACGGCGTGACCACACCGAACCGGGAGACCCTGCAGAAGCTGGCGTCCCTATGGAACGTGACCATCGATACCCTGTGCGGTTCCCCGGTATACCGTGGGATCGACGGCGATGCTGTGTATCTGTCGTACACCGATACCATGCACAACCAAAATCACATAAAGGAGAGCAAACCCATGAGCGAAAACAGAAAGCTGCGGATCGGCGTCTTTGGCGGCGCACGAGGAAGATCCATGATCGCTGTACTGCTGCACCATCCGGATGCGGAGCTGGTGGCCGTCTGCGATAAGTACACACCTCTCTTGGAGGAAGCCAAAAAGACCGCTGCCGAATGCGGTATGACCATTGCCACCTTCGAGACCTTTGAAGAATTCATCCAGTACGACATGGATGCGGTGGTGCTGGCCAACTATGCCAACGAGCACGCCATCTACGCCATCAAATGCCTGCACGCCGGAAAGCACGTGCTGTCCGAGGTACTGCCTTGCGAGACCATGGCACAGGCTGTAGCGCTGATCGAAGCCGTAGAGGAGACCGGTCTGGTGTACGCCTATGCAGAGAACTACTGCTACATGACCCACGCCTTTGAGATGTGGCAGCGGTATCGTTCCGGGGAAATGGGGGAAGCGCACTATGGCGAAGGCGAATACATCCACGACTGCTCTGCCATCTGGCCCGGTATCACCTATGGCGAACGGGACCATTGGCGCAACCGGATGTTCCCCACGTTCTATTGTACCCACTCCCTGGGTCCCCTGCTGATGACCACAGGACTGCGGCCGGTGAAGGTGGTCGGCTTTGAGACGCCATACTCCAAGGACATGGCAGCGCTGGGTGCCGGTCCCGGAGCCGGTGTGGAAATGGTGACGCTGGAAAATGGTGCCATCATGAAGAGCGTACATGGCTGCCTGAAGCGGGAACCGGGCAGCATCAACTATGAATTGTACTGCGACAAGGGCATGATGGAGACCGGCAGACTGAGTCCCCTGCAGCCGCTGAACGTGTACAAAGAAGGGGACAAGCGGTGCATCGGTTCCTGGGAGCAGTACACACCGGAGCAGAAGATCGCCGCAGAGGCAGCCAAGTCCTACCAGACCCACGGCGGCAGCGACTTCTACCCCACGCATTTCTTTATTGAAAAGATCTTAGGCCGTCCCGATGGCGAAGCCTGGTCCATTGACGTATATCATGCGGTAGACATGGGCATTTGCGGCATCCTGGCGTATCGTTCCATTTTGGCCGGCAACGCACCTATGGAGGTACCGGATCTGCGTGACCCGGCCCAGAGAGACAAATACCGCCACGACAACGCTTGCTGTACGCCATCCATAGCCGGTGACCAGCTCCTGCCCCGTACATCCCACGAAGACCCGCCGATCCCGGACGAAGTATACGATGCGGTACGGGACCTGTGGCTGGCCGGGAAGAATGCGTGAAGCGATCCTGCCATCCGCATAACACCAAAAGGAATGGTTTGACCGTTCCTTTTTTGCCGCCCATATTGGGTAACCCATATTGGGCAACCAATTTGTGCGACCCATATTGGGTGCTGAAAATCGGGTGAAAAATTTTTTTGAGAAATTTCAAAAAAGGGGTTGACAAAGGGAGAAGGATGTGATATAATAATACACGTCGAAGGGACAAGCCACAAACCAAGCCGATAAGGAATGGATGCAAGCTGGCGTATGTAACCAAGACATGGAAGCATAGCTCAGCTGGGAGAGCATCTGCCTTACAAGCAGAGGGTC
>CAZLED010000086.1:0-9792 GCA_964558485.1 uncultured Ruminococcus sp. | reverse complement strand
TCTTGCTGATGGCCTTACCGGCAGCAGCGAACTGAGCGACCTGACCGATGTTGGAAGCCTTGGAAGCCTGTCCACCGGTGTTGGAGTACACTTCGGTATCGAATACCATGATGTTTACGTCTTCGCCGGAAGCGATCACGTGGTCCAGACCACCGAAGCCGATGTCATATGCCCAGCCGTCACCACCGAAGATCCAAACGGACTTCTTAGCCAGGTAATCCTTTTCAGCCAGGATCTTGGGAGCTACCGTGCAGCCAGCAGCAGCGGCCTTTTCTACTTCAACCAGCAGAGCCTTTGCAGCAGCTTCGTTTGCAGCGCCATCGTCCTTGGTATCCAGGAATGCCTTGGCAGCAGCCTTGAATTCGTCGGAAGCCTTGTCGGAAGCAGCCATTTCTTCTACGTAACCGATCAGACGGTTGCGGATGGTCTTCTGACCCAGGTGGATACCCAGACCGTGTTCAGCGTTGTCTTCGAACAGGGAGTTCGCCCAAGCCGGACCGTGACCGGATTCCTTGTTCACCGTGTAAGGCGTTGCAGGAGCAGAACCACCCCAGATGGAGGAACAACCAGTAGCGTTGGAGATGTACATTCTTTCACCGAACAGCTGGGTGATCAGACGTGCATAAGAGGTTTCGGCACAACCAGCGCAAGAGCCAGAGAACTCCAGCAGGGGCTGCTTGAACTGAGAACCCTTCACGGTGTTGTTGATCAGCTCGGGCTTTTCGGAAACATTGGCAACGGCGTAATCCCAGGGTTCAGCCTGATCCTGCTGGGTTTCAGCCAGTACCATCTTGATAGCCTTCTTGTCGGTGCCGTCCTTTTCAGCCTTAGCAGTTACAGGGCAAGCCTTGACACACAGCGTACAACCCATGCAGTCCAGAGGAGAGATAGCCATGGTGAACTTGTAGGTGGTCTTTACAACGGGCTTTGCAGCGAACTTGGTGGCAGCAGGAGCAGCAGCAGCTTCAGCCTCGGTCATAGCGAAGGGACGGATAGCAGCATGCGGACATACAAAGGCACAGTTGTTACACTGGATACAGTTTTCGGGGATCCATTCGGGAACGTATACAGCTACGCCACGCTTTTCGGAAGCGGTAGAACCCTGCGGGAAGGTACCGTCAACATAGTCAGCGAAAGCGGAAACGGGCAGGGAATCACCAGCCATAGCATTGGTGGGGTTCACTACGGTGTTCACGAACTTTTCCAGATCGGCTCTCTTGGAGGTGAAAGCAGCCTTGGGTGCATCTACACCGGCGTTCTTCCAGGATTCCGGAACAGCAACTTCGGTGTAAGCATCTGCACCGGCATCGATAGCGGCATAGTTCAGGTCAACCATGGCCTGGCCCTTCTTGATGTAGGACTTGTATGCCATCTTCTTCATGTATTCGATAGCTTCATCCTTGGGCAGAATGTTGGCCAGAGCGAAGAATGCAGACTGCAGAACGGTATTCTTAACCTTGGCGTTGCCGACCTGCTTGGTAGCGATGGTGGTAGCGTCAATGGTGATAAACTTGATATTGTTGTTGGCCAGATAGGACTTTACCTTTGCGGGCAGGTGTTCTTCCAGCTCTTCAATGGTGTGCCAAGCGCAGTCCAGCAGGAAGGTACCGCCGGGCTTGATGTCGGATACCATGTCATACTTCTTCAGGTAAGAAGAGTTGTGGCAGGCAACGAAGTCGGCCTTGTTGATGTAGTAAGGAGACTTGATGGGCTGATCACCGAAGCGCAGGTGGGAAATGGTGATACCGGAGGTCTTCTTGGAGTCATACTGGAAGTATGCCTGGATGTACTTGTCGGTGTGGTCACCAATGATCTTGATGGAGTTCTTGTTGGCACCAACAGTACCGTCACCACCCAGACCCCAGAACTTGCAGGCGATGGTACCGGGAGCAGCGGTGTCCGGAGCGGGCTTTTCCTCCAGAGAACGGCCGGTCACGTCGTCTACGATACCAATGGTGAAGCTGTTCTTGGGTTCGTCAGCGTCCAGGTTGGCATATACAGCGAAGATGGACTGCGGAGGCGTATCCTTGGAACCCAGACCGTAACGACCACCAACAACCTTGATGTCGCTTCTGCCGGTCAGCGCCAGAGCGGTAACAACGTCCAGATATAGAGGTTCACCCAGAGAGCCGGGTTCCTTGGTTCTGTCCAGAACGGCGATCTTCTTACAAGTAGCGGGAATCGCTTCAGCCAGCTTTTCAGCTACGAAGGGACGATACAGACGAACCTTTACCAGACCAACCTTTTCGCCGGCAGCCATCATGTAGTCGATCACTTCTTCAGCAACGTCGCAGATGGAACCCATAGCGATGATGACCTTTTCGGCATCCGGTGCGCCATAGTAGTTGAACAGCTTGTAGTCGGTACCGATCTTCTCGTTTACCTTGTTCATGTATTCCTCAACAACAGCCGGGAATGCATCGTAGTAGGGGTTGCAAGCTTCTCTGTGCTGGAAGAAGATGTCACCGTTTTCAGCGGAACCACGCAGAACAGGATGTTCGGGGTTCAGAGAACGGGCACGGAATGCAGCGATAGCATCCTTGTCCACCATTTCAGCCAGGTCTTCGTAATCCCAAGCTTCGATCTTCTGGATCTCGTGAGAGGTACGGAAACCGTCGAAGAAGTTCAGAACCGGTACACGGCCCTTGATGGTAGCCAGGTGGGCAACAGCACCCAGGTCCATAACTTCCTGCGGATTGGATTCAGCCATCATGGCAAAACCGGTCTGACGGCAGGCATATACGTCGGAGTGGTCACCGAAGATGTTCAGAGCGTGGGAAGCTACGCAACGAGCGGATACGTGGATCACGCAGGGCAGCAGTTCACCGGCGATCTTGTACATATTGGGGATCATCAGCAGCAGACCCTGAGAAGCGGTGTAGGTGGTGGTCAGAGCACCAGCAGCCAGAGAACCGTGAACGGCACCGGCAGCACCAGCCTCAGACTGCATTTCGATCACCTTAACGGTGTCGCCCATGATGTTCTTCAGACCGGTAGCGGACCAGGTATCGGTCACGTCAGCCATAACAGAAGAAGGCGTGATGGGGTAGATAGCAGCAACTTCGGTAAACGCATAAGAAGCATGCGCCGCCGCAGTGTTGCCATCCATGGAAAGTTTCTTTCTTGCCATGTTGGGTATATCCTCCATTTATATAATAATAAGCGAAAAATAAATGCGTAGGGCAAGGGACGCAGAAAAAACGCCACTGTGCCCATGTACCTATATTATAACGCAAAGTGGCAGGAAAGTAAATATGTTTTTGTAAATTCTTTTGTTTTTTTCGAAAAAAATCGCATCGTCTTATATAAAATGTATACCCCTATGCATTTTGCGATATAACGCCACCAAACAAAAAAGGCACTGACCAGTTAAGCCAATGCCTTCTTCAAGAGTGGGATGGATCACCGCCGATTTCAGCTTTATGATATTCCCACTCGGTCAGCACCTTTTTGTAATTCTTATAGCAAGATCATTTTGTATTGAGCCGCAATCCGATCATGCGATTCAGCTTTCGCAGCAGCTGCACCAGCGGATACACCAGCAGTCCCATGCAAAGATTCCCCATGCAGTGGATGAAATCGTAGGGAAGACCCACAAGGATCCACTTCAGCGTGGTCGCCAGGTCATAGTGGAACAGCAGCGCCTGGGCCGGGGCATACAGCGTACCAAAGGCAAGGCCAAATAGGGCACACACCAGCGGATACACCACCGCAGCCACCTTCGGCTTCATGTGCTTCGGCAGCAGCATGGTCACGCCCCACAGGATCGTCCAGATGTACAGATACGGATACCACCACAGGCCAAAGCCGTTGAACAGTCCCACCAAAAATACGTACACGTACAAGGGGATCAGTGCCTCGACCCGGTAGACCACCGTGAACGCCATCAGCAATAGCGCCACCGGATGCACATTGGGAATGGACTCCATCGCCACCTTTCCGGCATAGGTCACACTGCCCAGCATGGCGTACAGCACCAGCTTCGTTAGCTTCGTGTGGGAATGTCGGTACGGCGAGGATACACTGTTTTGTGGATTATGCGGCTGTGTAAACTTCATACACCAGCTTGAAGGTGTCGCCTTCGGCAATGGGGGTATCGCTGACGCCGGTCATGGCGTATTCTTCCCCAATGTAGAAGCTCCAGTAAGCGCCGTCTGCATCGTAGTCAGCCGTTACGCCGTCCACCGTGGTGATATACAGACCGTAGTCTCCCATGTCGCCTTCCACAATGCCTTCCTCCAACAGTGCATCGCCAAGGTTGGCCGCATCGGAAGAGATGGTGTGGTCGGTGGCAGTGCCGTCGGGACCGATCACCGTCAGGGTGAAGGTCACAGCATCACCGGTTTTGGTTTCGTCTCCGCCGCAGGAAACGCAGCACAGTGCCAACGCCGCCATCAGCACAAAGAGAATCAGTCTGGAAAAAAAGTTCAGATCGTTTCTTTTCATTTTGTCTTTCTCCTTATAAAATGAATGTAGTTTTTCGGCTATCGCAGGACAAAAGTCGCAGGCACTCGCTGCATACTGCAAAGCCACGCCCGGCAGGTATCCCGACTGAGCCCATCCTTTTGCACCTTCCCACCGAACCATGTTGGCTCGACAGTGGCGTACCCGACCGTTTGCGGCAATGGTCTTGGCAAAAGAAGCGTCTCTAGCAGGAGAACGTCTCCTGCAGAAGACAAGGGCATCACGGTGACGTGCTCGCACAGGATCTGCACCTGTTTCCGGTTTGAACCACCCTTCGGCAGTACCGGGCGGCTATAGTATAGCACATTTTTGGTGGGAAGTCAAGGTGATTTGTTAGGAAAAAGAAACCTCGTACACTGGCTTTCCATGGGCAGATGGTAAACAAAAATGCCGTTTTCCGGTATTTCCCCAAAAGAAAGTGTTGTATTTTCTCGAAAATATGCTATAATAGGGAGTGCTGCACCACATCGGACAGCATGAGACAATATATCCATGGAGGCTCTATGCGAATCATAGGACATTGCATTGGGATCGTGGCAATCGGGCTTTTCTTCCTATCCTACCAGATCTCCGAAAAAAAGAAACTGCTGTTGGTGCAGACCTTGGCGACCGTATGTTTGTGCCTGCAGTACGCATTGCTTGGTGCCTACTCCGGCTTTGCCACCAACATTGTGTGTATCATCCGCAATATCGCTTTCTACTACCGCAACAAAAATACACGGCTGGGACAGTGTATGCCGGTCTTCTTTGCCGTTCTGATGGGTGCGGTGTCGCTGCTGTGCTGGGATGCTTTTTATTCCATCTTTATCCTGGTGGGATTGGTGATCAATACGCTCTGCATGGGATACTTAGAACCCCAGGGACTGCGGAAAAGTGTCCTGCTCACCTGCACGCTGATCATCCTGTACAATGGATTCAGCGGCTCCTACACCGGCATCATCAGTGAATCCCTGTCCATCGTGTCAGCGGTCATCGGCATTGTCCGGTACCGGAAAGAAAAAGCATAAGGCAATATTGGCAAACAAAAAAATGGGTACGTACCTGCACCTTGCGCTTGCAGGCAGTACCCATTTTTAGTATGCTTTATTTATGCTACATCAACCAAAGTATGCTCTTGCGGAAGCAAACAGCTGGGGATCGTAGTTGCCGGGGACGTTCTTGTACAGACCGGCGTTCCAGCGTTCCGTGTGTCCCATCTTACCCAGCACCCGTCCATCCGGAGAGGTGATGCCTTCGATGGCCAGCAGGGAACCGTTGGGGTTGTAGTCCATGTCCATGGTGGCATTGCCGTCCAGATCCACGTACTGCGTAGCCACCTGTCCGTTTTCGATGAGCTTCGTCAGCACATCCTGGGGTGCGATAAACCGACCTTCGCCATGGGAGATCGCCACATTGTAGACGTCGCCCACCTGGGTACCAGCCAGCCACGGGGACTTGTTGGAGGCAATTCTCGTCCGCACGATCCGGGACTGGTGTCTGCCGATGGTGTTGAAGGTCAGCGTCGGGCAGTTTTCGTCCGTGTCCACGATCTCGCCGAAGGGAACCAGACCCAGCTTTACAATGGCCTGGAAGCCGTTGCAGATACCGCACATTAGGCCTTCCCGCACCTTCAGCAGCTCGTTGGTCCGCTCCTTGATGATGCCGTTCCGGAAGAATGCCGTGATGAACTTGCCGGAGCCGTCCGGTTCGTCACCGCCGGAGAAGCCACCGGGTACAAAGATCACCTGGGCCTGGGGCAGCTTTTCCGCAAAGGCAGCCACGGAATCTGCTACCAGTGCGCTGGTCAGGTTGCGGATCACCACGATCTCCGGTACAAAGCCTGCGTTTTCCAGTGCCTTCGCCGTGTCGTATTCGCAGTTGGTGCCGGGGAATGCCGGGATCAGCACACGAGGCTTGGCAAAGGTGTCGCTGCTGTAGATCCGGTGGGTAGCAGGACTGCAAATGTTTTCCACCGTAATGGTGTCGGGCTTGTGATCCGATACTCGGACGTTCGTAGGATATACGCCTTCCAGCTTCTTCGTGTAGATATCGTGAAGTGTACCCATGCACAGCTTGGTGTCGCCGTAGGTCATTTCCACCGCTTCCGTGGTCAGACCCAGCAGGGTGCCATCCAGCGTTTCGGTGGTCTCTACGATAAAGGAACCATAGCTGTAGCCAAACAGTTCGTCCATCGTGATGTTCTTGTCATAGGCAAAGCCCAGTCGGTTGCCGAAGCTCATCTTCATGATCGCCTCAGCTACACCGCCAAAACCGGGGGTGTAAATGGTCAGCGCCTTGCCGGCTGTTACCAGTGCATGGATCTTGTCGAACAGAGCCAGCAGAGAAGCGGTCACCGGCAGTCCGTTTTCGTCATATTCCGGACGGAACCAGTATACCTTGTGTCCCGCACCCTTCATTTCGGGGGTCACGACATTGTCCAGCTTGTCGGTAGTCACGGCAAAGGAGACCAGCGTAGGCGGCACATCCAGATCCTCGAAGGAACCGGACATGGAGTCCTTACCGCCGATGGCAGCCACACCCAGCTCCATCTGGGCCTTGTAAGCACCCAGCAGTGCAGCCAGGGGTTTGCCCCAACGCTTGCCATCCTTCATGGGCTTTTCGAAATATTCCTGGAAGGTCAGATAGGTGTCGGTGAAGGACGCACCTGCGGCGATCAGCTTGGAAACGGATTCCACCACGGCCAGATAGGCCCCATGGTAAGGAGACTTTTCAGCGATGTACGGGTTGTAACCCCATGCCATGTAGGAAACGGTGTCCGTGTCTCCGTGCTCGGTGGAGATCTTGTGTACCATAGCCTGGCTGGGCGTTTCCTGATACTTGCCACCGAAGGGCATCATGACCGTACCGGCACCGATGGTGGAGTCGAACCGTTCGGACAGACCCCGCTTGGAGCATACGTTCAGATCCCCTGCCAGCGCCTTCATGCCTTCCTCAAAGGAAGCCGGGATCGCCTTGGCGAAGGCCATGGGAGCAGCCGGTGCGATATCGATGTGCTTTTCGGCACCGTTGGAGTTCAAAAATTCTCTGGATACATCCACGATGGTCTTGCCGCGCCAGTGCATCACCAGACGAGGTTCGGCAGTCACCGTGGCCACAATGGTGGATTCCAGGTTTTCCGCTTCGGCCAGTGCACAGAACCGCTCGGCGTCCTCCGGTGCGACTACCACAGCCATACGTTCCTGGGATTCGGAAATGGCAAGCTCCGTACCGTCCAGACCGTCGTACTTTTTCGGCACCTTGTCCAGATCGATGTTCAGGCCGTCTGCCAGCTCCCCAATGGCAACCGATACACCACCGGCACCAAAGTCGTTACACCGCTTGATGAGCCGTGCCGCTTCGCCATTACGGAACAGTCTTTGCAGCTTCCGTTCTTCCGGCGCATTGCCCTTCTGTACCTCTGCACCGCAGGATTCCAGGGAATGCAGGTCGTGGGACTTGGAGGAACCGGTAGCACCGCCGCAGCCGTCTCGACCGGTACGACCGCCCAGCAGGATCACGATGTCCCCCGGATCCGGGCATTCTCTGCGTACATGATCGGCAGGGGTAGCAGCCACCACAGCACCGATTTCCATGCGCTTGGCCATGTAGCCATCGTGGTACAGCTCGTCCACCTGTCCCGTAGCCAGACCGATCTGGTTGCCGTAGGAGGAATACCCGGCGGCAGCCGTGGTCACCAGCTTCTTCTGGGGCAGCTTACCGGTCAGGGTTTCAGACACAGGTCTGGTAGGATCGGCAGCACCGGTCACACGCATGGCGGCGTACACATAGGAACGGCCGGACAGCGGGTCACGGATGGCACCACCGATACAGGTAGCAGCACCACCAAACGGTTCGATCTCGGTAGGATGGTTGTGGGTCTCGTTCTTGAACAGCAGCAGCCACTTTTCCGTCTTGCCGTCCACGTTCACATCGATCTTCACCGTGCAGGCGTTGATCTCTTCGGATTCATCCAGCTTGGTCAGCCGACCGTCTGCCTTCAGGGCCTTGGCAGCAATGGTGCCGATATCCATCAGGTTGATGGGCTTGTGGGTACGACCCAGCTTTTCCCGCACTGCCTTGTATTCCTCGAAGGTCTTTTGCAGCAGCGGATCGTCAAAGGTCACGTTGTCGATGGTGGTCAGGAAGGTGGTGTGCCGGCAGTGGTCGGACCAATAGGTGTCCGTCATGCGGATCTCGGTGATGGTGGGCTCCCGGTTTTCCGTGCGGAAATAGTTCTGCAGGAACCGCAGGTCGTCCACGTCCATGGCAAGACCGTACTGCTTCACAAAGGCAGCCAGACCTTCTTCATCCAGCGCCAAGAAGCCATCCATATCGGCTACGTCCGCAGGCACATCATACTTGGTCGCCAGCGTGTCCTTTGTTTCCAGTGTAGCCTCTCTGGCCTCCACCGGGTTGATCACGTACTTCTTCACAGCCGCCAGCTCTTCCGCAGACACATCTCCGGTGAGCACATACACCTTGGCGGTGCGTACGTCGGGACGGGTGTCCTGGGAGATGATCTGGATACACTGTGCCGCAGAGTCCGCTCTCTGGTCGTACTGACCGGGCAGATATTCCACAGCAAATACGATGCTGCCCTCTGCCACGTCCAGCTCCCGATAGGTCACGTCTACCTGGGGTTCCGAGAAGACCGTGCCTACCGCATAGTCAAACAGCTCCGGCGTGATGTTTTCTACGTCATACCGGTTCAGCAGCCGCAGGGACTGGACGGAGGAGATCCCCAAAAAGGCGTGGATGTCGGACAGCAGGGCATCGGCTTCCACCGCCAGCCCCGGTCTTTTTTCTACATATATACGATAAACCATAATTATTACCTCTTACCAATTATTTCCCGTAGGCTGCCAATGCTCTTGCCCCGATGTCGCATCTCTTGTAGGCGTTGGCAAAGGTCACATCTGCCGCTGCGTCATAAGCGTTGGCAACGGCTTCCTGCAGGGTATCAGCCACAGCTGTCACACCCAGCACACGACCACCGGCGGTCAGCAGCTCCCCGGCATCGTTCCGCTTGGCACCGGCCACAAACACCTTAGCGTCGTGCTTCAGGGTCTTCGGCATGGTGATGGGGAAGCCGGTCTCATACTTTTTCGGATAGCCGTTGGAGGCCAGGATCACACAGCAGGCGTGTCCATCCCGGAATCGCACATCTACATCTGCCAGCCGTTCCTCTGCCACCGCACGCATGATGGTGAACAGATCGGTTTCCAGCAGCGGCAGCACCACCTGGGTCTCCGGGTCGCCGAAGCGGCAGTTGTACTCGATCACCTTCGGGCCGTCCTTGGTGATCATCAGGCCGAAGTACAGGCAGCCGCGGAAGGTGCGTCCCTCGGC
>CAZLED010000085.1:0-9945 GCA_964558485.1 uncultured Ruminococcus sp. | reverse complement strand
TCTCGGTGATCTCGCTGATGGTGATCTTCCCTTTTTGCCGGATCGTTTCGGCGATGGCTTTTTGTCGTTCTTCTGCAAACATGGTATCTTTCCACCTTTCATACAAAAATTATGTTTTGTTTAATGCTATGGCGCTCGGTACATCGAGGAGCGGGAAAGCTGCTTTGCGCAAAGTCGGCTTTGTTGTCTATAGTATACCACACCTCCGGGCTCATGTCAACAGGTTCGGTAATCGAGATTGCGTGTTTTTGCGTTGGATTGTGGGGTTTTGGGCATAGAAAAAATGTGCAGAGGTTTCGCACATTTCTCTATAGGTTTATTTATCAAAATAGTGATCCACCAACTTCTGGTAGTCCTTTGTAGCCGAATTGATCGTAGATGCCACATAGGATGCTGTATCCCTGGAGCCGGTCACGATGCTGCTCAGACCGCTGAGTCCGTAGCCGATGGTGCCGTGCATATAGGCAAAATCCTGGATACGGGAATTCAGGATCAGATCCAGCATAGCGATGGAACCTTCGTCCCGTACACCACGGAACTTCAAGGCTGTGTCATAATACACCGGTTCGATCTGCTTCCAGGCTTCTACATTGCAGGCTTCCGTGATCACGCCCACCAGCTCCACGTTCTGCACGGTCACCGGTGCGCAGAGAACACCGTGGCTGCCGTCGGAAATGGTGTGGTACTCGGCCTGTTCTGCATCGAACTTGGGATAGGGGATGATCGCATAGTTGGCTTCGTATTCCAGGAAAGAGGGGCTGATCGAGTCTTTGACAAAGCCGGAGGCGATGAGTGCCTGATCCTCTACGAATTTGGCACCGCCGTTGAAGACGTAGCCGCCGTCGTATTCCACCTGGGAACCGGTGGTCGATACGTTGGGATTGTCTTTATACAGCTTGGAGACCCGTTCTGCTACGGCTACGGTCTTTTCGTCCCCGAACAGGATGTCCACAACGCCATCGTCGGACACGGTCAGAATATCCGCTTCAAACGCCCACATGAAGGTCGGAATGTCGCCGGGACGGGTCGCATAGCTGTAGAAGTCTCCGTCCTCCATGATGCCGTTCCCATCGGTATCTCTGGCGTAGGCTTCCGTGTATTCCAGGAGCACATCGTATGTCCAGTCCCCTGCGTTGACTGTATCGTAGATATCCGGGATGCCGATGTTTGTGGCTTCGTCCAGGTTCATGTACATACAGTATGCATAGCCAACGGCAGAGATATCCGTGGCGCCTAACATGACAAAGTTTTTGCCGTTGAGGGTCATGGCATCGTTGGTGGCTTGGTTATACCAGGGCTTGTCGTATTGGATATGGGGAACGTCCTTCCAGTTCAGGTAATAATCCTTCAGCGCCAGATTGGCAGTTACGATGGCCTGTCCCATGTACAGCTGGAACTCGTCTGTACCGGCCAGTACGGATTTCTCTAGCATACCGACGTGCTGGCTGTAGTGGACCTGGTTATGCTGGAATTTGATATTGAAGCGCTCTTCCACCGTACGATCTCGCAGGTACACAGCGTCGTGCAAGGGAGAGCCGATCTCCTCGCCATACATACTGGTATCATAAATATTTTCGTCACAGGAAAGTG
The DNA here is from genome assembly GCA_964558485.1 of uncultured Ruminococcus sp. GTDB lineage: Bacteria > Bacillota > Clostridia > Oscillospirales > CAG-272 > UMGS1696. Next base: position 8,355 of record CAZLED010000085.1, on the reverse strand, counting down.
TGGCAAACTGGGCACCCTCGAAATCGATCGTGGGCAGGCCATCTTCCACAGAGGCACGACGAGCCAAGCTGTCTACCTCTTCTTCGGTTTCGATTTGCTGGGTCTGGGTCTCTTCTGCCGGGGCCGTGGTTTCTTCTTGGGTCGTTTTCCCACAGGCGGTCATGGAAGACAGAGTCAATAAGAGTGCGAAAAGCAGGATCAAGCGATTTCGATTCGACATAAGTATCTCCTCACACAAGCAATGGATTTATCATAGTCAATGCTGATCAACCTGAATCAGCGTTGACTATAGTATACCACTTTCGTCCATTTGTGTCAAGCATCTTGGGATTTCTTTTCCTGTAGGGTCCGATGCATTTTTTCAAATGCATTTTTTCAAAAAATTTCGCTTACCCCCTTGACAAATGCATCGAAGTGCAATATACTATATTGCAGTACGATATATCGCAGTAAAATACAGCAATACGGGATAGGAGGATGTTTCATGTTGGATTTTGTGATGGCGGCATTGCCGTGGGTGTGCCTGGGATTGTCGATCGCTTTATGGGCGGCACCATGGCACCATACACAACCGGATACAAACGGGCATACAGCAACGGGAGATCATAGAACCGAGGGATTGTGTTTGGGTGCGTGCTTCGGCTTGCTTTTTGGAGTAAACTATATATCCTATGGAATACTGGCTGGTACGGTCGTTGGTATGCTGCTTCCAAAGGCAAAAAGGAACGATACAAATGATACGAATGAAGAAAAACAGGCGTAAGAACGGAGGTGCTAATGGGCATGGACGCACATATTCAAAAGGTATATGTTCCCATGACGGAGTCGGCTTTCTACATCCTGCTCTGCTTGCAAAAGCCCAACCATGGGTACGGCATTGTGCAGATGGTCGAGCAGATGACCGATGGTGAAATTCGACTGACGCCGGGGACTATGTACGGCAGTTTATCGAAGATGGAAAAGGATGGACTGATCCAGTTCATTCGAGAGGAAGAAAAGCGAAAGCTCTACCAGATCACGGCGCTGGGGTCGGAAGTTTTGCAGCTCGAAAAAAAGCGGATCGAGCGGCTATATCGCAATGCACAGGAGGCGTTATAATGGAGACGAAGAAACAATTCAAATTCTACACCATATACCAATACGCACAGGAGCAGGAATACCTACGCACCATGCACAAGGCTGGGTGGAAATTCAATTCCGTTACGGGCATTGGGGTGTATCATTTCACCAAATGTGAGCCGGAGGATGTGGTCTATCAGCTGGACTACAACCAGGATGGGTTGGCACACAAAGAGGAATACGTGCAGATGTTCCGGGATTGCGGCTGGGAATATTTGCAGGACTATGTTGGCTACAGCTATTTTCGCAAGCCGGCAGCAATGATGGACGGGAAAGAGGAGGAGATCTTCTGTGACGATGCGTCCCGGATGCAGATGCTGGAACGGGTAGCCAAGGGTCGGATGCGGCCGCTGCTTGTGCTGTTCGTCTGTGTGCTGCTTCCCACTCTGCTGTATATGCTGGTGCAAAAAGCCTTTGTACTGGCTTGTATCTACGGTGCGCTGATCGCGTTGTATCTGGTGATCTTTGGCAGCTTCTTCTGGCAATACCACAAGCTGCGGCGCAGGAAATAAACCGGTGCGCATGAAAAAAGGCCGTACTCCATTCGTTTGGGATACGGTCTTTTGTATTGGTTAATTGTCAAATCGCTCGATCAGCTCCAGCTTGGTGCCGTGGGCCAGGTCGTTGAAATAGCCGCTGTAGCCGCCGATCCGCACGATCAGATCCCGGTAATTTCCCGGTTCTGCCATGGCCTTGCGCAGGGTATCGGCATCGACGCTGTTGACCTGGAACTGCAGGCCGCCGGACTGGAAATAGATCTGGATCAGCTCCCGGATCCGCTGTGGCTGGTGGCGTACGACGTCTACGTCAAAGTGCAGGTCGATGGGTTGGCCGCCGCTGAATTTGTACTGGGGCATTTTCCCGGCAGACAGCACCAAGGATGTGGGTTCCTTGGTCAGCACCTGCAGAGAGGGACCGGCGTTTTTGTTGATGGGGGTATGGGCCAGTCGTCCGTCCAGAGTAGCACCCAATCCGGCGCCGTAGCCCACGTTGGTATCGATGGTATGGAGCGAACCGGCGTAGCGGCGGTTTCCGGTGTCCATGGGCTTCAGGAGCTCTGCCACGTAGTCGAACAAAGTGGCGGTGATCCGGTCGGCGTATGGATCGCCTGTGCCGTACTTGGGGCACGACAGGATATCCCGACGGATGGTACCGCAGTTTTCGTAATTGCCTAAAGCAGCGTTCACCAGCTCATCTATGGTATACTTCCCTTCCCGGAACACCAGGGTATCGATGGCGCAGATCGCATCGGCGGTATTGGTCAGTGCCATGCCTTCCATGGTGGCCGTGCGGTACCGACAGCCATCGATCCGGTCCTTTGCCAGCCGGATGCAGTCCTCGGTGAACACGGACAGGAAGGGATTGGGCTCGTTGACTGCCACGTTCTGTGCCTCCAATTCGTTGAACGTGACCGCTACGGCAAGCAGCTCCTGCAGATAGGAACGATAGGTGGCAAGCAGTTCTTCCAGATTTTGGGGCGTGCGTGGTGCGGTGTGCAGCGGCAGTGGAGACGGACCGGCAAAGAAGGCGCCATGGTTGACGGTCAGCTCCAGTGGGGCGTGCATATTGAACATACAACCCCACATATCGGCGATCTCCTGTCCGGCCACCACCAGACCCATGCAGCTATTGACAGAAAATCCGCAGGCATCCCCATGAGGCACACCACGATATTCCATGGCCCGACGGCAGTTCACTTCCCCATAGAAGGTGGGCTGACCCATGGTGAACAGCGTTTCGTCCAGCAGTGCGTCCCAGATGTCGTCGGGCGTATCCGGGGTGATGCGTGCGGTGATGATGGGAGAACGGCGGTGGGCATCCTTTTCCGCTTGCAGGATCACACGGGAAAGGTCGTTCATTTGGTCGTGGTCTTCTGCATCCATGCCGCCCAGATTCAGGGCACAGGCACCGTCTCCGTAGCTGTCCAGCAGTCGGAACAGGGAGCAGATATATGCCGGGATCCGTTCTTTTTCTGCGACATCTGCCCTTTCCCAATAGGGGTACATGAACTGATCGAAGCGACCGATGGAGATGCTTGCCCAGCTTCGTTCGGACAGTGGTACAAGGGAATGCAGAAGCCAAAGTGCCTGTGTGGCTTCTAAGAAATCACGGGCCGGCTGCATGGGGACTCGTTCCAGTGCCTGACAGATCCGGGCATAGCGAGGACGTGCTTCCGGTGATACCTGGTCGCACTTTTCCCGATACAGGGCGGCAAAGCGGCTGGACCAGATCGACACAGCTTCTAATGCGATCAGCATGGCTTGCAGGTAGGTTTTGCCATCGGTATCCAAGGTGGGATCGGTGAGGCGCTGGCGGATCGTTGCGGCGTAGCTGTCCGTGCCTTCCCGGAGGATCCGGCCGTAGTCGATGCAGGTATGTCCTTTGGCTGGCCAGGAACGCAGCTGCATGACCCGATCCATGTCCTGCCGCAGTGTCCGTTGTTCGGGCGTATACACATCGTGATAGGGGAAATGGCGGTCGTTTTCGTAGGCTGGCATGGTGGCAAAGCCATACCGACCGGCGATCTCGTCTGTTTCGTCCAAGAAGATCTCCATTTCCATGGCCTCGTAGCGGAAGAGCATCGCTTCCCGGATACAGGTAGGTTTGTCTTTCAGCTCATCGTAATGTCTGGATTTGATATAATCGTATATGTAATACTGCATAAGATCCTCCGCATATGCGTATTGGGTAACTATGTATGTAAGGTCATTATACTCCTATTGGTTCCATCTGTCAAGTGCGCAAGGTGATTTTTCCCTTTTTAGCTCGATGATCGATATGGCGAAAACGGGATGGCATTTGATTTTAACAGAACAAAAAAATGTGCAGGAAATTCCTACACATTTTCGATATATGCATTTTCTTGGCACGATGACAGACCGCCGAATGACCTTACAGGCCACCGAATGACCTTACAGGTCATTCTGTTCGTCTGCGTCTTCGCTGTCGTCTACCAGAGGCTTATGGCAAGCGGGGCACAGGATGTCTTCGGGGTCGATGGTATCGTCGAAGTATACCTTTTCGCCGCAGTGGGGACACATAGCACAGTAGAAATCACTGTCGTCTTCGTCGTCCTCATCGTCGTCGTGGTGATGGCAACCGCAGCAGCAGTCGTCGTCATCATCCTCATCGTCGTCGCAGTCGCAGCAACCACAGCCGTCTTCGCCGTAGAAATCTTCTTCCAGTGCGCCCAGATCTTCGTCCAGCTCCTCTGCATAGTCGTGCAGGGTCTGGGTGTTGGTCTTCAGGGTCTCGATGTCGTCTGCCATCTGTTCGATGATACCGCAGAGAGCATTGATCACCTTGGTTTCGGGCTTATTGGCATCCAGCTGCAGACCTTCCAGAAGTCCCTTGATGTATGCGCTATATTCCTTCGTGTTCATGAGTATTCTCCCTTCTTCCTCATTTCCGTTTGGCTGTAGAAAGAAGGCTGCCCGGTTTGGTGCATGGACAGCCTGTCGTTCTCGTACGTCGTTCTTCCCTTGGGTTATGCTCTTTCCAGATATTCACCGGTTCTGGTGTCGATACGAACCTTGTCACCCTGGTCGATGAACAGAGGAACACGGATCACAGCGCCGGTCTCTACGGTGGCGTTCTTGGTGGCACCGGTAGCGGTATCGCCTCTTACGCCGGGTTCGCAATCGATGATGTCCAGTTCTACGAACATGGGCGGTTCTACTGCGAATACCTTTTCCTTATAGGAGTTGATCTTGCAGATCATTTCTTCCTTTACGAACTTCAGGCTGTCCCCGATGATGTCCACACCCAGGGGAACCTGTTCGTAGGATTCCATATCCATGAAGTAATACAGATCGCCGTCGTTGTACAGATACTGCATTTCCTTCCGGTCGATACGGGCATCCTGATACTTATCGGTGGGAGAGAAGGTCTTTTCTACCACGGCACCCGTGATCACGTTGCGCAGCTTGGTACGAACGAACGCAGCTCCCTTACCGGGCTTTACGTGCTGGAATTCGATAACCTGCATTACCTGGCCTTCCATATCGAAGGTCACGCCATTCTTAAAATCGCCTGCTACTACCATACTGTTACTTGTCACCCTCTAAACGAGGGCAATCTCCTTTCGCCTGAATCAGGTCGGTCATAAAATTACACTTTATTTTACATGAAATGGGACTATTTTGCAATAGCTTTTTGTAAATTTCTCTGCACTTTTTCACTTTTTCACGCTTTGTATAAAACGCAGTGTTGTTTGCACTGTATTTTCGTCATTTTGCCATGGTCATTTTGCGGACTCGCCTTGGCTTGGCAGATAGTGGATGCGCCGCAAATGGAAGCTGCCCTTCATGCATTCGATCCGCACAAGGCTGTCTCCGGTGCACTTTTTCTCGATCCGGAATTTCCGTACACCACCGGCAGACGTACGCAGCAGGGTCTCCCCATTTTCCGTTACCGCCAGCATTGCGCCGTCAAAATCTGCTTCGAACACCAGCACGCCGGGATCGTCTGTGGCGTAGAAGGTGTACTCTGCCCAGCTGCCGGGCGTAAACTGCGCCTGTGCTTTTTCCCAATCGGTCGTTACGGAAACGCCGGATTCGTCCACCATGGCTACGTTTTCCATCTGCTTCCAGGCACAGGCACGAATGCTGCACCCGGGACGGCGGAAGATCGAGGGAATGACGTTGGCAACGTGGTCGCAGTTCTCGTACCGCATATTCTGCAGATACCCATCAAAGGCTGCCTGGGCTTCCGCATAGGAAGGACGGTCTCCACCGTTGGAATAGGCGATGATGTCGTCCCAGCCAGCGGGCTTTCTTACGGAACAGGGCGAACTGTCGGTATCCATTTTCTTCCATGGCCAGATGTTGTAGCCAATGTTCAGCTCGGCCGACATGGGGTACATAGCGGAGAACCATTCCATATGGTTCTCACCGGTCTCGCCTAAATACAGCGGATACTGCCACTGGGTGCGTTTTTCCAGATAGGGCGTATAGGCATCGGGTGTGGGAGGCAGCCAATAGCGGTGGAAGTGGAGGCACATATTGTCATCGTAGTGCTCGTCAAAAATATCCACACGGGTCGCCCATTGGGGGCCTTCCAGAGACAGCATATGCAGCTTATCCACCTGTCGGATCCGGGCGATGACCTCTTTGTAGAATGCCTTCAGACGATGATCTAAGTTTGGCAGCTCCGGTGCATCTGGCATAGGCGAACGGCAGGGCTCGTTGAGCAGATCGTACATACCCACGATCCAGCGATCCCGATACCGCTTGGCGATCTGTTCCCATAAAGCCAGTGCTTTCTCCCAAGCATCCGACCGGGTATCGGTGAACAGACGTGGGATGTCGTCGATGGAGTCGTCGATATTGCTGCCGGTCTGTCCGCCGGGTGCACAGTGGATATCCAGGACTACATACAGTCTCCACTTCTCACACCAATCCAAAAAGCGATCCAGTAGTCGGAAGCCGTCTTCCTTCCAGGTGATGCCGGGCTCGTCTTCCAGCAAGACACGCCAGTTGATGGGCACACGGACCGAATTGAAGCCGGCATCTGCCATCGCACGCACGTCGGCCTCTGTGATATAGTTTTCCCGGAACTCACGCCAAAAATACGCTGCGTAGGCGCTGCCGCACAGATCTCGCACCAGCGCTTCGATGCGCCGTGGAGAATTGTATCGACCGCCCAAGCGCCACATATAGCCCTCCGGTACCAGCCAGTTGCCAAGCCCCATACCGGTCAGCAGCACCTCCTCGCCACGGCTGTTGACCATATGTTCACCCTTGGCAGTCAGAAAACCATACACCCGGCTGCGGTCCATTTTCTCGGTAATCGTTGTCACGTTTTGCTCCTTTCTCAAAAGTGGAGTCACCTGCGTCTATTACAGCAGTCGTACGCCTTTTTCCCGGCAGATGCGGATAGTATCCGGATCCCACAGGCTCACCTGCACTTCCCCGATATGTGCGGTCTGCATCATCAGCATACACAGCCGAGACTGGCCGATACCGCCACCCATGGTCAGCGGCAGCTCTCCGTTCAGCAGCATTTTGTGGAAGGGCAGCTCCCGTCTGTCGTTGCAGCCTGCTTCGTCCAGCTGGGCTGCCAGGGAAGCTTCGTCTACCCGGATGCCCATAGAGGAGATCTCAAAGGCACGACCCAGCACTTCGTTCCAGAGCAGGATATCGCCGTTCAGGGACCAGTCGTCGTAGTCGGGAGCTCTGCCGTCGTGGGGCTTGCCGTTTTTCAGCTTGCCGCCGATCTGCATCAGGAATGTGGTGTGGTGTTCCTGCACGTAGGCGCTTTCTCTCTGGCTGGGAGTCAGATCGGGATACAGTTCTTCCAGCTCGGCAGTGGTGACAAAGGAAACGTTCCGGTCGATCTTGCAGTTCAGGCACGGGAATTCATCCTGCAGTGCCTCGTTGGTGTCACACACAGCATCTACGATGGCCTGCACGGTAGTTTTCAAATAGTCTACGTTGCGCATACTCCGGTCGATGACCTTTTCCCAGTCCCACTGGTCCACGTAGATGGAATGGATATTGTCCGGCTCCTCGTCCCGGCGAATGGCGTTCATATCGGTATACAGACCGTTGCCCACGTAGAACTCGTACTGCTTCAACGCCAGTCTCTTCCACTTTGCCAGGGAATGCACCACCTCGGCCTCTACACCCACGCCGGGCACATCAAAGGACACGGGACGCTCTACGCCGTTCAGGTTGTCGTTGAGCCCGGAGTTGTCTGCCACAAACAGAGGGGCCGAAACTCGTTTCAGGTGCAGGGCTTTCGCAAGGCTCCGCTGAAAATACCGTTTGATGTAGTCGATGGCTCGCTGGGTCTCATAGACAGACAGCTTCGCTTTGTATCCGTCGGGAATGTACGTTTTTGCCATAAGAATGACCTCGATTCCAGAATTTCGCACGGATATGGCCGCTCCCGTTTGCGCAGGTTGGATCCGATCCGGGAGAGAGCACATATACCTAACAGGATTATTGTACCATTCCGGCGGCGTACTGTCAAGGGCAGAGCGAAAATTTTCTGAAAAAATCAAGGCAAATCGGCATGATCACACAAAAACAGACCCGAAAACAGGTCTGTTTTGCACGCTATCTGGCTTAGTCGATCGTAACGATGGCGTTGTTTGCGTCGCCGATATAGGAGTTTTCCAGCAGCTCGGTCAGGGCAATGGCTGCATCGATGTTCAGCTCTTCCGGTGCAGGCTTGCCAGCGTCTACACAATCGATGAACTGGCTCAGCGGGGCCGGCTTTTCTCTGGGCAGA
>CAZLED010000084.1:0-10029 GCA_964558485.1 uncultured Ruminococcus sp. | reverse complement strand
TCTGATCCCGCCGTACCTGAACCGGATCTTAGTGGACGACTACATCCAGGCAGATACCATGCCGGAGCTGTCCATGTTTCTGGTCGTGCTGCTGTCCATATTTGGTGTGCAGGTGTTCATCCAGCTTCTGGGTATGGCACGGAGCGTACTGCTGATCTTTGCCGGGAACAAAGTGGTTGTGGCACTGCGGGAAATGGTCTTCAATAAGATCCAGATGCTCTCCATTGCCCGGATCGCCAAACGTACGGCTGGAGAACTGATGAACCGTGTGTCCGGTGATACCCGGCAGCTTTCGCAGTTTATCACCAATGACCTGGGTGACATTGTAGAACAGGTCGTTACGCTATTGGCGGTCAGCATCGTGTTGTTCTCCTACGACTGGCGGCTGGCACTGATGATCCTGATCCCCACACCACTGGTCATGTACGGCTATCGGCTGTTCTGGAGCTTTACCGGAAGGATGTACCACAAGCAGTGGATCCTGGAATCCCAGTCCAGTACGGTGCTGCACGATATCTTCTCCGGTATCCGTGTGGTCAAGGCCTTTGGTATGGAGCATCGGGAGACCGAACGGTTCCACAAGGTGATCGAGGAACAGCGGGATGTTTCCATGCGCAACGAGCGGTTCTGGGGCATCATCAGTCCCATCATGAGCTTTTTCATGGGCGTCGGGGAATTCTTCCTGCTGTACTATGTGGGTAACAAGATCCTGGGTGGCACCATGACCATTGGTGAAATGAGCCAGTTCTCGGCGTATGTCAGCATCATCTATGGTCCGCTGCGCTGGATGGCTTCGATCCCCAGACGGCTGGCCCGACTCATGACCTCCATCGTGAAGATCTTTGACGTGATCGATGAAGAACCAGATGTGGCAGACAAGACCGATGCCATCGACCACAAGATCGAAGGCACCATCACCTTTGACAATGTTTCCTTTGGATACAACAACACCACCAATGTGCTGAAGAATCTGTCTCTGGAGATCCATCCGGGTGAGATGATCGGGATCGTGGGCAAATCCGGTGTGGGCAAATCCACGCTGATCAATCTGGTCATGCGGATGTACGACGTGAACGAAGGCTCACTGAAGATCGATGGGATCGACATTCGGGATATTTCTCAGGAATCGCTCCGTTCCCAGATCGGTGTCGTATTGCAGGAGACCTTCCTGTTCTCCGGTACGATCTACGAGAATATCGCCTATGCCAAGCCCGATGCCACACGAGACGAAGTGATCACCGCTGCCAAGATCGCCGGTGCCCATTCCTTCATCATGAAGCTGCCCAATGCTTACAACACCAAGGTCGGCGAACGGGGACACACGCTGTCCGGTGGGGAACGGCAAAGAGTTGCCATTGCCCGTGCCGTGCTGCACAATCCACGGATCCTGATCCTGGATGAAGCTACGGCTTCTCTGGATACGGAAACGGAAAAGCAGATCCAGGACGCCCTGCAGCAGCTGATCGCAGACCGTACCACATTGGCTATCGCACACAGATTGTCTACGCTGCGGAATGCTACCCGGATCCTGGTACTGGACAAAGGGGAGCTGGCAGAGATCGGTACCCATGAGGAACTGATGCGGCAAAAAGGCATCTACTATGGTCTGGTCATGGCACAACGGCAAATGTCGAAAATGCCCTCCAAGAATACCAAACCGGCAGAAGCTCCTGCTACGGCAAATGCCTAACTGCTGATATAGACAAACGTCTTACCAATACGCACACAAAAAGATGTCCGTGTACCGGAGAGCTTCCGGCAGCGGACATCTTTTTGTTATGCTGTCTTGGATAGATCAGGTCTCGAACCCGGCGAACTGGTTCTGATACAGGCTATAGTATACGCCCTTCTTGGCCAGCAGCTCTTCGTGGTTCCCTGTCTCCATGATGGTGCCGTCCTTCATAACGATGATGATATTGGCATCTCGAATGGTGGATAGACGATGGGCAATGATCAGGCTGGTGCGGTTCTTCATCAGCGCCACCATAGCCTGCTGGATGTGCATTTCGGTGCGGGTATCGACGGAGGATGTGGCTTCGTCCATGATCAGGATCTTGGGGTCTGCCAGCACCGCACGACCGATGGCAAGTAGCTGTCGTTGACCCTGGCTCAGGTTGCTGCCACCTTCGGACAGAACGGTCTGATAGCCTTCCGGCAGTCGTTCGATGAATTCACGGGCTTCTGCCATTTCCGCAGCTTCTACCACTTCCTCATGGGTGGCGTCTAGCTTGCCGTATTTCAGGTTGTTCTCGATGGTATCCTGGAAAAGCACGGTGTCCTGCAGCACAATGGCAATGGCAGAACGCAGGGTGTTCTTGGGAATGTCGTTGATGTTGACGCCATCTAACTTGATCTCGCCGGCGTTTACATCGTAGAATCGGGTCAACAGGTTTACGACAGTTGTCTTACCGGAACCGGTGGCACCGACCAATGCGATCTTCTGGCCCGGCTTGACCTTCAGGTTGAAATCGAACAGGATCTGTTTGTCGGGATTGTAGGAGAAATCGATGTGGTTGAATTCCAGGTTGCCCTTGATGTCTTCCAACTTCATCTCGTTCTTGCCTGCATTCACTTCGTCGGGTGTTTCCAGAATGGTGAATACACGTTCTGCACCGGCGATAGCGGTCAGGATGTTGGCATACTGGTTGGCGATCTGGTTGATGGGCTGAGAGAGCTGACGAGAGTACTGGAGGATGGCCTGGATGTCACCAACGGAGATCACGCCGGATACGGTCAGATAGGCACCGCAGGCCGCCACGATCAGGTAGTTCATGTTGTTGATGATGTTGTTGGCAGGACCCATCAGACCACCCCAGACGTTGGCCTTGATGCTGCACTTGCGGAATTCTTCACTGAGCTTGCCGAATTCTTCGCAGGCATCCTGTTCCTTGCCATAGGCCATAACGGTCTTGTAGCCGGTGACCATTTCTTCCACCTGAGAGTTCAGCTTGCCCAGGATGATCTGCTTCTCGACAAAGTATTTCCGCATGAATTTGGAAAGGTTCATGGAAACGAACAGGGTCAGGGGAATAGTGATGAGCGAGACCAGCGCCATGCGCCAGTCGTAGGAGATCAGCATGGTCAGTGCACCGATCAGCGTCAGCACACTGGAGATCAGCGAGGTAATGGACTGGGAGATACTGTTGGAGATGTTGTCCACGTCGTTGGTCATACGGCTCATGATGTCCCCGTGGGAATGGGTGTCGGTGTACTGGATCGGCAGATAGGAGATCTTGCGGAACAAATCCTGCCGCAGCGAATATACGGTGGTCTGCGAGATCTTGGCCGACGCAACACCCTGCAGCATGGTGATCAGGGAATTGGCCACATATACGCAGGCCATCAGCACCAGGTACTTGATCAGGGAATCAAAATCCACATGGGTCTTACCGGCACTCAAATCCAGGGTGATGGTGTCGATTGCCTTCCCTTGCAGCATAGGCGCCAGCAGACTCAGCACGGTGGTCAGCAGCGTGGTGATCAGGATCACAAGGATCAGAAGCCGGCTCTTGGCGATATAGCGGATCAGCTTGCCGATGGTCGCTTTGGCATCCTTGGGCTTTTCACGGATCATAGGACCGCCGGGACCACCTCGTCTTCCACCGCCGCCACCTGCGTTTTGCCCATTCTTTTGGCTGAGCTGGCGCAGTTCTTCTGCAGACATATTTTTCGCCGGACCCTGTCCACCCGGTCCCGGTTTTCCGTCTTTCGGAGGCATTCCATCCGGTTTTGGTGGCATCTTTTGCATATCAGCCATTGTTCGCACCTCCATTCGACTGCATCTGGGAATTGTAAATATCTCTATAGGTATCGCTGGTCTGCATCAGGGTATCGTGGTCGGCGAAGGCTGTGATCTTGCCGTTTTCCAGCACAGCGATCTTATCGGCATACATGACGCTGGCGATACGCTGGGCGATCATGATCACGGTGGTATCGGCGAACTCTTCGTTCAATGCCTGTCGCAGTTTGGCTTCGGTGCCTAAGTCCAGAGCGGATGTGCTGTCGTCGAAGATGATGATCTCCGGGTTCCGCAGTACCGCACGGGAAATGGCCACACGCTGCTTCTGACCACCGGACAGGGACGCACCCTTTTCTGCTACATAGGAATCATAGCCGTCAGGCATCTTGGAGACAAACTCCTCTGCTTGGGCCACACGGGCTGCAGATGCGATGGCGTCGGCATTGGCGTTGCTGTCACCCCACAGGATGTTCTCACTGATGGTACCGGAGAACAGCTCGCTCTTTTGCAGCACATAACCGATACGTTCCCGCAGTGCGTGCAGATCCCAGTCTCGGACATTGACGCCGTCTACGTATACATTTCCGTCAACAGCATCGTAGAAGCGCGGGATCAGGTTGACCAGCGAGGTCTTCCCGGAACCGGTGGCACCGATGATAGCCACGGTCTCGCCTTTTTTCACGGTGAAACTGATATCGTCCAGCACCATTTTCCCTTGTGCGCCGGGATACTGGAAGGACACGTTTTCGAAGCGGATGGTACCCTGTTCGCTGCCTTCGGTCTGGCTGCCGTCCTGGATCACCGGATCGGCTTCCAGGATCTCCCGGATACGATCGGCGCAGGCACGACCTCTGGCGAACTGGTTGAACATCATGGACACCATCATCACAGACATCAGCACCTGGGAAACGTACTGCACGGCTGCCATCACGTCACCTACATTGATCGCAGCGGCTTCCACCTGCAGACCACCGATGTAGATGATCACCAGAATGGACAGGTTCATGACGATCATCAGGCAAGGCATCAAAGAAGACATGAGCATCAGCGCCTTCATGTTGATGTCACAGAACTCTTTGTTGGCCTTCTGGAACCGACCGATCTCGTGCTCTTCTCTGGTATACGCCTTGACCACACGGGCACCGGTCACGTTTTCCTGCACAACGGAGTTCACGTTGTCCAGCTTTTTCTGGGCTACGGAGAAGATCGGGAAGGCTTTGAAGATCATCACTAGCACGATCACGATCTGGAACGGCAGAGAGAACAGCACCACGGTACCGAACTTCACGTCCAGATTGGTACACATGATCAGCCCACCGACCAGGAAGATCGGCGCACGGACCATCATACGCAGGATCATCTGTACCAGATCCTGCAAAGAGGTGATGTCGTTGGTCAGTCTGGTGACCAGAGAACCGGTGGTAAAGCTGTCGGTTTGTTCCTGGGAGAGGGACATCACTTTGTTGAATGCATCCACACGCAGGTCGTTGCCGAAGCCCTGAGAAGCTACGCTGGCGGTATAGCAGCACAGCAGCCCCATGATACCACCGACCGTTACGATGCCCAGCATTTTCAGACCGGTCATCAAGATGGTGGACAGGACCGTTTCCACGTCACCGCTCTCGACGACTGTGTTGACGATCTGTGCCATCAAAGTTGGCTGAAACAGGTCTGCCATCACTTCACCAGCCATAAACAGTGGTGAGACGATGGCAAATAGCCAATACGGCTTCAGGTATCGGCTCAATTTGATCTTAGATTGTCTCTTCAAAACTTCTTTCCGTCCTTTCCACGAATGCTTTCGCCCTGCTCCGAGAGAAGACTGTCCCGTACCTTCAGCAACAGTCTGGATAGATTCTCCCGTTCTTCCTCGCTGAGCCGAGCCATTGCGATCTCTTCGGTCTCAAAAACAGATTTGCGGGTACGATTGTCAAGCTCTCTTCCCTTTTCCGTCAGGAATACACGGGTCGCTCTCTGGTCGTACTCATCCGGCCGCCGGGTGACGATGCCTTCCTTTTCCAGCTTTTGCATGGTCACGCTGACAGTGGGTGCTTTCAAATGGGTCGCATTGACCAACTCCAGTTGGGTTCGGCCGTCTCGTCTGGCCAGTTCCATGATCAAGAGCCGTATAGAACGTTGCGCAAACAATTCGTCATGATGGCTGTGGATCCGATCTCCCATCAAATGGGATACTTCGTTGAGCAGCATCATGGGTGTAGGCTTATGACCACGCAGGTCTTCCGGATCTTTTTCCGGCGGCTTTCCGTTTACATTCAGATTCATGTTTTGCCCTCCTTTAATTTATTCGCAAACTAATTATACTGCATTCGCCTGCCTATGTCAACTGTTTTTTTATAAATAAAATGGGTCGGTGCAAAATAGACATTTCCTGTGGAGATACACGCATGGCTTTTATGCAATAAAAGAAGACAGACAGCGTACTTATATGCACATCTGTCTGTCTTGGGTTTCTGAAGATTATTTTGTTTCCGGCACCAATTCGATCGTTACGATCTTTTTGGCGGCTACCGGAATGAAGAATTTGCCGTTTCGCTTGGGGAGCTTTGTTACACGATCCTCATTCAGATCCGTAAGCCAGGCCTCTGCGTACCGATCACCGCCATGGATCACCATTTTGGTATCGGTGTCGTACGGCTGGAACACACGGCAGATCACGCTGTCTCTGGTTTCGCAGGGCTTGACGGCACTGACCACGATCCCTTTGCCTTCCATAGCAATGAGAGAATCGGTTGCCGGCAGTGTGCCTTCGTGCAGATCCGCAGATGCAGCTACAAATGGCGTAGCGGCAAAGCTGTAGGCCATGTTTACAGCGGATTCCCTGCTGCGCGTGGTATAGGGGATCAGCGCATATTCCACGGTCAAATCTCCCAGGCATTGGCCTTCCGGTGCATAAAACATACCGATGCCCCAACCATTCATGCGGTCGATGCCACGGTGCACCGTCAGTGCCATGGTATTGGCGCCATCACGCAGGATCTCATATTCGGCAAGACCCTTTCCGGCGATGAGCAGCCCACGCTTTTCTTCTTCCAGACCAAAGAAGGTGGTCATTTTGCCGGGACGAGAAGGATTGGTCCAGCCTTCCCAAGGTGTGATGGGACGCTTGACGATGTCGTACTGTCCTTCCGCCAGGACCAGATCGGTCTGGATATCGTTCTTGGTCAGCATGGTAAGCCGATGGTTTTTGGCTGTATTGTGGATCACGGTCTGTACATCCAGCCGTTCTGCACCGGTGCGCAAGGTATAGAGGCACTCGATGACCAGTGTGGCCGAACCGATGCGACAGTTCTTCTCCAGATCTGCATCTGCCGGGATCTGCATGGTATGGGTCACCTTCATGGCAACAGCCGCTTCATTGCAGGACACCAGTTCTACCTTGGCGGTCTTGCCTTCCGTGGTCACACGAACCGCATCGGCACTTTCCCGATAGATATATTCGTCACCTACATCGCCGCAGTCCAGGAAAATACCGGTGGTATAGGTGGACTTGCTGCGTTTGTCGTACACACGAACAGAACCATCCTTTTGGAAGAACAGCGTCATGTACCGGTTCATCACACGGCGACCTTGTACCTTTAGATCAGTCGGTGCCGCCGGCTGTGCTGCATCTGTACGCACCGCAAAGGATTTATACCCGATCGGTGGCAGATCACAGGCACGGAAGGTCACCTGGAAGCGACGGACAAAAATCGGCTGACGGAAAGCATCGATCGGTAAAATATAGTCGAACTGCACGCCTTCGTCTTCGATGGTGGCCGGGATACGATGCTCGCCGTCGTAAATGCCCAGCATCTCCGCTGTGATCTCCTGATCCTTTGGAAAATCCACCTGAACCGTGACGGTCTCGCTGGTGGTGCGTCCCAGAGGATTCCACACGGTGATGGCTTTTTCGACCAACGGTGTATCTGTCTGCAGTTCTGCCGTATGGATGGCAGCGCACACAGTTTCGGTATCCTTTCGGAGCAGCGAAGTGGCTGCAGCCTGTACCTTTTGGAAACGGGTCACCATCTCGGTGTGCACCGCATCTACGGAGCAGCCGCAAATGGAGTCGTGCGGATGGTTTTGCAAAAGCATCTTCCAGAGGAAATGGAGATAATCCCGGTCGGCTTTTTTGCCGGTGTACAGCTGAGCGGCGACGGCCATGGGCTCTGCCTGCCGTTCCAACAGATTCTCACACAGAGCGTTCCACTGCTTCAGATAGATCCGGGCAGAGGCGGTATTGGCAAGGGTATGCCAGCCATTGGAATATTCGCCATCCAGTTCTCCTACAAAGATACCGAACCGATCCTTATAGGGACGGATGGCATCGAAATAATCCTGGAAATTGGAATGGACCAAAGTATGGGGATAGGTCTGCCCTTCTCGTTCCAGCAGCTGACCGATATCCGCTTGCACAGGTTGGTGATCACAGCCATTCATGCACAGCAGATGTGGCGTGGTGGCGTACCGTTCGCAGTTTTGTCGAATGGCATCCAGGTGGGCAGCGGTGTTTTCCGCCGGCAACTCCGTGGCGTTGTTGTACCAATTCAGGAACACAGCACCGATCACTTCACTACCGTCTGGAGAGCGCCAGCATACCTCCGAGGTCGCCTTGCCATAGTTTTCCTCACCGGTATCCAGTCGGTCTCCTTTTCGGTCGGTTACGCCACGACCAAAAGCGGCGCAGTCGATCCTAAAGCCACGCAGGATCTGGGGTGCCTGACCGATGTTCCCGAAGGCATCCGGGAAATAGCCGATGTTCGACACCTTGCCATATTGGGCAGAAACCTGTTTCCCGATGAGCATATTCCGTACACTGGATTCGCCATCCACCAGGTATTCGTCCTGCAAAATATACCAGGGGCCACTGACCAGTCTGCCCTCGGCGATATACTTTTCGATCTTTTCCCGCATCTGGGGCCGCACTTCCAGATAGTCTTCGATCACGATAGCCTGTCCATCCAAATGGAAGCTTTTGAAGGAAGGATCATGGTCCAAAGTATCCAGCAGGCGATCGAAGAATTCCACCAGCTTGAACCGGTGACTTTCAAAGGGCATATACCATTCTCTGTCCCAGTGGGTGTGCGAGATAAAATGCATGGTCTTTTTTTCTTCTTGCATGGAACTATCCTCCTGCAGATCGTTTTTATTCCCGTTCTCGTTCGAAATAATACTTATGATTATGCGAGCATATGCTTTGCAAAACACCAAGACACATATACATAGACAGCATGGACGAACCGCCGTAGGAGAAAAACGGCAACGTGATCCCCACCACCGGCATGATCGCCAGACACATTCCAATATTTTCCAGAGTCTGGGCCAACAGCATACCGACCATACCCATGCAGATGAAGGAGGCGTAGGTCTTCCGGCAGTGCTTTGCCAAAAGGATGATGCGCCACACCAGGATCGTGATCAGAACGATGTAGGTAAAGGTACCGATAAAGCCGAATTTTTCAGCCAGGACGGAGAAAAGGCAGTCCGACTGTGCGGCAGGCAAGGAATGATAACAGGTGCCACCGGAAAAGCCGGCGCCCCGAAATCCACCGGATATGATACAGGCACGGCTTTTGATAGACTGATAGCCTTTGTCTGTCGGATCCAGATCGGGATTGAAGCCGACCAAGATCCGCCGCTGCTGGTACTGCGCCATATGGTCCCACAGCACCGGAAACAGGATCACCACCAGCGCCATAGCACCGGCTACATACCAGAGGGAGATCCCGGCACAAAACAGCATCACAGCAAAGATCACGGCATATACCAGCGCCATGCCATCGTCCCCGGAGAGGACCACCATGCCGATGATGATCCCACCGTGGATGAGCAGCTGCAGCACATTGAGCGGATGATTGATCTTATGCTTGACCCGGTCCAGATGTCGGGAAAAGGTGATGATGAACGTGATTTTGACAAACTCCGTTGGCTGGATATTCATATTGATGATGGGAATGGAGATCCAGTTTTCGTTTCCCATTTCCCCTTCCCCAAAGAAGATCACCAGCAATAGTAGCGCCACCGAAACGCCAAAGAATATGTATTCCAGTCGCTCGATCAGCATATCGTAATCGACCATGGAGATAATGCCCACACAGAGCAGGCCCAGCACCATGGCAAACACCTGGTTCCGGGCATAGGCCATACCGGCTTTGTAGGCATCGGCAGAGGACGCCAGTGTCACGACGCTTAGAATACTGAGCGCCATGGCACAAAACAGCATCACCATATCCAGCTGTCGGACCTTTTCCTTCAGGGTAAGTGAAAATTCTTTCATGCCATCACTTCCC
>CAZLED010000083.1:0-10037 GCA_964558485.1 uncultured Ruminococcus sp. | reverse complement strand
ACCACAGATGCAAAGGTGGCTGAGCTGGTCTAAGGCGCACGACTGGAAATCGTGTGTTCGGCTAATAACCGACCGTGGGTTCGAATCCCACCCTTTGCGTAAAATACCTGAGTCCATTGGATTCAGGTATTTTTTTGTCGCTCAGGCGAAGGCAGAAGGCAGAAGGCAGAAGTAAAGCGTTAGTATGCAGGTATCCGATCCAATGGAAAATGATACTGGTGCGAAAAGCTTCCTGTTGCGGCGTTTGACCTTGCCCAACGATGGCTGCCGCACGGAACGGTCAAGTGCACATGCATGTGCGGTTCCCTACAATGGTGGGGTGACTTCTGACTTCTCACTTTCCCTGCCTGCCCAGGCCGCCAAGGACTACGGCTGCGCCCAGCATACCGCCTATGCCACCCATGCGGTAGCCTGCGTACAGTCCCACCAACATCACGTACGGATGCACGCCTAAGGCATGGCCGGTGAGCTTTGGTTCTCCGATCTGCCGCAGCAGCCATGTCAGTCCCCACAGCACCAACAGCCCGATCCCTCGACCCGTCTGCCCGGTCAGCAACAGCAGCACTGCCCATGGTACCAGGACCACACCGGCGCCCACCAGTGGCAGCAGATCCGTCATGGTGATCATAGCAGCCCAGGCCACCTGTCCTTCGATCCCCAGCAGCCCCAGTCCCACCGACAACACCACAAACACCACCGCCGCTATGCACAGCTGTGCCCGCAGATACGCTGCTATGCCGGCGCCTGTTCGCTGCCATACGCCTTGGCACGCCTCCCACCGGCACTGCCATTTTGTCGGTATGTGCTCTTGGTACCACTGTCCCAGCCAGGTGGTGATGCTGCCGTCTACCCAATAGAACAGGCTGGCTATGGTGAACAGCACCGTCAGTGCAGCGCCCGGCAGCGACGACAACACCGCTCCGGCTGTGCTGCCCAACCATGCGGCGCCTTTTTCCACCAGTGCCGGCAGGGCAGTATCGATGCGGCTTTGCCACAACTGTTGCCACGGGACCGGTATGTGGTCGGTGAACCAGGCCGGCAGTGCGCTGAAATCCCACTGGGTCGATCGGGTCACCAGCGTCTGGGCCTGCTTTACCAAGGTGGTCAGGAGCCCCACGCCGCCGATGATCACCACCACACACAGCAGTACCGCCAACAAAAGCCGGGCCCATCTGGCATAGCGTCCGTTTTGGCCGATTTTGGTATGCGCCGTCACACGCCGGATCCACGCTGCCGTGGCGTAGGTGAGACCCATGGGCAGGAGCACGGGAAACAGCACGGTCCGCACCAGCAGGATCAGCAGGGCAATCCCGGCACCTGCGACGATACACCCGGCGGCGACCTGCGTGATACGTGATGGTTTCATGGGCACACCTCCTTTGTGGGCATGGGTGTTTAATATTATATGATTGGTATCCGCCAAAACGATCATCTCCGCCGAATATCATTTTCGATATGCGATACGGGTATCAGGCATACGAAATTCACGAATCAAAATGCATATTGGTGCCATACCACGTCCGACGGCGGGATGACCGTTTTGGTGGATACCCATGGAGAATACCAATCTGTCCGACGGCGGGATGTTGAATACCAAATTTTTGGTTTTGCTGAGTAGTTGTCATCCCCATACATGGGGTGCCACCCTACTTTCGGCGTACAATATCGTTCTTGTAGCGATACCCGTAATGGGAATCACGTAATGGGGATCGTATGCGGTATCGATTTGGTAAAACGAATGTAGGGCGGGATGACCCTACCCTTGGTATTCTCATCGCTTTCGGCTGACGACATCCCGCCGTCGAACGTGTTTCGATTACAATATGGTGGTTGGATGTGCGTTGGTAGGATACCCATATGGTACAGTTGGCCACGCTTATTTACACTTTCCCACTTGCTTTTCTTTCGGGAAATTGCTATACTATTGGAAAATCATTTTTTCTCTCGCCTCACTCCCGTTGCGTAATCATACGCTACAGGACAGCACAGGTGGAGAGCTTTGGAGGACGATCATGATGACGGAACGACTGAAACGGATCAATGAACTGGCGGCCATTGCCAAAGAACGGCCACTGACCGATGCGGAAACGGCTGAACGGGATGCACTGCGGAAAGAATACTTAGCACAGTTCCGGGCCAATTTCCAGGGGATACTGGACCACACCAGCGTCAAGCGGCCCGATGGGTCTCTGGAACCGCTGCAGAAAAAGAAGAAATAAGCCATGACCTATACTGAACTGCTCAAAAGCGGTGTGCCGGCCGGTGGTTACCTGTTCTACGGCGACGAGGACTATCTCAAGACCAACACGGCCAAACGGATCCAAAAGGCGCTTTTGCCCGATGCCGGTCTGGCTGATTTCAACCGGCGTTCTTTTACCGGCGACACCTATACCCCCGGCGACCTGGCGGAAGCGATCCTGTCTCCTGCCATGTTCGTGGAGAAAAAGCTCATCGAGGTCACGCTGCCCGATGGAGACAAGATCAAGGATAAGGACCGCACGGCGCTGCTGGATGCCCTGTCACACCTCCAGGGTGCCGACGACACCGTGCTGCTGCTGACCTTTCCGGCAGGCAGCTTCGATCCGGGAAATGCCAAAAAGCCCACTGCCTTCTTCAAAGCCCTATGCAAGGTGCTGACGCCCATCGAGTTTCCGCTGCAAAGTGAAAGCCAGCTGATACGTTGGATGGGACGGCATCTGGCAGAATATGGGGTCACGCTGGAGCCGGAGGTGGGGCAACAGATCCTTGCCATTTGCGGTCGGTCTATGCTGCGGTTGGCCGGGGAACTGGACAAGGCCGGTGCCTATGCTGCCGCCCATGGGATGCCTTCGCTGACGGTGGAAGCGGCCCGACAGGTGATCACTGCCACCGAGGACGACGACGTGTTCCGGCTTGCCAACTGCCTGCTGAATGGGGACCGCAACGGTGCCTACGATTGCCTGCTGAGCCGAAAGCGGCACAAGGAAAGCCCACACGCCGTGCTGGCCCAGATCACACGGGTGTACATGGATCTGTCGATAGCGGCGGCGTTTCTGGCAGACGGCCGGGACAAACGGGAGCTTGCCAAGTCCATGAAGATGCACGAATACAAAGCCGGTCTGTACTATCGTGCCGCCACCGGAGCCCCAGACGGCTATTTCGCCAACGCCTTGGAAAAATGCCTGGATGCAGACGCAGCACTGAAAAGCACCGCCGTAGACGGCTACGAACTCCTGGAACGCCTGGTGGGAACGATCTAACGAGGGCAGAGGGGAGAAGGCAGAAGTCAGAAGTCAGAAGTCAGATGTCAGATGGCAGATGGCAGATGTTTGATGGAAGTGGGGTGATTTCAATTATACGTTTTGGCTTCTTATTTCTGATACATAAAGAGGTTATTGTATGAAAGACAATGTACTTGCTGACAAAAGCAAAAAATATGCTATTCGTATCGTGAAGCTATATAAATATCTTTCCAAAAATCACAATGAATGGATCTTGTCCCGACAGATCTGTCGTTCCGGCACCAGCATCGGTGCCAATGTGCGAGAGGCGTACCGTGCGCAAAGTTCTGCGGATTTTCTTTCCAAAATGCAGATCGCACTCAAAGAAGCAGATGAAACACTATACTGGTTGGAGCTGCTGTATGAAACGGAATACATACCAGAAAAATGGTATCGTTCCTTTGAAAAAGACAATACAGAACTCATCCGACTTTTGGTATCGATCGTAAAAACAACAAAAGCAAATCAATCCTAACCAAACAAACGTCAGACCTATGACTTCTGACCTCTAACTTATGACTTATGACTTTGCCCAACGATGGCTGCCGCACGGAACGGTCAAGACCGTTCCCTACAGTATTGAGGTGATATGGCAATCGCAAAGAAACGGTCAAGCGCACATATGTGCTGTTCCCTACAGTAATAAAGTCACTTCTGACTTCTGACCTCTGAATTCTGAATTTGCCAAGAAAGGATTTTTATACCATGTTATCTTTGCGTGTCCCCGTGATCGTGGAGGGGAAATATGATAAGCTGCGGATCGTGCAGGTGGTGGATGCGGCTGTGATCACCACCGATGGATTCGGGATCTTCAACAAAAGCGAAAAGGCAGCGCTGATCCGGCGGCTGGGACAGAACGGTGTGATCCTGCTCTGCGACAGCGATGGCGGCGGTACGGTCATTCGCTCCTTCCTGAAAGGGATCCTGCCGCCGGAGAAGGTGTATGATTTGTACATTCCTCAGGTGGCCGGGAAGGAAAAGCGCAAACGCAAAGGTGGCAAGGCCGGTTTCCTGGGCGTCGAAGGCATCGACAACGCCACCCTTGCCGCATTGTTCGACCGCCTGGCTGCCCGTCACCCGGAGATCGTGAAAAAGGATGTTGTGGAAAACCAGAGTATTGCTTCGCAAAACCAGAGTATTTCTACGAAAAACTCGAGTATTTCCGGTTCGGCAAATATAGAAGCTGTGGAAAACCAGAGTATTGCTTCGCAAAACTCGAGTATTCCTACGAAAAACCAGAGTATTTCGGGAACCGGGCAGGCAGCGGTAGGGGAAAGTGGGCAGTTTTCCACAGGTTCTGTTTCCGCTGCAGCCGACAACAAGCCCATCACCAAGACGGACTTTTATCTCTATGGCCTCACCGGTGGAGACAATGCTGCCCTTCGTCGGGACAAGCTGTGTGCCCACCTGGCACTTCCGGCTGGCATGACCCCCAATGCACTGCTGGCGGCACTGAACCTTCTCTACAGCAGAGCCGATTTTCTAACTCTGTGTGCGGCGCTGTTTCCGACGGAGTAGGCTCTCCGTACAGCAGGATCGCTATGGACAATGGTAAATAGATCGTAGGCATATGTGGCTCCTTTTTTGAAGTAAGAAGTGAGAGGCAAGATGTCAGAAGTGACATAGGAACGATATGGACGTAACGAATACGCTATAATAAAGTACATAGGAGGAAAAACAAAATGATGTATCCATTTTTGACGCTCAATGACCAAACAGAGATCGTGCATTCCGAATGGCTACCGACGGAACAAGTTCGGGTCTATATCGAAAAGCCCGATGCAAAAGATGGTTTTCACCACGGGATCTGTATGCTCCCCGGCTACCATTGGCAGGATGTTGACGGCTTCACATCGGAAGAAATCGCCAAATACCAAACCATTTTGGAATCTACAGCACATTTGATCATACAATTTTCTAAGGAAGGGGGGTTTGACGGTGCCGCAAATTTTTAGGATCGGTGCATATATCATATATTTCTGGGCAAACGAAAACCGTCCCTTAGAACCCATACACGTTCACATCGCAGAAGGCACACCTACCGCCAATGCAACTAAGGTTTGGATCACCAAAGCCGGGAAATGCCTTTTGTGCAACAATAACTCTCGTATTCCGCCAAAGACATTGAACAACATTATGGCAATCGTGGAAGCACGTTCCCAGGATGTTGTGGAAAAGTGGAATGAATTCTTTGGATGTGTAGAATACTATTGCTAACTCCCTTCACGCCTGCGTCACAAAGATTACCCCCGCTGTGCAGTCGTCGATGGCGCCGTGGTTGGCTGCTTCCCGGACGATGGTTTCGGCGGCTTCCTGCACGTGGCCTTGGGGCAGGTCTTCGTTGGTGGTCAGCAGATCCAGCAGCCAGGGGCATTCCTCAAAGCTCCGTGCGATCCCGTCAGACAGCATGACGATGGTGTCTCCCGGCTCTAAGGTGAACCGGATCCGCTCTGCATCCAGGGCACGCAGGATCCCGATGGGCACCGTCTTGGACTGCAATCGGTACAGGCTCCCACCACGCAGTACAAAGGATGGGGCTGCTCCACTTTTGACAAAGCACGCTTCCATGGTCACAAGGTCGATCTCACACAGATCGATGGTGGTGGCGCACTCCGCAAGACTGGCCCGCAGGACGCTGTTGAGCATCTGCAATGCCGTCTCCAATGTGGCACCGGCCGTCAGGGTCTGCTCCAGAAACGTGGCCGCCATGCCGGAGGTCAATGCCGCCATCCGTCCGGTGCCCATGCCATCCGACAACAGCATATACTGCTTGCCGTCTCCCACAAAAGCACTGACCGTGTCTCCGCAATGCCCATCTGCTGTATCGGCGTCGGGTTCGCACACACCGGCTCTGGTCTGCCGCAGGGATGCCGCCGAAAGACCAAAGCTGCCGCACAGACAACGGGCGCTGTGCCGGGTGTGCAGCTCCATGGACAACAGAGCCCCATCCAAGGAAAACGTCGGTGGAGACAGGGGCAGTCCCACCGCTTTGCCAAACAGGGCAGCGATCTCCTCACCACCCATCCGGGTGCCGGTCAGGTCGATGTCGTGGACGAAGATCCGCTTGTACCGCTTGCCGTACACCGTCACCGAGCCTGCCGCAAAATCGTGACAGCACAGCAGCCGGGCCAGGTGCGCCGTCGTTTCGGTATCCACCACGCTGGTCTCCGCTTCCAATTTTGCCGATTCGGCCAACAGCTTGCCCATGTGGATATAATCCTCCGCCGCCACCCGAAGCCGGTCTTCCCTGCGCCGCTCTCCGATCCGTTTGGCTGCCGTGGCGTTGATCTCGTCCAGCACCCGACCCATGACCACGCACCGGGACGCAAGCACCGGTGGCACGTCCTGTCCGCAGACGCCCCCATCCTCCGTCAGTCCTTTGGCAAACCGGGTCAGCATCTCCTGCCACAGCGCCGTATCCTTCTGGGCACAGCGCTGGGGACATCGGTCGCAGTACACCCCCAAGCAATCCTCTGCCAACGCCTGCATCTCCCCTTTGCCCGGTCGTATGAGCTTCTCCGACACGCCACGGAGCATCTCACCCAAGGCTCCCAGATTCTCTCCCAAGGTGGAGAGCTTTTTTTCTCGTCCACGCAGTGCCACCTCGGCAATGGCCGCCTGTTCGCTGCGTCGGGTATCGGGCAATACCCCACACAGGTGGGCCGGCAATACCAGGCTGTCGTAGGCAAAGAAGGGTAACAATATCGCCGACACCACCAGAATCTCCGGTGCCAGCCCGGTCAGGCCGGTGAGCCCACCGCTGTACACGCACCACACCACAGCCGCCACAGACCCTGCCAGCAGTCCCAGTGCCCGACTGTAGCCACGACCCAGCAGAACCACACCGGCGCCCGACAGTGCCCCTGTGATGGCTCCTGCAATGGCGTAGGCTGGCACCTGTGTGGGCGTCAGAAACAGGCCGCAGGACAGCCCCACCAGTGCCCCACGGGATACGCCAAAGGAGGAACCGGTGAGCAGTGCTGCCGCCAATGCCAGGGCTTCTCCCACGTTCACACCCACCAGTGGCAGTGTGCTTCCGGACAGGCAACGACAGAGCAGCGCCAAGGTGAACAGAATGCCGGGATCGTGGAAGGACGAGGTGCGCATATGGCGGTCGTGGGCGGCATAGAGTAGGTATGTACAAACGGGGGTCAGCAGGGCAGAGAAGAGCATCTCCCACAGGCTTATGGGTCGGCTTGGCTGAAAGTGTCCGGCGTAGAGTCCCACGGCACCAGCCAGAAACGCCGCCAATGCCGACAGTGCCATACGCAGCGATGGTTGCTCCTGAAACAGCCTTTGGTCGGCGAAGGTACAAAAGGCCGATACGCTATCTATGGCAGCATGGGTCGTGGCGTGGCGCAGCTGTTGGACACCCGGCTGGGCTTCCCCTATGCTTGCATTTGGCGTGGTGTTGGCGTTGGTGTGGGCATCTGTGCGGATCCAGCCTTTGGTACGGGAATGGCGCAGTCTGCCTGGCATAAAGCCAAGCGTAAAGCCTGACTTGGAGCCACGCATAAAGCCGGGCTTGGAGCCAGGTTTGCTGCCTGATAGGCTGCCTACCAGGCTGTCGGTTGCGTTGCCCTCGTGGGTGGTGGCAGACGGGGTTTGGTGGGGCGTCTGGCTATGGGAAGCTGGTGTACGCCACTGTTCTTCGGTCAGCCACAGAGTCAGTGCGGCACGAACGAGGAAGATGCAGACGGTGAGAATGGGCAGGACGCCACCCTGCCGCAGGCTGCCAAGGAACACCCCTATGGTCACAGCCAATGCGTTTCCGGCACCGCTGGCCGCAGACACCGCCGCCAAGCCCAGTGGACAGCTACCCGATTGTACAAATCCGGACAGGATCAGTCCCACCACTGCCGGGATGACCAGCCACAGGATCCGCTGCCACCGTGCCTGTGCCTTTGATGCTGCCGTTGTTCTTGCCATTTGTTTTTCCATATCCATGTTATGTACCTCCCATCCATCGATGGCTACATGATACCACAGAACCACTGCCGGATGGGATCGGAATCGGTCTGCCGTTTTCTCGCCGGGAATACGGGGAACGCACCGGGAAAGCAGGGAAATGGCACATGGGTAGCGGAAGCCCACGGGAAAATGCCGGGACATACCAGGGAATGGGGAAGGGAATAATGCGAAGTCAGAAGGCAGATGTCAGAAGGCAGATGGTTTAAGGATGTTTTGGGGACTGTGGTGAATGACGTTTACCTCAAACATATATGTGCGCTTGGGCGTTTCCGTGCGATTGCCATTTACCTATAACATATACGCTTGGTGGTTGGATGTTCGTTTTGGTGAATACCCATAAAGAATACCAATTTGTTTGGCGGCGGGATGTTGAATACCAAATCGTTAACGTAGCCAAGTAGTTGTCATCCCCATACATGGGGTGCCGCCCTACATTCGGCGTACAAAAACGATTCTGGAGTGATACCCGTAATGGGGATCGTATGCAGTATCGATTTCGTACGCCGAATGTAGGGCGGCGACCCATATATGGGTCAACCTACCCTTGGTATTCATATCGACCTCGGCTGACGACATCCCGCCCTACTTTGGACGTATGTACATCTGGGGGAAGTAAGATAGCAGAAAGCAGGCGTACAATGGAAAATAAAATGATTTCGGATAAAACGACAAAACAAAAAAAATGGGTACCATACGTACTGTGTGATACCCATTTTTTATTGGATTCTGTAGCATCCGCAAATAAGTTGCCTCAGCGACTTATTTGTCGAGTAAAGTAGTCTCCGACTACTTTACTCGAACGATCACCCCGTTGTCGAAGTAGCCGGTGTATTCTCGGCCGCTGGGCCAGGTGTAGGTGCCTTCGCCGCTCATCAGGTTGTCCTGGAACTGGCCTTCGTAGCGTTCGCCGTTGGCCCAGGTGTAGGTGCCGTAGCCGCTGCGCTGGTCTGCGATAAAGTTGCCTTCGTAGATGTCGCCGTTGGCCCAGGTGTAGATGCCTTCGCCTTCCTTCAGGTCGTTTTCGTAGGTGCCCACAAAG
Source organism: uncultured Ruminococcus sp. (assembly GCA_964558485.1). GTDB lineage: Bacteria > Bacillota > Clostridia > Oscillospirales > CAG-272 > UMGS1696. The sequence continues at coordinate 767 of CAZLED010000083.1, read as the reverse complement.
GTGTCGCCGCTGGCAAACTGGTACATACCGGCGCCGTGCTTTTTGTCCCCGGCAAAGCTGCCTTCGTACACGGATCCATCTGCAAAGGTGTAGGTGCCCATGCCATCCTTGACGCCGCCCACAAAGCTGCCCACGTACACGTCCCCGTTCACATAGGTGTAGGTGCCTTCACCGTTCAGGGCATCGTGGGTGAAGCTGCCTTCGTAGATGTCCCCATTGGCGTACAGCATCCGACCGGTGCCTTCCTTGAGCAGGTTATTGTTCAGCTCTCCTTCGTAGATATCGCCATTGGAGTAGGCGATCTGGCTGCGCTCCAGGTCCACCTCTGCAGAGATGCCATCGGAGTAGATGATACGCCCTTTGTACGGGGAACCATCGTCGTCCACCAGACCTAAGAATTTGACATACACGTCGTCCGACACCTTGACGGTGATATATCGCACACCGGCAAAATACACGATGGCAAAGATCCCCACCAGGCACAGCGCCGCACACAGCACGATCGTCAGCATGACCATACCAAAGCTGCGGTGCCGCCGGGTCTTATGCTTTTTCTTTTGTGGGTGTGGTTGGTTATAGTTTTGCATCTTACATGGATCCTTTCTTGGATGATTGTATAGTTCAAGCTGCACTTGGGGCTGACACCCATGGGGGTAACCCCATGTCCCCCGGTTTTCTGCAACTGGCGTTGGGCGTATCTCAATATCTTTTCCCGATTGGTATCGGAAGGAACGCCCTGCGCGGGCAGCGCCCAAGGATAGGGGTGT
>CAZLED010000082.1:0-10828 GCA_964558485.1 uncultured Ruminococcus sp. | reverse complement strand
TACTAAGGAATTTGAAGGCAAGATGCAAAAGTCCATCAGCGTGTACCAGGAGGAGCTGGCAGGCATCCGTGCCGGTCGTGCCAACGCTGCTGTACTGAACAACCTGACCGTGGATTACTACGGTTCTCCCACAGCCATCACTTCTATGGCAGAAGTAAAGGTAACAGACCCCAAGACCCTTGCCATCACACCGTGGGATAAGACCACGCTGAAGAGCATCGAGAAGGCCATCCTGACCTCCGATATCGGTATCAATCCCCAGAACGACGGCACCGTGATCCGTCTGGTGTTCCCGCAACTCACCGAGGAAAGACGGAAAGAGATCAAGAAGGGTCTGCAGAAGAAGGGCGAGGATGCCAAGGTTGCCATCCGGAACATCCGTCGTGACGCCAACGATAAGAGCAAGACCATGAAGAAGAACGGCGAAATGACCGAGGATGAACAGAAGGCCTCCGACAAGACCGTACAGGAGATGACCGACAAGTACATCAAGGAGATCGACAACCTGACCGCTGCCAAGGAAAAGGAGATCATGGCGATCTGACCAAAGCTGTTTTGCATCGTGCCCGGGTCTTCCGGTTTTCCGGAGCATCCGGGACTTTGCTTTTGTCAGACCATCAAAGGAAACAAAGATGAATCAATCCAATGAGATCACCACCTTGGTGGAACGCGCCGGCCTTGCCCACATCGCCTTCATCATGGACGGCAACGGCCGATGGGCAAATGCCCGTATGCTCCCCAGAGAAGCCGGACATAAAGCCGGTGCCGAAAATTTCAAAAAGATCGTGCGCTATTGTCGCCGTATCGGGATCCGGTATTGCACCGTGTACGCCTTTTCCACCGAAAATTGGAATCGTCCCAAAACCGAAGTAGACGCCATCCTCCGTTTGCTGGATCAGTTTGCCAAGGAAGCCGACACCGAAAAGGAGATCGAATTCCACTTCATCGGGGACAAATCCCCGTTCACGCCTGCCATGCGTGCCCATCTGGAAGCACTGGAACAAAGCACCGTGGGCCGTCCCTATGTGCTGAATATTGCGCTCAATTACGGCGGCAGAGCAGAGATCACCCATGCGGTACAGTCGCTGCTGGCAGAAGGGAAGACCGAGATCACCGAAGCCGATATCAACGCCCACCTGTACACGGCCCATTGTCCGGACCCGGATCTGGTGGTGCGTACCGGCAAGGAACTGCGTATCTCCAACTTCCTATTGTGGCAAAGTGCCTATGCGGAATATTATTTTTCGGACAAAATGTGGCCTGAACTGACGGAAGCCGATGTGGACGATATGGTAAGAAGCTTCGCCGGACGCAAACGGCGTTGGGGCGGACTGGATAAAGCGTGAGGTGTGTTATGCGAACAAGAATCATTACAGCCATCGTGGCCCTGTGTATTTTTGTACCGGTGTGTATCTTTTCGAATACCATCCTATTTGAGATCGCCATGGCGGTGCTGAGCATGGTTGCCGTGTACGAGCTGTGGCACTGCATCCGAGGCACCGCAGAAGCACCCCATGCGATCGGCTCCCTTGCCCTGTGGATCCCTCATTTCCTGTTGGCAGCCGGCAGCGTGTTTCTGCCCCGGTCGCTTGGCAATGCACGTGCGATCGAATATGTATTTCTGCTGTTTGTGGTGCTGATGCTGTATACCTTTGCGGTGGTGGTGTTCAGCCGTGGGAAGATCCAGTTCCCCGACGCAGCGGCGCTACTCATGATGACCCTGTACGTGACCGTGGCGTTCACCAGCATTTTGTGTCTGCGACGCAGTGGCGACAGCACGTCTCTGTATCTGCTGCCCTTTATCGGTGCCTGGGTCAGCGACACCTTTGCCTACTTCACCGGCCGTCTGCTGGGCAAGCACAAGCTCATCCCGGAGGTCAGTCCCAAGAAGACCGTGGAAGGCTCCATCGGCGGTATCGTGTTCACAGCCATCGCCTATGCTGTATATGGCTGTATTGCTGACATGGGGACGATCCTGGCGCTGGCCGTCTTTGGTGCCATCATTTCGGTGGTCTCCCAGATCGGCGACCTGATCGCATCGGTGGTCAAACGGTACTACGGAATCAAGGACTATGGCAAGCTCTTTCCCGGACACGGCGGCGTTATGGATCGCTTCGACAGCGTCATGGCCACCGCACCGGTGCTGTACATCCTGCTGTACTTCTTTGGATACCTCTTTTCATAATACGTTTTAAGGATAGATAGAATGCAAATCAAAAAAGTAGCCATCCTGGGCAGCACCGGTTCTGTGGGTACACAGGCATTGGATGTGGTGCAGGATATGGGACTGTCTGTGTCGCTGCTGACGGCCTGGAATCAACTGGATACCCTGACCCGGCAAATCCAGACCTTTCACCCGGAGACCGTGTACGTCAAGGATCAAACCGCCGCAGAGCAGCTGAGAGAACGGCTGGGACAGAGCTGCCCGAAGGTCATATGGACGCAAGATGCGCTGTTGGACGCCATCCGTACCACCAATGCGGATTGTATCCTCCACGCCATCGCCGGACTGGCCGGTATTCCCACAGCCATCGCCGCCGCCGACAGTGGAAAACGTGTGGCAATGGCCAATAAGGAAGCGGTGATCGTGCTGGGAGATATCCTGTGGGCGCACATCCGCCGATCCGGTGGAGAGCTGATCCCGGTGGACAGTGAACACAGCGCCATCTTCCAGTGCCTGCAGGACAGCCCAGGCGCCTCGCTGAAACGGATCCTGCTGACGGCATCCGGTGGTCCCTTTTTCGGATACACAAAGGCGCAGCTCGACCAGGTGACCAAAGCCCAGACCTTGGCCCATCCCACGTGGAAAATGGGTCCGAAGATCACCGTAGACAGCGCAACGCTTATGAACAAGGGCTTTGAGATCATGGAGGCTGTGCGGCTGTTCCATGTGCCGGAGCACCAGGTGGAGGTGCTGATCCATCGGCAGAGTATAATCCATTCCATGGTGGAATATACTGACAATACCGTCATCGCACAGCTGGCACCGCCGGATATGCGGTATTGTATCCGATATGCCTTTACCCATCCGGCACGTGACGTGGTGGAGACACCCGGCTTGGACTTTGCTGCCTTGGCAAGCCTGACCTTTGCTGCACCGGACGAAAATGCCTTTCCACTGCTTCGTGTCGCAAGAGAAGCGATACGAGCCGATGGCAGCTATCCGGCGGCATTGATCGCTGCAGACGAAGCGGCTGTAGATGCCTTCTTAGCCGACCAGATCCCGTTTTCTGCCATCGCCCAGGTGGTCATGGAGACCATGGCGGCATGGGACGGCGAAATGTATACGACCATAGAGGACGTCCTCGATACGGTAGACCGTACAAAACGGAAGACAGCTGCGCTCCTGCAGAAATTCCGCAACAGATAGGAAGTGATCTCTATAAACATCTGGACCATCGTTATAGCCCTGCTGATCTTTGGATTTCTGATCTTTATCCATGAGCTGGGGCATTATTTGTGTGCACGCCTGTTCCATGTGACCATCCGAGAGTTTGCCATCGGCATGGGTCCTAAGCTGTTCACCAAAGTGTCGAAGAAGACGGGCATCGCCTATTCGCTTCGTGCACTGCCCATCGGTGGCTTCGTCAGCATGGTGGGTGAGGATGAAGAATCCGAGGATCCCAATGCCTTCCATCGGAAACCCGTGTGGCAGCGGATCATCATCACGGTAGCCGGTGCCACCATGAATATCTGCATCGGTGTGCTGGTCATGAGCGTTTTGGTCATGGCGCAGGATCGACTGCCCTCTACGACCATTGCCAAGTTCCAGGAACCGGTGGCAGTCACGGAGACCGAAACGGAATCTGCTGTGTTGGAGACCCCATCCACGGAGACCTACGGCCTTATGGTGGGCGATACCATTGTCAAAGTGGGGCCTGCCAAAGTACACATCGCCAACGAGCTGGTGTACGAGGTCATGCGCCGTGGCTGGGAACCGCTGGACATCACCGTGGTGCGAAACGGCGAGACCGTCGTGGTTCCCGAAGTGCAGTTTCCCACCTTCTACGAAAGCGGCACCATCTTCGGTGACGTGGATTTCTACGTGCTGGGTGAAGACGTGAACGCCGCCACCATCCTGAAGCACTCCTTCTACAGAGCCACCTCCACCATCAAAATGATCTGGGAATCCCTCTATGATATGCTGGCAGGCCGGTATAGCATCGAGTCGGTGTCCGGACCGGTGGGCGTAACGGAGACCCTGGGTGAGGCAGCCAAGGAAGGTGTGGAGGATCTGATCTATATGGCTGTGGTCATCAGTATGAACCTGGGCGTCATGAACCTGCTTCCATTCCCGGCATTGGACGGTGGCCGACTGCTGTTCCAGCTGATCGAGCTGGTGCGCCGCAAGCCCATCAACCGGGACGTGGAAGGCATGATCCATTTTGCCGGTATGGTGCTGCTCATGATCCTGTTCGTCGTGATCACCTGTAAGGACATCATCAATTTATTTTAAACATGACAGAAAATCCCGTGAGTTTTTTGACTTGCGGGTTTTTTCGTCAATTTCACGATTCGTATATTTTTGCCAATTTAAGCAAGAAATTTCTGTGCAGTATTTTCCGCCGATTTGTGTTATAATATCTCCATATGTATTTTTTGACAAAGAAAGGCGTGTTGTAGTATGGTTCGACATCAGACACGGACAGTGCAGGTAGGCAAGATCGCTATCGGCGGCAGCGCACCGGTATCCATCCAGTCCATGACCAACAGACCGGCATCCGACCTGGAGGGCACCACTGCCCAGATCCTGGCGCTGGAAAAAGCAGGCTGTGACATCGTGCGCATGGCCGTTCCCACCGAAGAAGATGCCGTGATCTTTTCCTATGCCAAAAAGCACGGCAGCACATCCCCACTGGTGGCCGATATCCATTTTGACTACCGGATCGCTTTGGCCGCACTGCGTCAGGGTGCCGACAAGATCCGCATCAATCCCGGCAACATTGGAGAAGCATGGAAGGTGGAGGAGGTGGCCAGAGCCTGCCGGAGTGCCGGTGTCCCCATCCGGATCGGTGTCAACAGCGGATCCCTGGACAAAAAGCTTCTGGCAAAATATGGCTCTCCCGCACCGGAAGCCCTGGCAGAATCCGCATTGACCCAGGCAGAAATGCTGGAAAAATACGGCTTCTCCGATATCGTTCTGTCCATCAAAGCATCCAATGTGCAAAATATGCTGGAAGCCTGCCGGATCGTAGCCAGCGCATCGGATTATCCCATCCACCTGGGCGTGACCGAAGCCGGAGACTGGTATTCGGGACTGGTCAAAAACGCCATCGGTATCGGCGCACTGCTGACGGAAGGCATCGGTGACACCATCCGTGTGTCCTTGACCGCCGATCCGGCAGAAGAGATCAAGGCCGCCGGTGAGATCCTGAAAGCTGCCGGTCGCTGGGAAAAAGGTGGCATCAACTTCATCTCCTGTCCCACCTGTGGCCGCACTGCCATCGATCTGATCGCATTGCAGGCATCCTGTAAAAAGGCACTGGAAGACTTGGATACCCATGGCAGAAATATCGACGTTGCCATCATGGGCTGTGTGGTCAATGGTCCAGGAGAGGCCAGAGAAGCGGACTACGGCATCGCCGGCGGCAAGGGATGCGGTCTTGTGTTCCGCAAGGGCAAGACCATCTGCAAGGTGCCGGAGGACGAGCTGATCCCCACACTGGTACATATGCTGCAGGACGATATGGCACGTACCATAGAAAGTGGTGAGAACCATGGCTGACCGCAAGCTGGGCGAGGTATTCAAGCGATATATTCCCTTGGGTATAGCGAAAGAAATCTTCGAGAATGCCACAGAGGTGAAGGTGCGTCTGGATAAGGAGCGCCGGATCGCCGAGGTCAACTGCAATCTGCCCAAGCTGTATCGCAAAAAAGATTTGTATGAGCTGGAAACCGACATTGCTCGCACCTATGAGCTTTCCCAAATGCGTATCCTGCCACATTATCCCATGGCGCTGTTTTCCACCGATTATATCCCAGAGGTGCTGACGGAAGCAGCCCGTGTAGGCGTGGTGGCAAACGGCTTTTTCAATCGATATACCTTAGAGCGAGAAGACGACGTCCTGCGCTTCCGGATCCCCTTTACCCGTGGCGGTCTGTCTCTGTTGGACCTGGCACGAACCAGCCAGGTGATCGCCGGCATCATCGGCAGCGAATTTGGCATCACCTACAAAGTGGAGATCCTGGAAGCCGAAAACGCACAAGACCAGTACGAAGCCTTCATGCAGGGACAACTGGAACAGCTGCAGTCCCAGGCTGTGCTGATCCAACAGGAAGCAGAACGCCTGGAAGCCGAAGCCGCCAAACGTGCCGAAGAAGGGAACAATGCAGCAGCGGAGGAAGTGGAAAAACCGGCACTGCCCCGTGTGTTCTCCCTGTTCACCGGCGAAGACCAGGTGGAATGGATCGGCGAAGGCGTCGTGCGTTCCGGCCGGTGCACCTTCGATGTGTCCGAACCTTCGGTAGTATATGGCGAGCTGTTCTCTCTGGAAGAAGCTGTGCCGCTCCGTGCCATCCATGCCACTGCCAAAAGCTGCATCATCCTGGGCGAGGTGTTCGATATCCAAACAAAAGACACCCGCAAAGGCGACAAGACCATGATCACCGTGGCGCTCACCGACAAAGAAGCGTCCCTTTACGTGAAGCTCACCGTGCCCATCGAGCAAATGGACGAAGCACTGAGCCTGTGGTCCAAGGGCAAGCGATACGCCGTCCGTGGCAGCATCAAAAAGGATACCTTCGATGGCGAACTGTTCATGCAGTATACGGATATTTTACAGGTGAAAGCCGTACTGCGCCAGGACAAATCCGAGGAAAAACGGGTGGAGCTGCATCTGCACACCTGTATGTCCGCTATGGACGCCACCACCAAAGCCGACGAAGTGGTCAAAACGGCAGCACGCTGGGGACACAAAGCCATCGCCATCACCGACCACGGCAACCTGCAGTCTTTCCCCGTGGCCATGCTGACTGCCGATGGACTGAAAAAAGACGGCAAGGATATCAAGATCCTGTACGGCGTAGAAGCCTACTACGTGGACGATACCTTCCGTGCCTCCTACAAAGGGGAAGACGTAGGCTTTTCCGATGAAGTGATCGTGTTCGACATCGAGACCACCGGTCTGTCTGCGGTCAGCTGTAAGATCACCGAGATCGGTGCCGTGCGGATCAAAGGCGGTCAGGTGCTGGAACGCTTCAATCGTCTGGTCAACCCTGGCGAACCTATTCCGCAGAACATCGTGGAGCTGACCGGGATCACAGACGAAATGGTGGCGAACGAACCCACCATTGACGTGGTGCTGCCGGAATTCTTCGATTTTATCGGTGACAAGCTGCTGATCGCCCACAACGCCACCTTCGATACCGGCTTCATCCGACAGGCAGCGGAAAACCTGGGTCTGCCGTTCCAGAACCCCTATCTGGATACTCTTGCCATGTCCCGGTACATGAATCCAGACCTGAAGAACCACAAGCTGGATACCTTGGCCAAGCACTACAATTTAGGTGACTTCAACCACCACAGAGCCTGTGACGACGCCGAAATGTTGGCGAACATCTACTTCTGTATGGCAGAAGATCTGGAGCAGGAAGGCATCTCCAATATTGGCCTTTTGAACTATGCCATGAGCGAAAAGGCCGACCCACTGAAGCTGAAGACCTATCATATGATCATTCTGGTCAAGAACCAGGCAGGCATGAAAAACCTGTACAAGCTGGTGTCCGATGGCTACCTGAAATACTACCGCCGGAATCCCCGTATCCCTCGTTCCCATCTGGAAGAACTGCGGGACGGCCTGATCATCGGTTCTGCCTGTGAAGCCGGCGAGCTGTTTACCGCCATCCGGGAAGGCCGCTCTGAAGCAGACCTGCTGGAAATGGCATCCTTCTACGATTACCTGGAGATCCAGCCCATCTCCAACAATAGCTTCATGATCGAGCAGGGCATGGTCAAGAACGAAGAAGAGCTGCGGAACCTGAACCGCCGTGTCATCGAGATCGGACGGAAAGCCGGTAAGCCTGTCTGCGCCACCTGCGACGCCCACTACTTAAATCCTGAAGACGAGATCTATCGCCGCATCATCCTGTCTGGTTTGAAGTTCAAGGACGCCGACAAAGAAACCTATCTGTACTATCGTACCACCGAAGAAATGCTGGCGGAGTTTGAGTACCTGGGCGAAGACCTGGCAAGGGAAGTGGTCATCGAAAATCCCAACCGCATCGCCGACAGCATCGACGTAGTGCGCCCCATTCCGGAAGGCAACTATCCGCCGCACATCGATGGCGCCGAAGAAGAACTGACCACCAAATGCTGGGACCTTGCCAAGGAGCTGTATGGCGATCCGCTGCCGGAAGTGGTGTCTGCCCGATTGGAACGGGAACTGAACTCCATCATTTCCAACGGCTTTGCCATCATGTACATCATTGCCCGGAAGCTGGTAGAAAACAGTGAATCCAAGGGCTACCAGGTGGGCTCCCGTGGCTCGGTGGGTTCGTCCTTTGCCGCCACCATGGCCGGGATCACCCGTGTCAATCCGCTGCCACCGCACTATCGCTGCCCCAAGTGCAAATGGAGCCAATTTCTGGAAGGTGGCGAGGTGGGGTCCGGTTTCGACCTGCCGGAGAAAAACTGCCCCGAATGTGGTACACCGCTGGAACGGGACGGCCACGACATTCCCTTTGAGACCTTCCTGGGCTTCAAAGGGGACAAGACCCCCGACATCGACCTGAACTTCTCCGGCGACGTACAAGGGGATGCCCACCGATTCACCGAAGTGTTGTTTGGCAGCGGCAAAGCGTTTAAGGCCGGTACCATCGGTACCCTGGCAGACAAAACGGCATATGGGTACATCATGCACTATTTGGATGACAAAGGTATTTCCGTCAACCGGGCAGAGGTGGATCGGCTGGTGGCAGGCTGCGTAGGTGTCAAGCGCACCACAGGCCAGCACCCCGGTGGGATCATCGTCGTGCCAGCGGAATACGACATCACCGATTTCTCCCCTGTCCAGCACCCGGCAGACGACCCCAATTCCGACATCATCACCACCCACTTCGAGTTCAAGTACCTTCACGATACCATCCTGAAGCTGGATATTCTGGGGCACGATATTCCCACCAAATATAAGCGAATGGAAGAATACTCCGGCGTGCCCGTGTTGGATGTGCCGCTGAGTGACCCGGCCGTGTACCAGAGCTTCACCTCCACCGAACCCATCGGCGTGACCCCGGAGCAGATCGACTCCAAGACCGCCACCCTGGGTCTGCCGGAGATGGGTACCCGCTTTATCCGTGGAGTGCTGATGGATGCCCAGCCCAAGAACTTCACCGACCTGCTGCAGATCTCCGGTCTGACCCACGGCACCGGCTGCTGGTTGGGGAACGCACAGGATTTGATCGCCAATAAGGTCTGTACCATTTCGGACGTGATCGGGTGTCGAGACGACATCATGATGACCCTGATCCACAAATACCACATGGACAAGAGCCTGTCCTTTAAGATCATGGAGTTCGTGCGGAAAAACAAAAAAGGCGTGATCATTCCCCAGGAAATGCAGGATGCCATGCTGGAACACAATGTGCCCCAGTGGTACATCGATTCCCTGCAAAAGATCCGGTATATGTTCCCGAAAGCCCACGCCGCCGCTTACGTCATGGACGCCATTCGCCTGATGTGGTATAAGATCTACTATCCTGTGGCCTTCTACGCCGGATATTTCTCTGCGGCTCCCGATGGCTTTGACGGCGAGATCGTCATGGGTGGCAAGGACCATGTGAAGAACACATTGACCGATATGAACAAGCGCCGCAACGAGCTGTCTCAAAAAGACGTAGACGTGGCCGATGCTCTGATGCTGGTCAATGAGTATTACCAGAGAGGGTACGAGTTTTTACCTGTGGACATCCAAAAGTCCCATGCTCATAAGTATTTGCCGGAGAACGGTAAGATCCGTCTGCCGTTTTCTTCGCTGCCCGGTATCGGTGCCAACGCCGCAGACAGCATCATGCAGGCCCGTGACCGCACAGAGATCTATTCCATCGACCAGCTGCAGCAGGAAGCCAAAATGTCGAAAACCGTGCTGGATATCTTAGAGCGCAACGGTGCCCTGAAGGGACTGACCAAAACCAACCAGCTTTCTATGTTTTAAGGAGATGACCATATGATTGGAATCGGTACAATCGTCAATTGCATCACTGTCATTGTCGGCAGCAGCATAGGACTGCTGGCACGAAAGGGCATACCCACACGATTGCAGGAAGCCATGATGAAGGTGCTGGGTATCGCCACCATGTTCATCGGTATCTCCGGCACACTGTCCGAAATGCTGGTGGTCACAGAAGACGGCCTGTCCACACAGGGAACCATGCTGATGATCCTGTCGCTGGTGATTGGCACCATGGTGGGAGAACTGCTAAGAATCGAGGAGCGTCTGGAATCCATCGGCGATACGCTGAAAACCTTGAAGCTATTCCGGCACGCCAACGCCACCTTCACCGAAGGCTTTGTGACCACTACACTGGTGACCTCCATCGGTGCTATGTCCATCATTGGCTCCTTCAACGACGGCTTGGGTCTGGGTGCAGAGCTGCTGTATACCAAATCGCTCTTGGACTTTGTGTCCACTATGATCTTTGCCTCCACATTGGGTGTGGGTGTGCTGTGCTCCTTTGTCCCCATGGGTCTCTATCAGGGACTGCTGACCCTGCTGGCCCGGTTCCTGCAGCCATTGTTTACCGGTACTGCCATCATCTCCGACCTGTCTTTGGTGGGTTCTGTGCTGATCTTTGCCATTGGCATCAACCTGTTCGCAGGCAAGCAGATCAAGGT
>CAZLED010000081.1:0-10897 GCA_964558485.1 uncultured Ruminococcus sp. | reverse complement strand
ACCAAAGGGCGGCCATACGTACGGCGGTGCCCAGGGTGCGGTGCCTTCGCAATGCATGAGCAGTACCAGCAGGCGGCTGTCCGTGGCCTCTCGCAGTTCGTCGATCAGCGGCAGCGCATTGGTGTAGGGGAACAGCTTATTGGGGGTCATGGTGTCCATGTCGTGGATGCCTCTGACCGGGTAGGAAATGATCAGCGGCGAATCCTCATACCATTCCGGCAGGTTGGGATTGTCGGCGATCTTGTACGCTCTCGGTGGCAGATTTTCGGCAAACCAGTTGCGGTACCGTTCGGCAGCCGACTCCCAGCTTCCGTCTACGGCAGCCCACACGATGGGATAGCCCTGTTGGTAGGTTTCGCCATAGGTCACGCCGCAAAACAGGCGCATCTGCATGGTCACGCCACCCTGTGCCGGGAAGAAATCGATGCCCTTGACGCCACGTGCCGGATCGTGGGCGCCCAGGTACAGGCCTGCGTCGTTCCAGATGTAGCCCAGCATTTGGGTGCAGACCATATTGGGGAACACCGGGAAGCAGCCTTCGGAAGGATACCGGGGTTCCATGTGGCGTAGGTGCGAGTTTTCCCGCAGCTCGATATTGGACACAAGCGCCCCTTCGTTGTAGGGGAACAGGATGGAGCCACCGTTTTCCGGATCGTTTTCGGTAAGTGTGGGCAGTGTCACCAGGGGAAAGTCCACCCACTCCACCAAATGCTCGGTGTCTCCCGGTGTCACATCGATGCGCCAGGCAGCCTCGCCGTTTTCGTTTGTCAGGTGTACCTGGACTTTTAGACCAGGCATGGCGGCAAAATCCGTGTATGTGGCACCGTCGGCAGTCTCCTGGCAGATGGTGGCATCGTAGGCACTGCACTGTGTGGCGGCACCGGTTCTATCCAATAGTTGGACACGGAACAGCGGCGATGGGGCACACAGGCGTTCCTTTCCCAACAATCGCAGAGACGTTACCGTTTTCTTCGTAAAATCGACTGTCAGATCCAAATTTCGTAAAGCAAGCTGCATATGCGTTGCTCCTTTCGTTCCCTTCATGGGTTTTGATGCCAATAGTATAGCATATTTGCCAGAAAAATACAATCCCTGCGGCAAAAAAGGTTGCAGATTGTTTCCCCTTCTGCAATTGCTTTTTTTGTCGAAGTATGGTATACTATAGTGAACGCACTCCTTTGTGGGAGAATTTTTTTGTGAGGTAGGATCATGCCCCATTTGCTCCTTGTCGATGGACACAATCTTTTATTCAAAATGTTTTATGGTATGCCGGAGGTTCGGGGACGAGACGGCGGAAAGGTACAGGCTGTGGTGGGCTTTGCCAGTGCCATGCGCAAGGTAGTCCAGCTGTGTCGGCCTTCCCATATGCTGGTGCTGTTTGATAGCGAAGAAAATGGCGACCGGCGGCAGATGTGTCCGGATTACAAGGCGAATCGGCCGGACTACAGCGCCATGGCACCGGACGACTGCCCCTTTACCCAGCTGCCGTACATCTACAAATTGTTGGAGAAAATGGAGATCCCACACGCAGAGATCCACGGGTGTGAAGCGGACGATGTGATCGCAGCCTATGCGTTAAACTGTGCGGCACGGGACTGGACGGTGTTGATCATGTCCACCGACCGGGACTACTACCAGCTCATTCGGGAAAATGTTTCGGTGATGCTGTACCGGGGCTTTGACAGTACCTTTGTCACGCCGGAGACGGTGCTTGCCAAATATGGGGTGACGCCGGATCGGTTTGCAGATCACAAGTGCTTGACCGGGGACAAAAGCGACAACATTGCCGGGATCCCCGGTATTGGTCCCAAGAGAGCGGCCGATCTGCTCAATCGATACGGGGATCTGGAAGGCATTTTGGCCCATGTGGAAGAGGTCACGCCGCCCAAGGTACGACAGGCGCTGCTTTCGGCAGAGGATGTGCTCATGCGGAACCGGCAGCTGATCCGGTTGGACGGCTCGGCACCGCTTCCCTTTGAACCGGACACGCTGGTCTCGCCACGGTATGTTTCCGGCGGACAAGCGGTTTTGGAGGAGATCGGTGTATTCTAAATGGATATAGAAAAAGAGGGCACGTGACCCTCTTTTTTGTGTGCTTGTATGTTACATAGTTCCTTCCAGAGACAGGTATTCTTCGATGACCTTGGCGTATTCGGTCTCGGCCTTTGTGATCTGGGAGGCGTACTGGGATTCGGTGCTGCTGCTGTTGGTGGAAACCATGCTCTGGATGATGAACGCCAGACCGGTGTTGTACATATACCCAAAGTCGAACACACGGCAGCTCATCAACAGATCCAGCATCTCACCGGATTCCTGGTCACGGGAGTAACGGTTCTTCAGAGCGGTATCGAAATAGGCCGGCAGCACCTGCTTATAGGTCTCGGCGTTCTGGGCTTCGATGATGATGGAGGTTCTGGTGGGATCCGCAATGGTGATCGGCACCATCATAGCACCGTGGGCACCATCTGCCATGGTGTAGTAGCTTTCCTGATCCTCATCATACTTTGGATAGGGGATGATCGCAAAGTCAAATTCCAGGTCGCCAAAGCCGGTGGAGTTGTTGAACAGACCGGTGTAGCACAGCAGATTGCCGGCGTTCCAGGTCGATGAACCGGAGCCCCAGCCCTCGGTCAGACCGCCGACGGATTCCCAATACATGGCGTTGAGCTTGACCACGATGTCGTGGGCCTTTTCCCGGTTGATGGCAACATAGGGCAGACCGTTTTCGTCCAGTCCGGCCACGGGGTTGTTGAAGGCATACTGGTAGGTGACTACGGCGCTATAGGGGTCGCCGGAGATGGCCAGGCGGTCGTCAAAATCCTTGGCACCGTCGGCGTTCAGGTCCACATACACGGTATCGGCCAGCATCTTCAGATAGTCGTAGGTCCAGCGACCGTCGTTGACCACGTCGTAGATATTTTCCAGATCGTACTCTTCGGCGATCTCCTGGTTGTAGTACATACAGTATGTGAACCGCAGTACGTCCAGGCAATATTCACCGATCATGGCATAGGCGTGTCCGTTCACCGACAATGCCTCGGCGGCGTTCCCGATGTACCAGGGCTTGTCCAGATTCACGTAGGGCAGCTGGGTGTACCAATCCAGATACACACCGGAGGTACAGGTACCGGCCATCTGGGTCACCTGATTCTCCACCACATCATAGGAAGAATCCCCTGCCAGCACCGCAGCCTGTGCCGTAGCGTGGGTAGACGTACCGTTGTTTTCGGCGTACTCGGCTGTGATCTTCACATCGAACCGTTCGGACACAGCTTGGTTCCGGTTATAGATGGCGTCGTCCACCACGTCTCCGGTCAGCTCCAGTTCTACGCCTATATCGTTGATAAAGTCATCCCGGTCTCTGGTCAGGACGCAGAACGTAGCGCCGTCAAATTTTTCGTCCGGCAGATCGTCCGGGATCGCCATACGAGCTTCCTGCTCCGTGGTCTCACGCTGGGTCTCTACGGTCTCGGTGGTACCGGTGGTTTCCTTGGTCGTGGTCTCTCCACAAGCGGTTACAGAGGATGCCAGCAGCAACAGCGCCAGCACCAAGGCTGTGTTTTTGCATTTCATACGATTCTACCTCACTTTTCAATAGCACTTTTATTGAATATATTATAAAACTTTTGTCCGCAGTTTGCAATGCACATATGTTACGAATTTTACGCTCATATTTTAGTCACTTTACCGAATCCGTGCTATTTCACAACTGTAACTGCAGACCTCTCTTTTTCGTTACCAAAATGTAAATTTACCCTTTTTTCGGTTGCATTTCCGGAATTCGTCTGGTATACTATATAATAGGTACATTTTGTGGACATGGATCTGCGCCGTGCGGCTATGGCTTTTTGGCGGATCTGTGTATCCTATCATAAAGCGAGGTGCTATTTTGCTGAAAAACAAAACGATCCTTCGTGAAAAGATCATGGAATCCCTGCATTCGGTATTGCCGGTGGCGCTGATCGTGCTGCTGCTTTGCTGTACGCTGACGCCGGTGTCCGGTGGTATGCTGATCACATACCTGGCCGGAACGGTGCTGGTGGTGCTGGGGATGGGACTTTTCACACTGGGTGCCGAGACCGCTATGACTCCCATGGGAGAATACGTGGGTGCCCAAATGACAAGATCCCGGAAGATCTGGAACATCATCTGCATTTCCCTGTTCGTTGGGATCATGATCACCATTTCCGAGCCTGACCTGCAGATCCTGGCCGGACAGGTACCCACCATTCCCTCTATGACGCTGATGCTGTCGGTGGCTGTGGGTGTGGGCGTCTTCTTGGTGGTGTCCATGCTGCGGATCCTGTTCCACATCGAGCTGCGGTATTTTCTGTGGGTCTTCTATGCCATTGTCTTTGCGCTGGCGATCTTTGTGGATCCGTCCTTCCGCTCCGTGGCCTTTGACTCCGGTGGGGTCACGACGGGACCTATGACGGTGCCGTTCATCATGGCTCTGGGTGTGGGTGTGTCCTCCATTCGTTCCGACAAGGGCGCCGGGGACGACAGCTTTGGTCTGGTGGCGCTGTGCTCCATTGGGCCGATCCTGGCGGTGCTGATCTTAGGCTTGGTATTCCAGACGGGCAATGCTGCTTACCAGGCAGAGGTCTATCCGGTGCCGGTGGAATCCCGGGAGATGTTTTTGCTCTTTTGCAAGAATCTGCCCCACTACATGAAGGAAGTTGCCATGGCAGTGGGCCCGATCGTGCTATTCTTCTTCATTTACCAGGCGCTGCACACCAGAAGCGGTGGTCGGCTGGGACAGGAGAATCTGCTGCGGATCGGCGTGGGGATCGTGTATACATATGTGGGACTGGTGCTGTTTCTGACCGGTGCCAACGTGGGCTTTATGCCGGCCGGACAATACATCGGCAAGCTCATTGGCGGTGCCTCCTGGAAGTGGCTGGCGATCCCCATTGGCATGGTCATCGGGTATTTCATCGTAGCAGCAGAACCGGCGGTCCACGTGCTGAAGAAGCAGGTGGAAGACATTACGGCCGGTGCCATTCCCTCTCGTGCCTTGGAGATCACGCTGGGGATCGGTATCGCCTGTGCTGCCGGTATCGGGATCCTGCGTGCGCTGACCGGGCTGAACATTTTCTATTTCTTAGTACCGGGGTATATGCTGGCGCTGGTTCTGTCCTTCTACGTGCCGCCGATCTTTACGTCCATTGCCTTTGACTCCGGTGGCGTGGCTTCCGGTACCATGACGGCGACCTTCCTGTTGCCCTTTACCATGGGGATCTGTGAGGCCAGCGGTGGGAACGTTTCTACGGATGCCTTTGGGATCGTAGCCATGGTGGCCATGATGCCGCTGATCACGATCCAGATCCTGGGGCTTGTCTATAAGCTGCGTCTGGCAAAGGCCGAAAAGAGAGCCTCTGTCACGGATCTGTATACCGACGACGACATTATCGATCTGTGAGGTGGTTAAGCAATGAAAAATATTCACGTACTGATTACGATCACCCGTCGAGAGGACAGCGAAGATTTTGTACAATACTATGTGGAGCATGACATACCGGTGGTGTATTCTACCATCGCCGCCGGTACCACACGGATGAAGACGCTGGCTCGTCTGGGGTTGGAACAGACCGACAAGGCCCTGCACTTTGCGGTGATCCCCGGCAATCGGACGCAAAAGATCCTGAAGGGATTATCGAGAGATATGCAGATCGATCTGCCGGACCGCGGTGTGGCACTGGCGATCCCACTGAGCAGTGTGGGTGGTGCCAAGACGCTGCAGTTTTTCCTGCACGGTGCAGAGCTGAATGAAATTGAAGGAGATGCCATGGAAAGTGCATATGAACTGATCATTGCCGTTGCTGCGTCCGGATACACGGATGTGGTGATGGATGCCGCCAGAGAAGCCGGTGCCGGTGGTGGAACGGTCGTACACGCCAAGGGAACGGCGGCTGCCAAGGATGCGGAGAAATTCTTTGGTATGTCGCTGGCCGAGGAAAAAGAGATGATCTTTATCGTGACCAACGGCAAGAACAAAAAGGATATCATGCGTGCCATCATGCAAAAGGCCGGTGTGGATTCGGACGCACACGCATTGGTGTTCTCTCTGCCGGTGGCCGCTACTGCCGGATTCCGGTTGATCGATGCGGATGGAGAACCGTCTGAGGCTTGATCGCATACGCAAAACAGAGGTGCTCTTTTGGGAACACCTCTGTTTTTTGCTGTTTGCTGTGATTTATTTGTCCAGCAGTGCTGCCATTTCCGGATCGATCTTTCTGTCTCGGAAATAGTATTCTCTGTCGTGTTCGCCGATCTCCCGGACCACACGGCAGGGCGTACCCATGGCCACCACATTGGCTGGGATGTCACGGCTGACCACACTGCCGGCACCGATGACGGAATTGTCGCCAATGGTGACGCCGGGCAGAATGGTGGTGTTGGCGCCGATCCAGACGTTGTTGCCAATGGTGACGGGGATGGAGAACTGCGCTACCTGGCGGCGCAGGTTGGGCTGAATGGGGTGACCGGTGGTGGACACGACCACATTGGGTGCGAACATGACGTTGTCGCCAATGCGGATCTCGCCGTCGTCCACCAAGGTCAGGTTGAAGTTGGCGTAGCAGTTCTTGCCGAAGTAGGTGTTCATGCCCCAGTTGGCGTGGAAAGGCGGCTCCAAGTACAGGTTCTCTCCGGCACAGCCTAAGAATTTTTCCAGGATCTCCCGGCGCTTTTGCATGTCGGTGGGTCTGGTGTTGTTGTATTCGTACAGCAGATCCATTTGCTCCACCTGTCTTTTGACCCAGGCCTCGTCGTCGCAGAAGTACAGCATACCTGCCGGGATCCGTTCGTCTCTATTCATTTTTGTCTTCTCCTTTGTTCTATGGAATACTGCCCATAGTATACCATATTTTTCTCTGTTTGAAAAGATTTTTCGCAAATTTTCTTGCACAATGGCGCAGATTGTGGTATACTGTATCCATCATACGCGAAAAGGAGATGCTTTTTATGCAGATCACAGAGATACAGATCCCGGTTGGTGCTACGGCTCCCTTCCGGATGCTACATATGTCCGACAACCACCTTTGTCTGGCAGACGACCGGGACGACCAGCGAAAGAACGATCTGGCGAAAAATCGAGGCAGAGACTTCACCGGTGGGCACCCGGAACGGCTGCTGTCCCATCTGGCCGACCTGATGGACTTTGCCAAGCGAGAGAACATCGGGATCCTGCACACCGGGGACATGATCGACTTTGTGTCCGAGGCCAATCTGGATTACACCAGAGAGACCTTTGCCGGAGCCGATGTATTTTGTGCAGCCGGAAACCATGAATTCAGTTTGTACGTGGGGGAAGCCTGGGAAGATGAAGCCTACAAGCAGCAGAGTCTTGCCCACGTAATGGAAGCCTTCCCGGGGAATTTCTGGTTCCAGACGAAGGTCGTGAACGGTGTGAAGTTTATTGCCATCGAAAATGGGTATTACTACATCACCGACGAGCAGTTTGCGCTGTTCAAAGAAGCGGTGGCAGATGGGATGCCGGCGGTGCTGCTGGTACACAATCCACTGTACTCCAAGGATATGTACGACCAATACATGGCCGGTCGTGGACCTGCGGAGCCGCCGTATCTGTTTGGCTGTCCGGAACCGCTGCTGCGTACTCTGGATGCCCATCGGTATCGGCAGCAAAAGCCCGATGCCACCACAACGGCGTTCTTAGAGCTGTGCAACACGCTGCCCAATCTGAAGGCTGTGCTGGCAGGACATTTGCACGTGCCCTTCTCTACCCATTTGGACAGCGGCATTCCCCAGTATGTGGCCGGGTCTGGTTATGCCGGGGAAGCCAATCTGTGCACGTTCCTGTGAGGCTTCGTGATGGAATGGTTGGATATCGTTGACAAATATGGGGTACCGATAGGGGACGTAGTGGAGCGCTCTGCTGCACACCGATACGGCGTTCCCCATCGGACCTCCCACGTGTGGCTCTTTCGCAGGCAAGGGGACAGCGTGGAGATCCTACTGCAAAAGCGCAGCGACAACAAGGATTCGTACCCCGGCTGTTGGGATATTTCCAGTGCCGGGCATATTCCAGCTGGGGTAGACTATGTTCCCTCTGCCCTTCGAGAGTTGTCCGAAGAGCTGGGGTTGACGGTCTCTGCGGATGCCTTGCACGAATGTGGCTGGAAACGGATCACGGCCCGTGACAATTTTCGTGGGATCCCCTACCACGACCGGCAGGTGACACGGATCTATGCCCTCTGGTACACGCCGGACATGGGCGACTTTCGTTTGCAAGCAGAGGAGATCGCAGACGTGCGGTGGATGGATTTTGGAGAATGTCTCCGGGGCGTAGCGGATGGTGCGTTTCCCACCTGCATCGATCTGTGGGAGCTGCGGATCCTTTCGGCCTGGCTGCGCAAGGAAAATTGACGCAAAAAAGAGATAGCATGGTACAAAGGTATCGGCTATCTCTTTTTCTTATACAAAATTATATCGCAGTCAATCCAATCCCATGCTGCCCTTTGCACATTGGTATTCCGGTACGGCTTTGTGCAGAGCATCTCGAACGGTGTCGGCTTCACCGGTGGCTACGGCTTCCTGCAGGATACGTAGCTTTTCGGCAACGGCTTCCCGACTGGGTGTAGGCTCGGTCTCCCGGTAGAGCAAGGGATCCGCCGTTTGCTCCACATGGCTATGGCTTAGAAACAGTTCTTCGTACAGCTTTTCGCCGGGACGCAGACCGACCTCTCGAATGTCGATGTCTCTATAGGGCTCCAGGCCGTATTGCCGGATCAGGTTCTCTGCCAGCGCCAAGATCGACACCGGTTCGCCCATATCCAGCACGAACAGCTCGCCGTTATGGGACATGGCACCGGCGGTCATCACCAACTGCACGGCTTCGGGGATCAGCATGAAATACCGGGTGATCCGCTTGTCGGTCAGGGTAATGGGGCCACCGGTTTCGATCTGCCGGCGAAACAGAGGGATCACGGAGCCGTTGGAATCCAGCACATTGCCAAAGCGCACGGCCGCAAAGCAGGTATGGCTGTCCCGGCGGCTCTGCAGGATCCATTCGCACATTCGCTTGGTGGCGCCCATAACGCTGGTGGGATGCACGGCCTTGTCGGTAGAGATCAGGATGCACTTCTCTGTTCCATAGGCTTCGCACAGGTCTGCCACGTTGCAGGTGCCCATCACGTTGTTCTTGACGGCTTCATCGGGGCAGCGTTCCATCAGCGGCACGTGCTTGTGGGCAGCGGCGTGGAAGACGATCTGGGGACGATACCGGTCGAACAGGCTGCTTAGCTTGTCTCTGTCCCGGACGGATGCGATTTCCACGGTCAAGTGCTTCCCCTGCCACGCCAGCTCCTGCTGCAGCATATAGGCGCCGTTTTCGCCAATATCGACGACGATCAGCCGGTCCGGGTCGCAGTCTGCCAGCACACGGCACAGTGCACTGCCAATGGAACCACCGCCGCCGGTCACCAGGATCACCTTACCTTTGTAGTAGGCTTTGGTCTCGTTCGTCAGAATATGGCGTGGTGGACGAGAGAGAAGATCGACGACGCCTGTTTGCTCATACTTCGCCATGGAACACATACCCTGCCTTTGCCAATTCTTCCTTCATAGCTCTGCGCTGGCTGTACTGGACGTAAAAGCCGTCTACCAGCTCCTGCAGCTTTTCTTTGCCATGCGGATACTTTTTCACTCGTTTCAGCTTGGAGATCACCCATTTGTACAGCGCACGGTTGTCGGCTGCTGCCATTGTCTTTTGCAGGAGATTTTTCAGGATATCATAGGTCTGCTCCGGGTATCGTTTCGCCAGCGCTGTCTCATAGTACAGAAACAGACCCAGGTCCTCTGTATCCATGATCTCCATCAGCAGCAGGTCGTACCTCTTTTCCTCGGCCAGCATGCAATATCGTTCCGACTCATTGGAGGTCTCCTTCACAAACTGCACGAATACGTCCTGCCAAATGGCCGGTTCCAGCAGCGCCTTCAGCCTGGACAAATACCAGGTTTTCTGCTGTTCCAACACCAAATACAAAAGCATATCCCGTTCGTTGTCTCGGTCGCCCAAGCTTTTATACATGTCTGCCAATTGTTCGGAATAGAAGCATATATCGCGCCGATCTGTCGCATTCGCCCGTGCTTCCTGCAAGAGAGGAATGGCTGCGGCAGGATCGTTTGCCATGTACCATTCCCGCAGGGCTTCTTGGAAATATGGCTCACTGCGACTTTGCAGATAGGTAACGATCTCTTCCGGTGTTTGTCCCAGCCGTTCCATGATAGACAGCCGATCCTGCAGTCGCCATTCGGTCATATGCTCGTCCAGCCAGGTGCAGTACCGTGTCAGGATGTCTGCCGACCATGGCTGTTCGACTACAACAGCTTCCAATTCTCTTGCCCGTTTTTCGATATCCAAAAGCGGCAAAAGCTGCGTATAGGCCAGCTGCATCTCTGCCTCGGTGGCCTGCTGCAGAAGCTGCTTCAGGTGCTCGGTACAAAAGGTCTCACCGGCAGAGAGGGTCTGGTCATCTGCGGTTTTCTTGCTGGCGAAGATCTCCTTGCACAGCAGCACCATCAGCCGGATCGCACAGGTTCTGTTCCCTTCCTGCACATACTTTGTGACCTGCTCCTGTACATAGTCCGTCAGTATCTGGATATATTTGCCATCTATACTATACCGATCTTCGTATGGCGAACGCAGATTTTCGATGGCAGCCACGTGTATCGTCATGGGGTCGTCTGCATCCAGATCTCGATAGGAGCAGATCTTTTTCCGCAGCGCACCGTTCCATTGTGCGACACTTTTCACAAGCAGTTTCAGGATCGGTGGCGGCAAGGTCTCCAGTACCGTTTCCCAATCGGCACATTCTGTTTGATCGAGTATCTCACTTGCATACAGTGCTGTGGTTATATTCTTGTATGTATCATC